>NZ_WXYH01000024.1:0-22472 GCF_009872365.1 Rhodococcus sp. T7
CGACGCCCTCGTCGGCCCCGCCGTCGCAGGCAGCGGTGCCGGTGGTCCCCGCATCGGCGGCTTCGGCTGGGTCAGCCAGAACACGCGCACCTTCTGCGCGTACGGCGACCTGTACTGCTCCACACCGAAGGAAGACTTCGTGACGCGGCTCGCCGGGTTCCTCGCGCAGACGTCGGATCCGACGCCGAACCTGTTCGGCCGGTACCAGCAGGAAGCGCTGGCGATCTGGAACGACATCCTCGCGGTTGGCGGTGTGCCCGCGCTGATGGCTCAGCTGGACGAGCAGCACAACGAGAAGCGCATCGACGAGCTGGAGCAGTTCTACAAGTCGCAGGCGCATCAGGACTACACCAGCTACGCGGTCGACGGTTCGGGTACGCCGGCCACCACGTGGCTGAAGAACTGGTTGCGCGACATCGCGTGAGTTCCGCCGACGGCGGCAGGGGATGATGTCCATCGTGACCGACTCCCCTGCCGCCGTCGTCGGCTACGACGCCTTCGTGACCGTCCGGTGGTCCGACATGGACGCCTTTCAGCACATCAACCATGCGCGGATGGTGACGCTGCTCGAAGAGGCCCGGATCGATTGGCTGCTCAGCGAGGGCAGCGAGAACTCGTCGCTCATCACGAGCGCGTTCATCGCCGACATCCACGTGCGGTACCGGGGACAGTTGCGGCATTCCGACAGCCCGCTCCGGGTCACGATGTGGATCGCGAAGCACCGGGCCGTCGACTTCACCATCGGCTACGAGGTCCGCGGTGCGCGCACCCCGATCACCGACCCGCCCGCCGTCACCGCCACCACGCAGATGGCTGTCGCGGATGTCGACGCCCAGCGGCTACGCCGCATCACTCCCACCGAGCGCGAGTACCTTGCCCGCTGGTCCCGTACGTGAGCGGCAAAGCATGTTCCGGGACGCTTTCCCACTCACGTGCGGAGGTCGCCGGGGGCCGGTAGGGGAAGGTCGGGATCGAGGACGACGCCGCGGCCGCGCATCGTAGTGTCGACCAGCGCCCACGCCCACGCGGCCAATTGCTCGGTCAGCGCGCCGACGTCGGTGCCGCCCGGTCGCTCGATCCAGTCCAGCGCCACCGACTCGACCATCCCGATCAGCGCGTTGGCCAGAGGTGTCGCGGTGGCCGGGGTGCCGAGCGCGTCGAGGTAGGGGCGGAGCATGTCGGCGACGGCGGTGGTGATCCCCCGCCGCACCTCTTCGGCGGCGGGGGAGAACGACATCAGGTAGCGGTACAGGTTGGCGTGTTCGGTGACCCAGTCGAGGTGGGTGCGGGCGGCGCGGGTGAGGATCGCGTGCGGCGCGCCGTCGGTGGTGATCACGGGCGCGTATTCGAGGAGCATCATCGCGGCGACCCGCCGGGCGACGGCGTTCCTGAGGTCGGTGCTGTCCTCGAAGTGCCGGTAGATGCGGGTGCGCGCGACCTCGGCGTAGACGGCCATCGTCGCGACCGACACGTCGGGACCGTCTTCGGCGATGGCGACGAGTGCCCGTTCGACGAACTCCGAGCGCCGCTTCTCGCGTTGGCCGCGCCAGCGGGCAGCGCGCCCGTCACCGGCGTCTTGCTGGGGGTTCGTCATCGAATCGAATCGTAGTCTTCCCTGTCGCGGTGTTTCCGTATAGCGTCACCAGTATGCGGTACATCGATGTACCACACACTCTGCAGCTCGGACGCCGACACGTTGGGAACACCGCCTTGTCCATTCAGCTCTGCCTGTCCGGCCCCCGCAGGTCCGGGCGTTCGATGATCGGGTTGCGCAGCACCACGGTGATCGTCGTCCCGCCCCCGATGGCATTCGAGTACCTCGGTGACGCGGAGACCGTGCTCGGCCCGGTGACGCTGCCGTCCCGCGGCCGGATAACCGCGTCGGATCCGGGTCGTCGCCTCGTCGTCGAGGCCGATCACGGCGTGCACGGATCGGTCTGGACATTCGCCGCCCTCAACGCGGACGAAACGGAACTTACCGTCGACTTCCGCTACCACTCTCCCGGCAGGCCGGCCGGGCAACTGCTCGGCGGGGTCGCCGCACCGGTGGTGTGGCAGGCGCTGCGTCGCGCGCAGGTCGCGTTGAAGGACCGGATCGAAACCCTCTACTACGAGCCCGCCGACCCGGCCGGTCTCGACCGAAGGAGAGCATGACGTGGGATTCTCGGCAGCGGGCAGGACGGTCCTGATCACCGGGGCGGCGATGGGGATGGGACGGCTCTTCGCCCGGCTCGCCGCCGCAGACCGGGCCGCCGCGGTGGTGTTGTGGGACATCGACGCCGACGGGCTCGAGCGCACCGCGCAGGAACTGCGCGAATCCGGGTGCGCCGTCAGCGCGCAGGTCGTCGACGTCGCCGACCTCGAATCCGTCCGCACGGCGGCCGCCGAGGTGCGGGGAACAGTCGGCCGTCCCGACGTGCTCGTCAACAACGCCGGGGTGGTGCGCGGCAAGTACTTCTGGGACCACGACCACGAGTCGGACACGAAGTTCGTGATGGACGTCAACACGCTCGCGCCGATGTACGTCACCAACGAGTTCCTGCCCGCCATGATCGAGGACCCACGCCGGGAGTGCCGGATCGTGAACATCGCCTCGGCCGCCGGGACCGTGGCAACACCGAGAATGGCCGTGTACGCGGCGTCGAAATGGGCTGTCCTGGGGTGGAGTGATTCGCTGCGACTCGAACTGGTCCAGGCCGGCCACGGGCACGTGAAGGTCACGACGGTGTGCCCGAGTTACATCTCCACCGGCATGTTCGACGGCGTGAAGAACCCTCTGTTCGCCCCGATCCTGAGCCCGGAAGAGGTCACGGTCCGGTCGTGGCGGGCGATGCGGCAGGGCACACCGCTGCTGATGCTGCCGCGGTCGCTGTACCTGTCGAGGGTCGCGAAAGCCGTCCTGCCGGTGCGTGTCTGGGACCGTCTGGCCGACCGGCTCGGCGTCTACCACAGCATGGACGCCTACACCGGCCGGGTGCAGGCGCCCACCGCCTGACGTCGCGGATCAGCCGAGGTCCAGGCGGGCGCCGAGCCGCATGCTGCCCGGGGTGAGGCGGCTCAGCGCGCGCCCGAACTTGGCTTCGGGCGTGACGGGGACGACGGCCTTGTTGGACTTGACGGCCTTCACGATCTGGGTCGCCACCCGGTCCGGGGTGAAACCGCGTTTGCGGTAGAGCTTGTCGGTCCGGTCCCGCATCTTCGCCTGCTCCTCCGGGGTGGCGCCGGCGAAGTCGGTGGTCTGAATGATGTTGGTGTGGACGAGTCCCGGGCAGATGGCGCTGACGCCGATGCCGTGATTCACCAATTCCGCTCGGAGACAGTCCGACAGCATGAACACCGCCGCCTTGCTCGTCGCATACGCGGTCAGTCGCTTCTGCGGCGTGAATGCCGCGGCGGACGACAGGTTCACGATGTGCCCGCCGGTTCCGCGTTCGATCATCTGCTCGGCGAACGCGCGGGAACCGTAGACGACTCCCCAGAAATTCACGTCCATCACCCGCTCGAAGTCCTTCTGCGGGGTCTGCGTGAACGTGCCCGAATATCCGATTCCGGCGTTGTTGATCACGACGTCGGGGGTGCCGTGCTCGGCCTGCACCTTCTCCGCGAAGCGCTGCACCTCGTCCTCCACCGCGACGTCCACCTGGTAGGCGTGGGAGCCCCCGCCGAAGATGGCGACGGCGCCGCCGCCCTTCATCTGCGCGGAGTTGATGAGATCGGAGGTCTGCTGCGCGGATTCGAGATCGCGATCGGCGACCACCACGACGGCACCCTCGGACGCGAACGCGAGCGCGGTCTCGCGCCCGATCCCGCTGCCGCCGCCGGTGACGACGACGAGAGTGCCGTCGAGATCCCGCAGCCGGTGATGTTTCCGTGCACCGCTGCGCCAGCCCCTGACTTCGCCGAGAAGACTCATGTGACCATCTTGTCCGAGTACGGTCGTTTGTGTGCTGATCTGGTACGTCAGCTATGGATCGAACATGGCTGCGACGCGTCTGACCTGCTACCTGCGCGGTGGTCGCCCGGCAGGGGGCAACCTCGTGCACGCGGGCGCCCGAGATGCGCGCGCTCCTCGGGCGTCGATGCCGGTGGTGATACCCGGCACGGTGTTCTTCGCGGGAGAGTCGCGGATCTGGGGCGGCGGCCGCGCCTTCTACGACCCCGACGCGCCCGGCACCGTCGCGGCCCGCGCCTTCCTGGTCACGCGGGAACAGTTCGAGGACATTCACGCGCAGGAACCAGCCTGCTACGACCGCCTGGTCGCACTCGGATCCCGCAACGGCGTTCCCATGCGCACGTTCACGACCCGTGCCCGCGGCGACGTCGTCGCCAGGAACGCGCCGGCGCCCGCCTATCTCGCGACCATCGCGGACGGTCTCCGGGAGGCGCACGGCTGGGACGAACCGAAGGTCGCCGATTATTTGACGCGACTTCGGGTTTCCTAGCCGACCCAACTGTGCTTACGTGAGACGGGCCACACGAGGTGGCGTTCACGAAAGGGAGTCGATGTCCGATCTGCATGTCGTAGCGACCATTCCTGCCAAGCCCGGCTCCGAGGACATTGTCGGCGGCGGACTGTCCGCGCTGGCCGCGGAAAGCCGCAAGGAAGAGGGCTGCATCTCGTACGAGGTCTTCGAATCAGCCGCGGTCGCGGGAACCTTCGTCACCGTGGAGGTGTGGACCGGCCAGGAGGCGCTCGACGCGCACATGCAGTCGCCGCACTTCCAGGCCGCGCTCGGGAAGTTCGGCGAGCACCTCGCCGGGGCACCGGGTATCCACCCGCTGAAGCCGGTTTCCTAGAGTCGTAGTTCGTGACCACACCACTCACCGTCATCGCCCCCGAAGGTCCGGCCCGCGGCGGCGTCGTCGTCATCCAGGAGGCGTTCGGCGTCACCGACCACATCGTCGATGTCTGCCGTCGTTTCGCCGCGGCCGGGTATCACGCCGTCGCCCCGCACCTGTTCCACCGGAACGGGGATCCGGTGCTGGCCTACGACGACATGAAGTCGGCGATGTCGCTGATCGGTGAGCTCACGGCGGAGCACATCGACGAGGACGTCGACGGGGCCGTCGCGGCTCTGTCGGCGGCCTCGATCGAACCCCGGAACACCGCGATCGTCGGATTCTGCATGGGCGGGACCGTCGCGTTCCACACGGCGACCCGCCTCGACCTGGGCGCGGCGGCGAGTTTCTACGGCGGCGGCATCGCGAAGGCGCGGTTCGGGTATCCGACGCAACTCGACGCCGCGAGTCGGCTCCGGACGCCCTGGCTGGGCCTGTTCGGCGACCGCGACAAGGGAATCCCGGCCGAGGAGGTCGAGGAACTGCGCACCACGCTCACCCACGCTCCGGTCGACACCGAGATCGTCCGCTACCCCGAGGCCGAACACGGCTTCCACTGCGACGACCGGCCCGCCGTGTACAACGAGGCGGCCGCCCGGGACGGATGGGCGCGAACGTTGCAGTGGTTCGGCACCCATGTCGACGGCACCCGCGCAGCCGCCACCGACTGACCGCGGCCGAATCCCCTCGGGTGTACGGCAACGCGACATTCGTCCACCAACGAGACACGTCACGGCGTGTTGCGGTCACCGCGTTCCGGGTGTCGCATTTCCGCAGGCTTCGACGTCGACGGCTCGCCGTTAATACGATGTGTGTCACAGGAGTACGTCGAAAACCCGTCTGACGTGGCGTCCGGTCTCCTTCCTGCGCGAGACCCGTAATCGAACCGTTATAGTCGGCGGCATGACTTCAGTTCTCGGTGTATCCGTCGGCGCCAGCGCGGTGCGCTTCGCGTGCCACGACGCCGTGAGCCTCGAAACCCCGACCTTCCAATCACGGTCGGTGACCGCAACACTCGAACTGCCGGCGGAACTGGCCGCCGAATCCATCGGGACGGTACTCGCCGAACGGGACGAGGCCGACGAGGTGGAGGCCATCGGCGTCGCGTACCAGGACGACGCGCAGGCAGGTGCCATGCAGGCCGCGATGGCGCGGCTGCAGATCGGCAACTTCCAACTGGTCCCCGAAGTCACCGCCGCGCTGCAGATGCTGGAGATGTCCGGAGAACTCGGCGACCACTCGACGCTCGTGTTCTACGACCTCGGCAGTTCGGGTCTCACGGTCACCGTCCTCGACCGCGACTCCGGCATGGTGCTGAGCCGTGCACGCTCGGATCAGATCAGCGGCGACCTCGTCGACCGCCTGATCTGCGACAACCAACTCGAACTGAACCGCTTCGCGCACCCCGCCGACGCTGCGGCCGCCTTCGCGCTCGCCGCGCGGTGCCGCGACGCGAAAGAGCAGCTGTCCAGTAACGGCGCGGTGTGCATGCCGGGCGAGGGCGGTCTGCTGCTCCTGTCGCAGGACACCTTCGATTCGCTCATCGTGGGCCCCGTCGAGACGTCGGCGCGCCTCACCCGCGAGGTCATCCGCCGCTCGGGACGCGCACCCGACGCCGCGGTGCTGATCGGCGGCGGCGCGCACATTCCCATGGTCGCGTCGGTGATCGAGTCCTGGCTCGACCTTCCCGTGATCGTCCCCGCGCAGCCCGAATTGGTGGCGGCGGAGGGTGCGGCCCTGCTGGCGCTCCCGACATTCGACGAGTTCGTGGCACCCCTGCCCCAGCCGGAGCTGCAGCACGCACCGGAGCTGGAACCGGAACCTGAGCTGGAGCCCGAGACGCAGGCCCTGTGGCACTCGTCGTACCCGGACTCGGACACGGACTCGGACGAGGTGATCGCACCGGCCGGGAAGCGTCGGGGTCTCGTCCTCGCGGGCGGTGTCGTGGCCGTGGTCGCCGCGGTCGGTCTCGGACTCGGCTTCGGCACCGATCTTCTGCAGGGTTCGGAGGAGGAGGCGCAGCCGGCCGCCACGCAGGCGACGACGGAGGCGCCCGCCGCGCAACAGGCAGCACCGTCACAACCCACGACGACCGCGGAGGTGCCGCCGCCGGTGGAGGCGGCTCCGTCGGTCGTCGACGAGCAGCCGGTGATCCCGCCGCAGACCGAGGTGCGCAGCAGATACCAGCCGCAGACACGGGCGCAGAGTCCGACGCAGGCGCCGGTCGCCCCCGAGACGCAGAGCGTCGCGCCGTCCGATACGTCGGTTCCGCCGACCACGGCGGAACCCGCGCCGCTCATCCCGGGTCTGCCGCAATTCCAGATGCCGACGATTCCGCCGCCCGCACCACTTCCGATGCCGGAATTGCCGCGGATTCCCGGGCTCTGAGCCGATATAACGAAGGGTGTCGTCGCGAGGCCACGACACGCTTGCCGTGACCAAACCGTTATAGTCTCCACATGGTTTCAGCTCTCGGTGTATCGGTCGGTGCCAGCGCGGTGCGCGTGGCGTACCCGGACGACGAGGGGGCCGTGTTCCGGTCATTTCCCGTGGATTCGCCCCACACCCACCCGGAACAGCTGGTTGCCGACTCCATCGAAACGGTGATGGCCGAGTGCCCGGCCGCCGACGAGGTACAGGCGATCGGTGTCGCATATCGCGATCAGGCGCAGGCCGCTGCCGTGCAGGCCGCGATGGGCGACTGCCGGCTGGTCCCGGAGGTGGCGGCGGTGCTCCGGCAGCTCGAGGCGTCGGGACAGCTGGGCGACCATTCGACGCTCGTGTTCTACGACCTCGGCAGTTCCGGCCTCACGGTCACGGTCGTCGACCGGCTCACCGGGGAGGCGCTCGGGGCGGCACGGACCGACGAGATCAGCGGCGACGGCATCGACCGGTTGATCCGCGACCACCAACTCGAGCAGGAACGCATTGCCCGCCCGGCCGACGAGGCCGCGGAGTGGGCGCTCACCGAGCGCTGCCGGCGGGCGAAGGAGGAACTGTCCACCAACACCGCGGTCTGCGTGCCCGGCGACGGCGGTCTGCTGCTGCTTTCGCAGGACAATCTCGATTCGCTCATCGTCCGGCCCGTGGAGTCGTCGGCGCGCCTGGCGCGTGAGGTGATCGAGTCGTCCGGACGCAGACCGGACGCGGTGGTGCTGATCGGGGGCGGCGCGCACATCCCGCTGGTGGCGTCGCTGATGGAGTCGTGGCTCGCGCTCCCGGTGATCGTGCCCGCACAACCCGAACTGGTCGCCGCGGAAGGTGCCGCGGTGCTGGCGCAGGAGCACTCGGGTTCCTTCGGGGCCGGACTGGCCGCCGAGAAGTTCGCGAAGCCGGTGATCCGGGCCGGTGCGCTGGCCGGTGGTGCGCTGGCGGTCGTCGCGGTCATCGGTCTCGGACTCGGCTACGGCAACCACGTGCGGGGCGCGGAGGGCGAAGCGCAACCCGCCGCCACGCAGCCGAGCGCCGAGGAGGCGTCTTCGTCGCCCACGCCGTCACCGGTGGCGCCGCCGCCGGCCGCGGTGTCGATTCCGGAGCCGGCCCAGGAGGAGGCGAGCGTGCCGGAACCCGCGCCCGCACCGGCCCCCGCCCCGCGGCCCCTCATTCCCGGTCTGCCGCAGATTCAGCTGCCGACCCTGCCGCCACCCCCGCCGCTTCCTCCGCTGCCCCGGATTCCCGGCCTCTAGCGGCTCGGAGCGGGTTCTACCGACGCAGCATGTCCCGGACGTGGCCGGTCTCGTTGACCGACGCCACCCGTCGCTCACCGCTGCGGGAGACGAGCACCCGCGTCACGGACACGTACTCGATCGGGAACACGAGGGGCCGGTCGAGGCCGAGAAGCTCCTGCAGGAACACGTTGATGACGCCGCCGTGGGCGAACACCGCGACGGTGTCCTCGTGGCCGGACTCCTCGACGATGCGGCCGAGGGAGTCGAACACCCTGGTGCGGAACGCGGCGGGGTCGACGGACTTCGGGAGCTGGCCTGCCCGGATGCGGGCGTAGGCCTCCGGCGCCCGTGCCTCCGCCTCGTGGAACGGGATGTAGTGGTCGAGGTCGTAGTCGTATTCCGCGAGGCCGACGTATTCGGTGACGGGAAGGTTGAGCGCCTCGGCGACCGGCGCCGCCGTCTCGAGTGCGCGGCGCTGCGGGCTGCTCACGATCCGGGCGATGCGGTACGGGGCCAGCGCGGCGGGCAGCCGCTTGGCCTGCGCGTGACCTTCCTCGGTCAGTGCGGGGTCCGCGCGCACGCCGGACGTGGTGACGAGCTCGGGCAGCGCGTGGCGGATCAATAGCAGTTGCACGCACCTCAGCTTGCCAGCTCCCGCACCAGCGCCGCGATCTGGCCGGGCTGATCGATCATCGCGTGGTGGTGCGCGGGGCGCACGACGCGGAACGTGGCGCCCAGGAATTGCGCGAACTGCCTCTGCGTGCGGATCCACGCCGACCCCCAGGGCGTCGGGCGGCCGGTGTGGGCGGCGACCACGACGACCGGCGCCGTGATCGTCGTGGTCCCGCGCAGCGCGGCCAGTTCCTGGGCCAGCGCCGGGTACGACGCGTTCTCGACGATCGAGGATTCGAGGTAGGCGGGCTCGCGGTAGATCCGCTCGACCCACCGGCGAGTGTCCGGGGCGACCCCGCCGGGCGGGGTCGAATGGTTCAGGATCCTGCGGACCGTGGGGCCGAGGAGTTTCTGCAGTCCCGTCGCGCTGGCCGCCCGGGCCACCCGCCTGCCCGCCGTGACGCGCCATCGGGTCGGGATCACGCGGTGCGGACGGGTGGTGACGGTGGCGTCCAGCAGAATCATGCCGCCGGTTCGCTCGGGGTACAGCCGCGCGAACGCCTCGACGTAGATGCCGCCGAGCGAGTGGCCGACGAGCACCGCCGGGGTGGTCACGCCGACCGCGTCGAGGACGCCGGCGATTCTGTCGGCCTCGCCGCGAGCGGACGGCCGCCGGCCGGACGGGGGACTGAGTCCGTACCCGGGACGATCGATCCGCACGACGAGGCAGGTCCCGGACAGCAGTTCGACCACGTCGTCCCAGTCGAACCAGTTCCCGCCGAGGCCGCCGTAGAGGACGACGGGCGGGCCGTCGCCGTCGACGACCACGTGCACTCCCACGACCATTTCCCCAGGACGTTTCACGTGGAACCATCCTTTTCGGGGGTGACGTGAATCACGCTGAGTGCCACGAAGATCAGCCACCCGCAGAACGCGAGCAGTTGGACGCGCTGGCCGAGCCCGAGCCACGCGTCCTGTTCGCCGCGCAGTCCGGCGGCCGTCAGCGTCCACACCGTGCCCCCGACGAACACGATCGCCACGGCCACGCCGGTCACTTTCAGCCAGGCCGGCCAGCCGTACCGGAACGCGGCCAACAGGAACGCGAGGCTCGACACGACGGCACCCGTCGACGCGGACGCGCTGGTCACGGCGTGCAGATCGTGGGTGAGGGGCAGGTGCCCGGCGGACTCGCTCGCGGCGCACACGGCGTCGGTGGTGGCCGCGCAACTCATCGGCAGGCGCGAATCGGCGATGGTCGCGACAGCGAACACGATCAGCCCGATCCATCCGACCGCCGTCACCCAGCCCTGCGAGTACCGCGACAGTCCGAGCACCCCGGCCACGGCGACGATGCATCCGGTCACCAGGTCGCTGGTGCGGAACACGAATCCGTACGGCTGGTCCGCGGCGGCGAGTTCGCTCGCGAACCCCCGCAGCGGATCGATGCCGGTGTCGAGGACGAATTCGAGCAGCCACGACGCATAGCCGACGGCGCCGAGGATCAGCAGCGCCGCGACGGCCACCCGGCCACGGGCGGTCATTGCCTCGGCTTGGCCAGGGGGAAGGCGAGGGTTTCGCGGATGCTGCCGCCGGTGATGAGCATGACCACCCGGTCGACGCCCATGCCGAGCCCACCGGTCGGGGGCATGGCGTGTTCGAGGGCCTGCAGGAAGTCCTCGTCGAGTTCCATCGCCTCCTCGTCGCCGCCGGCCGCGAGCATCGACTGCTCGGTGAGCCGGTTCCGCTGATCGACCGGGTCGGTGAGTTCGCTGTAGGCGGTGCCGAGTTCGATGCCCCACGCGACGAGGTCCCATTTGGCGGCGACCCCCGGAATAGTGGGGTGCGGACGCGTCAGCGGCGACATCGACGTGGGGAAGTTGGTGTAGAACGTGGGGAACTCGGTGTAGTCCTCCACCAGGTGCTCGTACATCTCCTGCGCCACGGCACCGGCGTCCCACGCCGACTGGTACGGGATCTCGTGCTCGTCGCAGAGCCGTTGCAGTTCCGCGAGCGGCGTCTCGGGTGAGACGTCGACGCCGAGTTTCTCGGCGACCGCCTGGTGCATCGTCTTGACGGGCCATTCGCCGGAGATGTCGACCTCCACCAGCCTGCCGTCGGGGCCCGGGCGCATGATGATCTCGCGCCCGTACGCCGCGACCGCCGCGGTCTGGATGAGCTCCCGGCACAGGACCATCATCTTCTCGTAGTCGCTGTGCGCCTCGTACGCCTCGAGGATCGTGAATTCGGGGTTGTGCTTGAAATCGACGCCCTCGTTGCGGAAGACGCGGCCGATCTCGAACACCTTCTCCATGCCCGCGACGCACAGACGCTTGAGGTACAACTCCGGCGCGATCCGCAGGTACAGGTCCAGGTTGTAGGCGTTGATGTGGGTGAGGAACGGGGCCGCGTTCGCGCCGCCGTGCACCTGCTGCAGGATCGGCGTCTCCACCTCGAGGAAGCCGCGGCCGCCGAGCGAATCGCGCAGCGACTTGACGACGGCGCTGCGGGCCTCGAGCAGGCGGCGGGCGTCGGAGTTGATGGCGAGGTCGACGTACCGCTGCCGGACGCGGGTTTCCGGGTCGGACAGGCCTTTCCACTTGTCGGGCAGGGGGTGCAGGCACTTGCCGGTCATGCGCCACTCGTTCGCGAGCAGCGACAGCGCGCCGCGACGGCTGTATCCGATGACGCCGGCGACCTCGACGAGGTCGCCGAGGTCGAATTCGGCGGCGAACGCCCGGATGCGGTCGGTACCCACCCGGGCCTCGTCGACGAGGATCTGGATGTCGCCGGACCAGTCCCGGACCACCGCGAACACGACGCCGCCGTAGTCGCGGATCCGGAGCAGGCGGCCTGCGATGCGGACCGTCGTTCCCTCCGGCGACTCCACGGCCTCGGTCACCGTGTGCGAGGGCGGAAGTGCAACCGGGTAGGGGTCGATGCCCTGTTCTGCGAGGCCGGCCAACTTGTCGAGCCGGACGCGAACCTGCTCGGGACGTTTCGGTCCGGTCGTGGTCGGTGCGAGGCCCTCGCCGGGTGCGCTGCCGTCGGAGTGCAGTCCCTCGGCGGCGACGAGCGCGGCGGGGACCGCGGCGTGGTGGCCGGTGTGCTCGATGGCGTCGTGGGTGCCGGAACGGCCGAACCGGGGCAGCGTCACGAATCCTTCCGCGACGGCCGAGGCGAATCCGACGCGGAGCAGTTCCCGGTTGTCCTCGAAGCAGAGGAACCGCGGCACCCATTCCGGCTGGTACTTCACGTTGGACCGGTAGAGCGCCTCGAGCTGCCACCAGCGGGAGAAGAACACGAGGATCGAGCGCCAGATCCGCAGGATCGGTCCGGCCCCGATGCGGGAGCCCTCCTCGAAGACCGAACGGAACACCGCGAAGTTCAGCGACACCTTGGTGATGCCGAATTGGTCGGAGTTGGTGGCCAGTTCGGACACCATCAGCTCGACCACCCCGTTGGGGGAGGTCGGCCTGCGGCGCATCAGGTCGAGGGAGACGCCCGTGGGTCCCCACGGAACCAGCGACAGGATGCCGTCGATCTCGCCGTCCTCGGCGACGGCCTCCACCAGCAGGCAGTCGCCGTCGAGGCGGTCGCCGAGCCGGCCGAGGGCCATCGAGAAGCCGCGCTCGGTCTCGGTGTCCCGCCACGAGTCTGCGAGCCGGATGGCCTCGGCCATCTCGTCGGGGGGAACGTCGCGGTGCCTGCGGATCCGGACGGTGATGCCCTGGCGGCGGACGCGGGTGACGGCCTGGCGGACCTGCCGCATGTCGCGTCCGCTGAGGTTGAACTCGCGGGTGCGGAGGATGGCCTCGTCGCCGAGTTGGAGGACGGTGAGTCCGGCCTTGTTGTAGGCGGTGGCCCCGGTTTCGCTGGCGCCCATCACGGCGGTGGCCCAACCGTATTGGGACGCGAGCGCCTGCCACGCCTCGATCGCGTGCGGCCACGCCTCCGGGTCGCCGATCGGATCGCCGCTGGCCAGGCACACACCCAGTTCGACGCGGTAGGTGATGGCCGCTTTCCCGCTGGGCGCGAACACGACGGCCTTGTCGCGGCGGGTGGCGAAGTAGCCGAGGGAGTCGTCGGCGCCGTACTGCAACAGCAGTCCGCGCAACGCCGATTCGTCGTTGCCGGTGAGCGCGTTGTGGGAGCGCTGGGCGCGGAACAGGGTGATGACGGCGGCCAGCAGGGCGAGCGCGCCGAACAGGCCGAGGAGGGTGTTGACGAATCCGTGCGGTCGACCGCTGAACTGTTCGTTGTCGGCGGCGGCGAGCGCGGTCACGCGGTTGAGCGCCCACAGGAACCGTTCGCCCTGCGGCAGGGTGCCGGGGAACAATTCGACGAGTCCCCACCCGACGAGGGTGCCGATGGCGAGACCGACGATGAGGACGCCCAGCGCTTTCCAGCCTGCGCCGCGCCGGACCCGGGTGTAGAACTCGGGCCGGGCCGCGATCAGGATGCCGATCAGCACCACCTGGACCACGGCGGCGACCATTGCATTGACGTTCCGGTCGGTGATGCTCACGATCACGTTGGTGATCAGAATCAGAGTCAGATAGATCGTCAGCAGCCACCACGCGATCCGCTTGCGGCTCGCCAGCGCCGCCGCGAGCAGCGCGACCACCAACGCCCACGACAGGCTGGTGTCGGGCGCGTCGAAGTAGTAGGTGTCGATGTACTCCCGCGGCACGTGCACGTAGTAGCGCAGTACCGGCGAGATGCTCCACAGGAACACGAGCACCGAGAAGACGCCCAGGATCAGTCCCGCGATGTGGGGAACCTGGTGCAGGCGCCCGTTCTTCGAGCCGAGGGCGGGCCGGGGCCGTGGTGCGGTGAGGTCGGCCTCGGACGCGTGGTGGGTCTCGGTGCTAGCTGACATCGAGCGTTTCCTTCCCGGCAAGAGATACGTACCGATCACGGGAGACAGATGTTCCAGTGTTCAGTGTGAGCCGTCGGGCCGCGATTTGGGTGAAGAGGGAAGATAGAGGCATGTCCGACATTCACGACGCCGTGCCGATCCGCGACGAATCCATCCGTCTCGGCCAATTCCTGAAGCTCGCCAACCTCATCGGGTCGGGGGCCGAGGCGAAGGAAGTGATCGCCGACGGACTCGTGTCGGTGAACGGCGAGGTCGAGGTGCGGCGGGGTCGGCAGTTGCGGGACGGGGACGTCGTGGAGATCGGTGGGATGACGGCTCGGGTGAGTTCTCAGTCCTGACGGGCGGCGGTCGCGAACCGCTGCAGGAACAGTGCCTCGGCGACGGCGAGGTTCTCGATTTCGCTGGGATCCACACTCTCGTTGGGGGCGTGGATGAGGCAGCGCGGTTCCTCCACCCCGATCAGGGCGATCTCCGCCGCCGGGATCATGGCGGCGAAGACGTTGCACAGCGGGATGGAGCCGCCCTGCCCGGCGGTTCCGAGTTGCTTCCCGAACGCCTCCTCCATCGCCGCGCCGAGGGCCGCGTACCCGGGACCGTCCGTGGTGGCGCGGAACGGTGAGCCCACCGCTTCGCGTTCCACCGTCACCCGCGCATTCCACGGGGTGGCGTTCTCGAGGTGCGCGGCGAGCGCGTCCTGCGCCTGCTGTGGGTCCATGCCCGGCGGTACGCGCAGGTTGAGGCGGGCCGAGGCGCGCGGCGCGATGGCGGCGGCGGAGCCGACCACGGGCGGGCAGTCGATGCCGAGGATGGTCAGCGCCGGCCGGGCCCACACGGCGTCGGCGACGGACCCGGAACCCGCGAGACCGACACCGTCGAGCACCCCGGCGTCCGTGCGGAACTGGGCCTCGGGGTAGTCGACGCCGGTCCACGTCTGGTCCGATTCGAGACCGTGAACGACGGTGTTGCCGTCCGCGTCACGCAGGGTGGCAAGCATCTGGACGAGCGCCGCGAGTGCGTCGGGGGCCGGCCCGCCGAACATGCCCGAATGCACCTCCCCGGCCAGGGTCTCGACGTGCACCACCACGTTCGCGATGCCGCGCAGCGTGGTGGTGACGGTGGGTCTGCCGACGGCGGCGTTCCCGGTGTCGACGACGAGGATCATGTCGGCGTCGAACAGTTCGGGCCTGGCCTCGACGAGGTTCTCGAGCCCGCCGGTGCCCATCTCCTCGGACCCTTCGGCGACGATTCGGATGCCGACGGGGAACGGGGTGCCGAGTGCGCGCAACGCCAGCAGGTGCATCACGATGTTGCCCTTGCAGTCGGCCGCGCCGCGCCCGTACCAGCGTCCGTCCCGCTCGGTGAGGGTGAACGGGTCGGTGTGCCAGAGTTTCTCGTCGCCGGGCGGTTGAACGTCGTAGTGGCAGTACAGCAGCACCGTCGGGGCGCCGTCCGGGGCGGGTTGATGTCCGACGACGGCGTGTGAACCGTCGGACGTCTCGATCAGTTCGACGTGTCCGATTCCGGCTCCGACGAACGCGTCCTCGACCCATTCGGCTGCGCGAACGCATTCCTCCGGCGGGAACTGCCGCGGATCGGCCACCGACCGCATGGCCACCAGCTCGGCGAGTTCGTCACGCGCCGTGGGCATCAGCGCGGCCACCTTGGAACGGATTTCGTCGGACATCAACGCCTCCTCGAAATTCAGACTCAGCGGACGACGACGCCGTCCTGATCGCTGTAGACGGTCTCGCCGGGGTTGAACGTCACGCCGCCGATCTCGATCGGGACGTTCTTCTCACCGGAGCCGGTCTGGGTGCTCTTGCGGGGGTTGGTGCCGAGTGCCTTGACGCCGATGTCCAGGGTCTTCAGGATCGCCGAGTCGCGGACCGCGCCGTTGACGATCACGCCGGCCCAGCCGTTGTCGACGCCGCGGCCGGCGATGATGTCGCCGACCAGCGCGGTGTGGATGCTGGCGTCGCCGTCGACCACGAGGACGCCGCCGTTGCCGGGCTCGCCGAGGGTCTGCTTGACCAGCAGGTTGTCCTGGAAGCACTTGATGGTGGTGATGGGACCGGAGAACACTTCACGGCCGCCGAACTGGATGAACTGCGTGTCGCAGCTCCGGATGTCGGGTCCGATCTCGTCTGCCAGGTCAGCGGTTGCCACGGGTTCAGTCATACGCGCCAGGATAGAGGTCCGGCGCTGGGAGAATGCGAGCCATGACCATTGCAGTGACTGGAGCCACGGGGTCGGTCGGCGGCAAGGTGCTCGAGCGGCTCGGCGGCGGCGCCGGTGTGCGGCTGATCGGGCGGAACGCGCAGCGGCTCGAGCCGCTGGCCGAGCATCTCGACTCCGGGTTCGCCGTGGCCGCGTACGCCGACGGTCCGGCGATGACGACCGCGCTGGACGGCGTCCGGTTGCTGTTCCTCGTCTCGGGTCGCGAGAGCGCGACCCGGCGCGAGGAGCACCGCACCGTCGTGGACGCGGCCCGGGCTGCCGGGGTGGAGCGGATCGTCTACCTGTCGTTTCTGGGTGCCGCGCCCGAGTGCACGTTCACGTTCGGCCGCGACCATTACTTCACGGAGCAGCACATCAGGGAGAGCGGCCTGAAGTTCACGTTCCTGCAGGACGGCTGGTATCAGTCGATGATTCCGCTGATGGCCGACGACCGGGGCGTCATCCGGGGACCCGCCGGCGACGGCCGGGTGAGCGCGGTGGCGCCCGACGACGTCGCGGATGCCGTGACGGCCGTGCTCACCACCGGCAACGGCGACCACGACGGCGTCACCTACCGCCTGACCGGACCGGACGCGTTCACCCTCACCGAGGCCGCCGAGACGATCACGAGGGTGACCGGACGTTCGGTGCGTTTCGAGAACGAGACCCTGGCCGAGGCGTACGCGTCCCGGGCCCACTACGGGGCGCCGGAATTCGAGGTCGCAGGGTGGGTGACCTCGTACGCAGCGATCGCGGCCGGCGAGTTGGCGGTGGTGACGGGCGACGTCGAGGCGCTCACCGGGCGCCCGCCGCAGACCTTTGCCGACTACCTTTACAGCTACACTTGACCCGTCCTGGCATAGCGAGCGGTAGATAGGTCTTTGATGGTCAGCTCATCCAAGGGTGCGACGCCGCCCATCGAGGTCGGCAACGCGGCCGACTGGCGCCGCCTCGAACCCACGAAGTTGACGCCGATCCTCAGCGCCTCCCTCGACGCATTCTACGAACACGGCTTCCACGGCACGTCGGTGCGCGACATCGCCCGCCGAGTCGGTGTCACGGTACCTGCTCTCTACTACCACCACGAGAACAAGGAGGCCGTTCTCCTCGCGCTTCTCGAACTCTCCACCAGCGACGTCCTCGAGCGGGCCCACGCGGCGAGCGCCGACGGCGGCGACGATCCGGTGCAGCGGCTCGCCAACGTGATCGAGGCGATCGTGCTGCGGATGACCATGCGGTCCCGCCTGGCGGCGCTCGAGAGCGAGGTGCGTTACCTGAGCCCCGACAACCGGCAGCGGTACCGCACCGTCCGCAAGGGTGTGGAGGAACTGGTCCTCGAGATCGTCAAGGAAGGCAAGAAGCGGGAACTCTTCGACGTGGCGGATGCCGCGGAGACCACGCGGGCGCTTCTCGGTATGTGCCAGTCGATTCCGCGCTGGTATCACGCCGAGGGCAAGCTGACCCCGGACGCCGTGGCCCGCAAGTACGTCGAGATCGCCATGAAGACGGTCGGCTCCACCGAGCTTCCCGTCAAGCCGAAGAAGAGGCGCACCGCCGACGTCTGACCGGCGATGCGCCCCGGCAGGGTGCGGGTTTCAGCTCCCCAGACCCGATGACGCGACGACGTCGAACTGTGCCGTCGCCTCGGCGGGGGTGCCGTTCGGCGGGGTGAACGTGAATACGACGGAGTAGCGGCCGGCCTCGTGCGTCCGGATTGCGGCCGTCCCGGCACCGAGGGTGAGCGGGATGCTGCGGGTGTTCACGTCGCCGTCGGGTTCGGTGATCTCGAGTTCGACCGGGGTGGATCCGTCCGTGCCGGTCGGGGTGGGAGTGACCAGCGTCCCGAGCGTCACCAGATTGTTGGCGCGGACGGTGCCGATCGGCGGAATGACGGTGATCTGGTAGGTGGTGGCGGCGGTTGCCGTGGGCGCCAGAGCAAGTGTGGCCGCTCCTGCCAGTGCGGCAATGGTCAGGGTCCCTCGAGTGAAGTTCACGCAATCCCTTCCTGTCGACGGTCGCTACGCGCAGCCACGTTACGGCAGAACGGGGAGTTGCCCACCCTCATTCGCCGTGTGTCCGAGAATAGTTCGAACACACGGCTTTACGTCGATCAGGCGTCCAAAGCTGTTCGGGATGAGGTGTTTTCCGGCGCGACCGTACCGTTGGTGTGCTGCACGGGGCAGGTTCGGGGGAAGGTGCCCAGTTTCTCCACTGCGTACCCGTTCGGGTAGCTGCGAATGTTGGGGAGGTCGCGGGCGAACTTGGGCACGGTGCGCACGGGATAGAACCGGACGAGGCGGGCGCGGGTCTTCAACGCACCGCGGGACAGCGTCCGCACGAGGCGGGACGGCCTGCGGTAGGCGAACGCGTCGAGAAGGGGATCGTCCATCAGCGCCCACGAAAACCGTTTGATCAGGGCGGCGGGAGCGAGATTGTTCGGTGGGAACGTGCACAGGAGGTCGAGCGTGGAGTCGGCGACGGCGCGGCCGCCCAGGTCGAAGAGGAAGTGTTCCCGCTCGTAGTCGTCCAGGAACTTCTCGAATGCCTCGAAGGTCTCGGGAATCTCCTTGATGCCCATGTACTTGCCGAGCGCGCGGTAGTAGTTGGTGGAACCGACGATCTCGTTGCGGGTGAGCTTCCGCCAGCCGAAGTCTTCGATCCAGCGCGCCGGGATCACCACGAACGTCGACAGCACGTACCGCATGTCGTCGTTGGAGATGTCGTAGGAGCCGTGCATCTGGTTCATCCGGCGGATGCCGGCGCGGCCGGGGTCGCTGGTGAGGCCGTGTTCGAGGACCGCGTCGAGGATCAGGCCGGTGTCGTCGTAGCGTTTCTGCACGCGTTCGGTGAATTCGCCGGTCTCGAACAGCAGCCGGCCGATGGTGGGCACCGCGTACGTCCGGAACAGCGCGAAGCTGAGGGCCTGGTTGATGTCCCAGGGAAACTCCTGCGTTGCGAGAATCCGGGCGATCTCTTCGTACTGCGTCTCGGGGTCGAGGCGGTCGGTCCGGCGACGTAGGTCGAAGCGTTTCATGAGTTTCACTTCCTGCAGCGGCTGTGACAGATGGCCAGGCAATTTAGCGATCGTTCAGATGACTCGACTGTATCTTCCGTCACAGTGCGACGCCAGAGTGGCATTATGCAAACACATGGCACGAAATTCACCGCAGACCGACCGCATCGTGATGCTGACGGAACTCCTCGCCGACGAACCGGAAACGCCCCGGAGCCTCGCCGACATCGCCCGGCACCTCGGCGTCGCGAAGGCCACCTGCTATCCGATGGTCGTCGCGCTGACCGAGGCCGGCTGGCTCATCCGGCACCCCACCCGCAAGACGTACCGTCTCGGTCCCGCACTGATCCCGGTCGGGCGAGCCGCGGAGACGGCCACGGACGTCGTCGACCTCGCGCGGTCGGTGATGCACGAACTGGCCGACGCGTCCGACATGGCGTCCATCGCGTTCGTGCAATCGGGAAGTGACGTGGTGGTCGCGGAGGTGGTGCAACCGGTCGGCGGGCGCCGGGGAACCCTCGGGTTGCGCCTCGGCGACAAGGTGCTGCTGGTGCCGCCGATCGGTTCGGGGATCGCGGCCTGGTATCGGCAGGAGCAGCGCGACGAGTGGTACGCCCTCGGCGGGCAGAGTCTGGGTGTCGACGTGGACGTGCTGCGCGCGACGTACGAGCCGGCCCTCGCGCTCGTCCGGGAGCGCGGGTACGCGATGGAATGCATGCAGCAGCAACAGCATTCGCTCGCAGATATGGTGTCGGAACTCCGCGGACGCGGAGTGGGCGGACACCGCTCGACCGTCGCGCTGCGAGAGGCGCGCAAACTGCTGTCGGCGGATGCGGTGGTCGGTGACATCGACCCGGAGGGCAGCTACCAGCCGTTGTCGATCAACGCGGCGGCGTTCGACCGCGACGGTGAACCGGCGGTCGTGCTGTGCGTCGCCGATGCGTCCCGGCCGATGTCGGGGGTACGCACGGCGGAAATCGGTGAATTGGTCCGCGACGCCGCGGCCCGGGTGACGACCGCCATGCACGGCCGCCACCCGTGAGTACTTGTTAACCGCGGGCGGTTAACAAGTACTCACGGGAGCTACTTGAGCTCGGCGAGGACGGTGCCCTGGGTGATGGCGGAGCCGGGTTCGACGGCGAGGCCGGTGACGGTGCCGGCCTTGTGGGCGTTGACCGGGTTTTCCATCTTCATGGCCTCGAGGACGGCGATGAGGTCGCCCTCGGCGACTTCCTGGCCTTCTTCGACGGCGACCTTGACGACGGTGCCCTGCATGGGGGCGGTGACGGCGTCACCGGACGCGGCGCCGCCGTGGGCGCCGCCGCGGGTGCGGGCCTTGGGCTTCTTGCGGGCCGGGCCGGCGGGGGCGCCGCCGCTGCCGAGGGTGAACTGGCCGGGCAGCGACACCTCGACGCGGCGGCCGCCGACCTCGACGACGACGTTCTGCCGGGGCAGGTTCTCTTCGTCGTCGAGCGGTTGGCCGCCGGTGAACGGTTCGACCTGGTTGTCCCATTCGGTTTCGATCCACTTGGTGTAGACGTCGAAGCCGGTGCCGTCACCGATGAAGGCGGGGTCGGAGACGATGGCCCGGTGGAACGGGATGACCGTGGCCAGGCCTTCGACCTGGAATTCGGCGAGGGCGCGGCGGGCCCGGGCGAGGGCCTCGTCGCGGGTGGCGCCGGTGACGATCAGCTTGGCGAGCATGGAGTCGAACTGGCCGCCGATCACGGATCCGGTTTCGACGCCGGAGTCCATCCGCACGCCGGGGCCGGTGGGGGGCACGAACTTGGTGACCGGTCCGGGGGCGGGCAGGAAGCCGCGGCCGGCGTCCTCCCCGTTGATGCGGAACTCGAAGGCGTGCCCGCGGGGGGTGGGGTCCTCGGTGAGGTCGAGGTGCTCGCCGTTGGCGATCTTGAACTGCTGCAGCACCAGGTCGATGCCGGCGGTTTCCTCGGTGACGGGGTGCTCGACCTGCAGGCGGGTGTTGACCTCGAGGAAGGACACGGTGTCGCCCTGGACGAGGTATTCGACGGTGCCGGCGCCGTAGTAGCCGGCCTCGCGGCAGATGGCCTTGGCGGAGGTGTGGATCCGGTTGCGCTGGTCGTCGGTGAGGAACGGGGCGGGGGCCTCCTCGACGAGTTTCTGGAAGCGGCGTTGCAGGGAGCAGTCGCGGGTGCCGGCGACGATGACGTTGCCGTGCTGGTCGGCGATGACCTGCGCTTCGACGTGCCGGGCCTTGTCCAGATACTGTTCGACGAAGCATTCGCCGCGGCCGAACGCGGCGACGGCCTCGCGGGTGGCGGAGTCGAACAGTTCGGGGATTTCCTCGATGGTGTGGGCGACCTTCATGCCGCGGCCACCGCCGCCGAAGGCGGCCTTGATGGCGACGGGGACGCCGTATTCCTTGGCGAAGGCGACGACCTCGTCGGCGTTTTTGACGGGGTCCTTGGTGCCGGCGGCCATCGGGGCCTTCGCCTTTTCGGCGATGTGGCGGGCGGTGACCTTGTCGCCGAGGTCGCGGATCGATTGCGGGGAGGGGCCGATCCAGATCAGGCCGGCGTCGATCACGGCCTGCGCGAAGTCGGCGTTTTCGGAGAGGAAGCCGTAGCCGGGGTGGATGGCGTCGGCCCCGGATTTGGCGGCGGCGTCCAGGATTTTGTCGAACACCAGGTAGGACTCGGCGGAGGTGTGTCCGCCGAGGGCGAAGGCTTCGTCGGCCAGGCGCACGAACGGGGCGTCGGCGTCGGGTTCGGCGTAGACGGCGACGCTGGCCAGGCCGGCGTCGGCGGCGGCCCGGATCACCCGCACTGCGATCTCACCGCGGTTCGCGACGAGCACCTTGGAAATACGTGCACTACTCATCGAAATGTCTTCCCTTTTCTACAGTTTCAGTAGCCTGCGTTGACCAGGACGGCAGCGGCGGCTACTTGCCGACGCAGAATGAGGGCGGGGGTGCCCCACGAATCGTCATCGGACGCGGGCGTTTCCGCCGCGGAACCGGACGAGGCGATCGCAGCGAACACTGCGAGCACCGCGGCGATGTCCGTGTCGCTCGGGTTGCCCGAGAACGTCACGGCCGGCGCCGCCGGCGACTCTTCGGCGATGCCGGAGCCCAGTGCGATCTCGTCGAGCACCTCGTCGACGACCAACTCCGCGGTCACAGCGGAATGTTCCCATGCTTCTTGGGCGGGAGGGTGACCATTTTGCGTTCGAGCAGGCGCAGGGCGGCCACGATCTGTCCGCG
>NZ_WXYH01000239.1:0-1324 GCF_009872365.1 Rhodococcus sp. T7
CCTGCCTCGGTCAGCTGATATGTGACCGATACGGGCGGTCCCTCGCAGACTTCCCATCCAACTGTCAACTAGTTTTTTACTAGTAACACTTTTGTTGCTAGTCACTGATCGGATTCTCGGAGGGAGACAGCGAGGCGGGTGGCATGCTAGAACGAACGAGTGGCACTCGGCGAACAGATCGAGATCGACGCTCGAACGCGCATGATCGTGGGTCAACCGCTCGACATGGCCGCGGACCAGCCGGATGTGGGCAACGCGATCGTTCACCGAGCCGGAGATCTCCTGGTGGTCGTCGACACCGGGGTGACCACCGCTTTCCGCGACGCGATCCGATCCGCTGCCGACGACCTCGCTCCGTGGTCGAAGGTCCTGCTGCTCACCACCCACGGTCACCCCGACCATGTCGGCAACAACGACATCGTCGACGACCTCGGCGTCGGACTCGACCGCTCGAACGTGCAGCATTTCGTCAGCGCGCACGACTCGAGCCAGTACCGCGATCGAGGGCTCCCCTACTGGATCACGAGTCTCGAACGTGTGTCCGGCCTGGTGCCGGGGTTCGAGGATCCCGCTGACGCAGCACGTCGGCTCCTCGCCATGTACCGGCCCTACGTTCCCGTCACCGATATCACCCGGACGTACGAGGAACTCCCGCTCGAGCACCTCGTCATCGGCTCTCAACACGTGTCCGGCTGGTCGTTCGGGGACGGTGCCGTTCAGGTCGTCCGCACCCACGGTCACTGCGCCGGCCAGGTCGTCGTCCACCTCCCCGGGGCACGGTTGCTGCACCTGTCGGACGAGCCGAACGGGCCGTGCGGCGCGATGCACGACGCCAACCAGATGAACATCTTCGCCGCGGCCGCCTTGGCGCTGACGCTGGTCGAGACCGGCGCTCTCGACGTCGTCACCGAGGGCCACGCGTTCGAGGTGTTCGATCGCCAGGCCGCAGCCGCGCGCCTGTCGACGTTGCTCGATCAGGCTTCGGCGCTCGACGGCGCCGCACAGGCACTGCTCACCGATCGCATCGACGACCTACCGGCGTTCGTTCAGGCCTTCATCGCGCGATCCCAGGAGCTGGGCGTATCGGGCGCGAATCCGAACCCCATGTTCAACACGATGATGACGATCGCCAAGTTGCGCGAGCTCGGTCTCGTAGCGAAGGGTGCGGGCTCGCACCAGACATGGACCCGACCCGTCCTCGACGACTCCACGCGCGCACCGTGACACGCGTGCCGGTCACTGCAGCCTGAGGTGCGTCCTCGCCCAGTCCGCCAGTTCGTCGAGGACCGGCATCAGTGACTGGCCTGCCTCGGTCAGCTGATAT
>NZ_WXYH01000240.1:0-1300 GCF_009872365.1 Rhodococcus sp. T7
ATGACCGCCTATCTTCTGGTTACGACACGCCGGTACTTCCGATCCCCAGCTCGTACACCATCTTCATGGACGCAACCGACGCTCGAGTACTACATTGCCCATTCCACCCGCGTGGGCGGCCGCAAACACCGCTCGGACCGGCGGGCTAATCCCTCGGCTGTGAGGCCGCCGCGAGGCGAGACGGAGAAGATCCGCGCGTGGGCAATCGAGCAAGGCTACGAACTTTCCTCCCGCGGCCGCATTCCCGCGGAGCTCGAGCAGGCCTACCACGACGCCCACTGACGACCCTGCCCCTCGCGTCGGTGGGTCGTGGCAGGCTGTCGGTATGTGTGGTCGCTACGCATCGACGAAGAGCCGGAGCACGCTGCTCGAGACCTTCGAGATCGACCCCGATCGGGCCGACCTGGAGATGGCGCCGGACTACAACGTCGCGCCTACGAAGACCTCACCGGTAGTGATCGCCCGCGTACCGAAGGACGAGGCTGAGGACCAGACGCAGCCTCAGCGCCAGCTCCGCAATCTCAAATGGGGATTGACGCCGTTCTGGGCCAAGGATCCGAAGATCGGCTCACGCATGATCAACGCCCGCGCCGAGACAGTGCACGAGAAACCTGCATACCGGCAGAGCTTCAAATCCAGGCGCGCAATCATCCCGATCTCCGGGTTCTATGAGTGGTTCCCGACCGACGAGGTCGGTAAATCGGGGAAACCGCTCAAGCAGCCGTACTACATCCACCCAGCCGAGACTGATCTCCTGCCGTTAGCAGGCATCTACGACTTCTGGCGCAACCACGACGTCCCCGATGACGACCCGGACGCCTGGCTGGTCACCTTCTCGGTAATCACGACCAATTCCACCGACGACGTCGGACACATCCACGACCGGATGCCGATGAGCGTGACTCCGGAAAACTGGGCGGACTGGCTCGACCCGGCCAACACCGACGTCGACTACGCACGCACTCTGATGGCACCACCGGCCCCAGGCAGCCTGGATATCTACCCGGTGTCCAAGGCCGTCAACAACGTCCGAAACAACGGCGAAGACCTCGTCAAGCCGATCGAGACCGAAGGCGACCACTGACCACCAATGTGAGCCCGTGCTGCGACAGATGCGCCTTGCGGCGGAATACCACCGGTTAGTCGGCTGTTGAAGAGGCTGACGGTGGCGCTCATACCCCGGGTACCACACCAGAAAAGTCGCCGCGAGCGACCCTTGCCGAGCGGAACTTGTCAAGGTGTTTGAGTCCAACGGGAGTTACGCCGCGGCTTGATCCCCGTCGGAGTCGTCGTGCTCCCG
>NZ_WXYH01000241.1:0-1182 GCF_009872365.1 Rhodococcus sp. T7
CATCCTCCTTGCGGGGCGTCAGGTAAATCTGAGTCGTGGTCAACTGAGCATGACCAAGGACGAATTGGACATCGGTCAGCGGCAAGGCCGGGTCCTCGGCCATCCGATAGGTCGCCGTGTGCCGCAAGGCATGCAACGTCACCGAGGTGCCTGCCTGCTGGTTGACTCGCTCGAACATGCGGTGCACGGCGTGATAGGTCAGCGGCCGGGCAGGACGTCGCAGCGTCCACCACAGCGGCTGCCTGCGTCCCTTGGGGATCAGATCGGCCATCTCCACCTGGTAGAGCCGCAACCACACGAACGCGTCCGTGGACGCCGGCAGTTCCTGCAACTCGCGGGTTCCCTTGCGCACCACCGTGATCAACTGCCGCCCTGGATCCACTCCCGCCAGCGTGGTCGACAGCAACTCCGACGCCCGCGCCCCCGTTGACACGTAGAAGGCGATCAGTGCCCGGTCACGATGCGACGGCAGCCGGGCGAAGATCTCGTTGAACTCGCTGTCCGGGACGCTGCGCGGGACCCGGCGGGGCACTTTGGGCCGATACCGCCCGCTGCGCTCGTTGCCGTGCTGCTCCATGGGATTGTGGTGCGCGTGCGCCCGACCGGCGCGGCGGGACCGGTCCAGCGGGAACGGGTTGATGATCGGCCCGGTGCCCGCATCTCGGTGAAAGTCATAGAACGAGCGCAGCACCGTTTCGGAATGCGCACGCACCGACGGCGCGAAGGCTTGACCACGAGCCGGTTTCGATGACAGGGCCGCTCCAGACGCGCGCCAATGCGGGCGAGGCTGCTTCCCTGCGACCTGCATCCATCTGCAGAAATCACGGGCTTCGACCCGAGTCGCCCGGTCCCACGCGACGCCGGTGTCGGACCACAGGAACCGGAACCATCGCAGCAGATCCATCCCATACGAACGGAGCGTGGACTCCGCTCGCCCCGAGGCCAGCAGATCCCGGAAGTAGGCGGTGACCGCCACCACGGGCACCCCATCAGGATCAAGCAGCTGATAGGGCTCGTACCGATTGCCCGTCGCCTCCAGCCGACCCGACCGAGGAACCAGCAATTGGGCCAAATCCCGCTCGGGCTCACCGTCTCCGATCATGAGCGGAGACAGTAATGCAAGAAGCCGTTACATGCCCGTTGAACTGGGAAGACTTTCGTATTAGTTCAGTCAATAGGGCG
>NZ_WXYH01000242.1:0-1178 GCF_009872365.1 Rhodococcus sp. T7
CAACACACCCATCGGCGCGTCACCCTCCACGCGGGTGAGCAGGTCGTTGTCTTCCTTGTTCAGCATGAGTTCTCTCCAAATCGAGTCCGTGGGAGGTGGGTATCAGACACAGGTGAAGTGGACGCCGGCGACGTCGAACTGCTCCTTCACGATGATTTCGCTCGGAAGCGTCAGTTCGACGGCGCAGATTCCCTCGCGCAGCTTGTCCTTCGTCGTGGTGAAGCGCACGACCTGGCCGGTCTCGGGCAGGTGGACGTGTGCCTCGTCGTCCGAGACCGTTTCGACCGTGGCGTCGAGGGCCAATGCCCATTTCTCGGCGGCGCGGTGTGCGTCGAGCATCCGCACCTCGATGGAGACGATCCCACCTTCGGGATGCTCGGGAACCCTTCCGGACCAGGCCGGGCCTCCCCACCTCCACGATTCGTACGGCGTCGCCCAGTCGATCGACACCATCGCTCCCGGCACGTCCTTCGGGTGCAGCATGTTCGCGCCCTGGTCGAACAACTTGAGTTCCGCGATGATCCGCACCCCCAGCTCGTCCAATCTGGCTCGGGCACGGTCGTTGTCCGGAACCTGGAACACCGCCATGTATCCGGCCTCGCCGCCGCGTTCCTCGGCGTATCTCCGGACGGGACCGTCGTCGTAGGGGGAGCAGATCTCCAGGAACGTATTGCCCAGGCTGAAAACAGCATTGTGCGTAGAGAACTGATTCGCCAGGTCGTCGTTGAAGGGCTCCGGCAACCGCAGTGCTTGCTGCACCGTGTCGACTGAGCCCGCCAGGTCGGCGGTCACCACCGCGACATGCCTGAGACGAATGTGAGTCATAGGAAACCTACCGATCTTGATCGTTGTAGTGGCGCAGGAAGTCCGGGCCGGGACTGTGACCCGGTCTCGCCCGCTCCGCGGTGCCAGATTTTCGACGTTCTCTACCCAGTTCGCGTGGTCGCAGGTGCTTCGCCACGCGAGCCGACGGTCTCCTGCCAGCGCACACCGGGTTCGATCAGTTCTTCACCCGGGCGAATCTCGCCGTACAGGAAATCGCGCCCCAGAGCGAGGGGCGTTTCGCCGCGCGTGTTGCGGCGTGCGGCATCGAGCATCAGGCGGCGCATCCGAATGACGGCGAGGTCGGACGTACCCAGGTGCTCACGGGTGCGATCCTCGATCGGCCCCATGCTCTC
>NZ_WXYH01000243.1:0-83541 GCF_009872365.1 Rhodococcus sp. T7
CCGACTTCCCGGTGGCGGTCGGTCCGACGACGGCGATCGGCACGGGTGAGGTCACGGACGCCACTCCCCCACGCGGCGCCCGCCTCCTGCCGGACGCTGTACAGCGCCGCGCCCTACGGAGTCGGCTACCACGTGGGGGAGTGGCGTCCGTGACCTCACCCGTGCCGATCGCCGTCGTCGGACCGACCGCCACCGGGAAGTCGGATCTCGCGCTGGACCTGGCCGAGCGCCTCGGCGGCGAAATCGTCAACATCGACGCCATGCAGCTGTACCGGGGCATGGACATCGGCACCGCCAAACTCGCTCCGGCCGAACGCCGCGGAATACCGCATCACCAACTCGACGTGCTCGACGTGACGCAGACGGCCACCGTCGCGAACTATCAGCAGGCCGCGGTCCGCGACGTGGAGGCGATCGCCGCCCGCGGCGCCGTGCCGGTCATCGTCGGCGGATCGATGATGTACGTGCAATCGCTGCTCGACGACTGGAGCTTCCCCGCCACCGATGCGTCGGTACGGGCGCGATGGGAAACCGTCCTCGCCGAGCAGGGCGTCGCGGCCGTCCACGCCGAACTGGGCCGGGTGGATCCCGACGCCGCCGCATCGATCCTCCCCACCGACGGCAGGCGTCTGGTCCGGGCCCTCGAAGTCGTCGAGATCACCGGCAGGCCGTTCGCGGCGTCCGCACCGCGCATCGGCGAACCACGCTGGGGTGCACACATCGTCGGCGTCGACCGCGACACGGCCGAACTCGACGACCGGATCCGGCTCCGCACCCGGCTGATGTTCGAACAGGGACTCGTCGACGAGGTGCGCGGGCTGATCGACGTGGGACTGCGCGAGGGCGTCACCGCACCCCGGGCCATCGGCTACGCACAGGTCCTCGCGTGGCTCGACGGCGAATACGACCTGGCCGAGGCGGAGGAACGCACCTTCATCGGCACCCGGCGCTACGTGCGCAGACAACGGTCCTGGTTCCGCCGCGACCCCCGCATCCACTGGGTCGACGGAAACACCCCCGACCTCGCGGACGCCACGATCCGCACCCTCGACGAGACGCGAACACTGGGAGAACGATGAGCCGAACACCGTCCGGGCGGCACCGTCCGGCCTCGTCCGTGCTGGTGACCACCCGCAACGCCCGCTTCCAGCAGTGGCAGTCGTACCTCACCAACCGTGCCAAGCGGACGAAGGCGGGACGCTTCCTGATCCAGGGCGTGCGCCCCCTCAACCTCGCCCTGGAACACGACTGGCCGATCGAATCGCTGCTGCACCGTATCGACGGCCCGCCGCTGTCCGACTGGGCGCGGGAACTGCTCGCGACCCGATCCGTCGAACAGATCGGTGTCAGCGCCGAACTGATGGCCGAACTCGGCGAGAAGACCGACACCGCGCCGGAACTGATCGCGGTCGCGAAGACCCGTGCCCCGCGACTGAAGGACCTGCGACTGCAGTCCGTCCCCCTCATCGTCGTGTTCGACCGGCCCACCTCGCCCGGAAACCTGGGCACCCTCGTCCGCTCCGCCAACGCGTTCGGCGCCGACGCGGTCGTCGTGGTCGGCCACGGCGCCGACCCGTTCGACCCCCGGAGCGTCCGCGCGTCCACCGGGTCGCTCTTCGCGATGCCGGTCGTCACCGTGTCGTCCGTCGACGAGATCCTCGCCTTCCGCGAAGCCCGGAAAGCGTCCGGAACCGAACTGCACATCGTCGGGACGGACGAGACCGGTTCCGTCACCATCGACGCCCACGACTTCGGTGGCGGCACCGTGCTCGTGATCGGCAACGAGACCCGCGGGATGAGCGCCGCGTGGCGAAATGCCTGCGACACGGTCGTCAACATCCCGATCGGGGGCGCGGCCAGTTCCCTCGGCGCGCCCTCCGCCGGCGCCGTCGCCCTCTACGAAATCACCCGGCAGCGCAGATGAACTGCGCCCTCTCGGCCGTTGGTTAGAGTGGTGCGCATGGATTTCAGCAAGGGACACGGCACCGAGAACGACTTCGTGGTCCTCCCCGATCCCGACGTCCGCATCGATCTGTCCGCCCCGCGGGTGGCGGCGCTGTGCGATCGCAGGCGCGGACTCGGCGCCGACGGAATCCTGCGCGTCGCCAAGGCCGGGGCGCTGGTCGCTACCGGTGTGCTCGCCGAACTCCCGGACGGCACGTCCGAGGACGACTGGTTCATGGACTACCGCAACGCCGACGGGTCGATCGCGGAAATGTGCGGCAACGGTGTCCGCGTCTTCGCTCACTACCTCCGCTCGACCGGTCTCGAGACGCGCGACGAGTTCGTCGTCGGCAGCCGGGCCGGCGGCAAACCGGTGATCGTGCACTCGGCCGACGGCTCCGTCGGCGAGGTCACCGTCGACATGGGTGTGGTGCGCGATCTCGGGACGAGCGCCGCGACCATCGACGGCAAGGTGTTCAACGGCATCGGCATCGACGTCGGCAATCCGCACCTGGCATGTGTCGACGCGCACCTCACGGCGGCGTCCCTGTCGGCCCTCGACCTGACGGCCGCGCCCGGCTTCGATCCCGGTTTCTTCCCGCACGGCGTCAACGTGGAGATCCTCACCCGCATCGATTCGGGCGCCGTGGACATGCGGGTGCACGAGCGTGGGGTCGGCGAGACCCGGTCGTGCGGCACCGGCACGGTGGCCGCGGCCACCGCCGCACTGCGCTTCGACGGCGCCGATTCCGGTGAGGTGAATGTCCGCATTCCCGGAGGTCAGGTCACGGTGGCGCTGTCCGGCGGACGGGCGACGTTGCGCGGACCATCGGTCCTGGTGGCGTCCGGGAACCTCGACGACAAGTGGTGGAACGGCCTCGCCTGATCGCCCTGCGCGAAATGCACGTGCACGCCCTCGACATTCCGTGGGATCATGAGGGTGTATGACGAAATCACATCGCACAGAAGAATCGCCGACCTCCGACTCCACCGAGTTCGCCTACGACGACGGGCGCCCTTCGGTCGGCGAGATGCAACTCGAGGACCGCAGCGCGCTGCGCCGAGTTGCCGGGCTCTCCACCGAGCTCACAGACGTCACCGAGGTCGAATACCGGCAGCTGCGCCTCGAACGCGTGGTGCTCGTCGGTGTCTGGACCCAGGGAACCGCGGCGCAGGCCGAATCCAGCATGGCCGAACTCGCGGCGCTGGCCGAGACCGCCGGATCCGAGGTCCTCGAGGGCCTCGTCCAGCGGCGGGACAAACCCGACGCGGCCACCTACATCGGATCCGGCAAGGCCGAGGAACTCCGCGAGGTCGTGCTCTCGACCGGCGCCGACACCGTCATCTGCGACGGTGAACTCACCCCTGCGCAGCTGACCGCGCTGGAGAAGGTCGTCAAGGTCAAGGTCATCGACCGGACCGCCCTCATCCTCGACATCTTCGCCCAGCACGCCACGTCCAGGGAGGGTAAGGCGCAGGTGGCGCTGGCCCAGATGGAATACATGCTGCCCCGACTGCGCGGCTGGGGTGAATCGATGTCCCGGCAGGCGGGTGGACGCGCCGGCAGCAACGGCGGCGTGGGTCTGCGCGGTCCCGGTGAGACCAAGATCGAGACGGACCGCCGTCGTATCCGTGAGCGGATGGCCAAGCTGCGTCGCGAGATCAAGGGCATGAAGGCCGCCCGCGACACCAAACGCACCAGGCGTCTGCGCAGCGAGACCCCCTCCATCGCGATCGTCGGGTACACGAACGCCGGCAAGTCGAGCCTGCTCAACGCATTGACCGGATCCGGGGTGCTGGTGCAGAACGCACTGTTCGCCACCCTCGATCCCACCACCCGGCGGGCGGCGCTGGACGACGGCCGCGAATACGTCCTCACCGACACCGTCGGGTTCGTGCGGCACCTGCCGACACAGCTGATCGAGGCGTTCCGCTCGACGCTCGAGGAAGTGACGGACGCGGATCTGCTGCTGCACGTCGTCGACGGTTCCGATCCGCTGCCCACGGATCAGATCAAGGCCGTCCACGAGGTGATCACCGAGGTGATCCGGGAGAACGACGCCGCGGCACCGCCCGAGCTCATCGTGGTGAACAAGATCGACGACGCCGACCCGATCACATTGACCCAGCTGCGTAGCCTGCTGCCCGGCGCGTCGTTCGTCTCCGCCCGGACCGGCGAGGGCATCGCCGAGTTGCGGGCCCATCTCAGCGACGTCCTGATCCGCCCGGAAATCGAGGTCAGCGTTCTCCTCCCGTACAACCGGGGCGATCTGATGGCCCGGATCCACTCGGACGGTCAGATCCTCGACTCCTCCCACGAGGAGGACGGCACACGCGTCCACGCGCGGGTGCCCGAAGCGCTGGCGTCGGCACTGGTCGAGTACAGCGGCAGTGCCTGACCGCTCACGGTGGTCCGCCCGCGTGGCGGTCGCCGTGCTCGCGGCGTGCGCACCGCTCGCCGCGGCGGGAGTGGGGTCCGCTGAGCCGTTCTTCCGCGACCAGACCGCGGTCGACGCGTCGGAGTTCGGTCCGCTGTGCACTCCCGACGATTCCGCGGTCGGTACCCCGGACGAGGCCTCGCTCGAGGAGCTGTCGGGCCTCGTGTCGGCTGGGGGGCTGCTCTACGCGGTCGGCGACAGCGGGTCCGATCGCGCGGTCGCGGTGATGGACGGGAACTGCGCCGTGCAGCGCTGGCTTCCGCTGCCGGTCGATCCGTACGACGTCGAGGACCTGGCGTCCGGCCCCGACGGCCGGCTGTGGCTGGCCGACACCGGCGACAACGGACGCAGGCGCGAGACGGTGGCGTTGATCGCGATGGACCGTGACACGGGCGCGGGAGAACTGCATCGGCTGACGTATCCGGACGGCCCCCACGACGCCGAGACCGTCCTCGTCCAACGCGACGGCACCCCGTTGATCGTCACGAAGGAAGTGTTCGGGGCGGGCAACGTGTACCGGCCCGTCGGCGGTGTCGCCGTGGGCGACCTCGCGAGCCCCGGCCCGACCCCGCTGGAGAAGGTCGGAACGCTGGACGTCGCGGCGACGAACGGCGCCGACGACGCGACCACCGGCAGCGGCACCACGGCCCCGGCCGTGCATTCGGCGATGTTCACCGGCGGGGCCGTGTCCGCCGACGGGACCGTCGCCGCCGTGCGCAGCTATTCCGACGTGTTCCTGTTCTCCGCGCCGGACGGCGACCTGACGGCGGCGTTCGCGGCCGGACCCGTCGTGCGCGCACACGTGCCGGAGCAGCCGCAGGGGGAGTCGGTCGCGTTCACCGAGAACGGCGACCTGCTGATCGCCTCCGAGGCCAGGGAGGGGCCCGTTCCACCGATTCGGGTGCTGCCCGGGGCGGTGTCGAGGGTGCAGGAGCAGGCCCGTGTCCAGGCCGTCTCGGACGAGACGTCGACGCAGTCGCCGGGAACGCTGTGGGGGATCGGGGTCGCGGGCGGCGCAGTAGTGCTCGTCGTGGTCGCCGGCTATCTCGTCCGCCGTCGTGCCCGATAGGTCTGATTTGCGAGAAATGTTGCGAGCCTGATTCTTTCGGTGGGTGACACGGTGTGAATACTGGGCGCTGTGCACGCCCACGAGTTGTTGTCGCGTATCGCCCACCTGTCGCTCGAGCACGGTCGCGCCCGGTTCGCGTTGACGGCGGCCGTGCTGGGAGGCCTCGTCGTGTTGCTCGCGGCGACTCGTTCGGTCAGGCTGCGGGTCGTCGGCGCCGCGGCGGTCGCGGTGCCCGTGACCGCCGTGATCGGAGGCGTCGTGTGGGCGGCGTACCGTCCGCTGCCCAATCAGATACCGCTCACCGGGTACGCCTGGATCTGGCTCGCCGTCGGCGTCCTCGTCCTCGCCGGGGCGCTGCTGCTCCGGAAACCCGGCGTCCGGCGGGCCGGAGTGATCGGTGTGGCGGCCGCCGTGGTCGCGGCCGCGGCGGTGGGCCAGGTCAACGCGGAGGTCGGGGTCTTCCCGACGGCAGGCTCGCTGGTGGGGCACCGTCCACCGGCCACTGTTCAGCCGGTGGCGTTCGGTGATGTCTCCGGGTTCGAGGACTCGGTGCAGTCGGGGACCCCGATGGACTCGGCGTGGACACGTCCGGTGCGTACACCCGGCTCCGGTGTGGTGACCGAAGTGGAGATCCCGGGCACCGAATCCGGATTCGCGGCCCGGCCGGCCGTGCTGTACCTGCCGCCGGCGTACCTGACGTCACCCCGGGCGGTGCTTCCCGTCCTGGTGATGATCGCGGGACAGCCGGGGCGGCCCCAGGACTGGTTCAGCAGCGGACGACTGGGGTCCACGGTGGACGCGTATGCCGCACGGCACGACGGACTCGCACCGGTCGTCGTGGTCGTCGACGCGCTGGGGTCGCAGGACGCGAATCCGCTGTGCCTCGACTCGGCGCTCGGCAACGCCGCCACCTACGTGGCCCGCGACGTCCCTGCCTGGATCGAGACGTCTCTGCAGGTGTCGCACGATCCGGCACAGTGGGCGATCGGCGGATTTTCCTACGGCGGAACCTGCTCGATCCAGCTGGCGGTGAACTATCCGCGGACCTTCCCGACGTTTCTCGATTTCCTCGGTCAGGACGAGCCCTCGCTCGGCGATCACGCGGGGACGGTCGCGGCGACGTTCGGCGGCGACGAGCGCGCGTTCGCGGCGGTCAATCCGGCCGACGTGCTGAAGACACGGCAGTTCCCGGAGTTGACCGGGGTGTTCGTGGCCGGTGCCGCCGACGACGAGTACCGCCCGCAGCAGCAGCGAATGTTCGCTGCCGCGCGGGCGGCCGGTCTGAACGTGCGGTACTACGAGCTTCCCGGTGGCCACGAGGGCGCCACCTGGAGTGCGGCCCTCGAGCGCGAGATGGACTGGACCGGCCGTCGGCTGGGGCTCACCAGCTGACGGCCGGGTACCGGTCAGGCGTCGAGGTCGGCCGCCACCAGCTGCGCGACCTTCTCGACGGCGTCGGCGTCGTCGCTGGTGACCGTGACGTCGGTGCCCTTGGTGGCGCCGAGCGTCATGATGAGCAGTGCGGAACCGGCGTCCACGGGTTCGCTGTCCGCCACGGCCAGCGTGACGGGCACCCCGGCGGCGGCAACCGCTTCGGCGATGACGGCGGCGGGACGGGCGTGCAGGCCGATGGACGAACCGACGGCGACTGTGGTGCTGGGCATGGACTCTCTCCTCTGTCGGTGGGGTTGGTGCGGGTCGAGCGGGTCGATCTGTTTCTCTTACGCTGCGACTGTCGCAACGTCGGGGTCGAGTTCGGCGTCGGACGCGCCGGGCTTGATGAATTCCTTCGCGCCGACAACGCACAGTGCGGAGACGACGACACCGGCGGCCAGTGAGACGAGGAACCACAGCAGGTTGCCGATGGCGAAGAAGACGAAGATTCCGCCGTGCGGTGCGCTGAGCGTGACGTTGAACGCCATGATCAGGGCGCCGGTGACGGCGCCGCCGGCCATCATCGAGGGGATGACGCGCAGCGGGTCGGCGGCGGCGAACGGAATGGCGCCTTCGGAGATGAACGCCGAGCCGAGGAGCCAGGCTGCCTTGCCGTTCTCCCGTTCCGCCTCGCTGAACAGGCTGGGACGGAGGACGGTCGACGCCAGGGCCATGGCCAGCGGCGGGACCATGCCCGCAGCCATCACGGCCGCCATGATCCGCAGCGACGCGGTGTCGTTGACGTTGAGGCCGGCCACCGCGAACGCGTATGCGGCCTTGTTGACCGGGCCACCGAGGTCGAAGCACATCATCAGTCCGAGGATGATGCCGAGGAAGATGACGGAGCTACCGGACAGGCCGTTGAGCCAGTCCGTCATGCCCGTCGTGATCGCGGCCAGAGGTCGGCCCAGGACCAGGAACATGAGTGCGCCGACGATCAGCGTCGCGAACAGCGGGATGATCACCACAGGCATCAGGCCGCGCAACCACTGGGGCACCGGGATCCGGCTGATCCACAGCGCGACGCCACCGGCGATCAGACCGCCGACGAGGCCTCCAATGAATCCGCCGCCGACGAAGACCGCCACCGCACCGGCGGTGAAGCCCGGCGCCAGACCGGGCCGGTCGGCGATCGCGAAGGCGATGTAACCGGCCAGCGCGGGGACGAGGAAGCTGAACGCGAGCGAACCCAGCTGGAACAGCACCGCGCCCAGGTATGTCGTCAGGCCACCGTCGGGGAGTTGGCCGAGGGAGTTGTTGAGGACGATGTCCTCCGCGGGACCGGAGATCTCGTAGCCGCCGAGCAGGAACCCGAGGGCGATCAGCAGACCACCCGCGGCGACGAACGGGATCATGTAACTGACACCGGTGAGCAGCACCTGACGCAGGTGGGTGCCCCAGCCGATCGATCCGGCCGGCTCGTCCGCGGCGCTGCCCGCGCTACCCGCGTCGACGGTCACCGCGGACGGGTTCATGCCCGCACGCAGCGCCTCGGTGATCATGGTGTCGGGCTCGTTGATCGCGCGCTTGACTCCCGACGCGACCACCGGCTTGCCTGCGAAACGCTCCTTGCCCTTCACCCCGACGTCGGTGGCGAAGATGACGGCGGATGCGCCCGCGATCACCCCGGCTGCGAGCGGGGTGCTGCCGCTCGAACCCTGCGTCTCCACGTGGACGACGACGCCTGCGCGTTCGCCGGCGGCGACGAGGGAGTCGGCGGCCATGTAGGTGTGGGCGATGCCGGTCGGGCAGGCCGTGACCGCGACGATGTGCTTCGGCCCCGCCTCGGGCTCCGGTTCCTTTTCCGGGGCGACCGGTTCGGGCTTCGGTGCCGGAGCCGCGGCCGCAGCGGCGGGTGCAGCAGCGGCCGTCGCGGTAGCAGCGGGTGCAGCAGCGGCGGGTGCGGGTGCCAGGACGTCGTTCACCAGGGTGACGATCTCGGCGGGGGTCTTCGCATCACGCAGCGCGCCGACGAACGCCGGGCGGACCAGCGCCCGGGCGAGCGAGGAGAGCAGCTTCATGTGCTCCGCGCCCGCACCCTCGGGTGCGGCGATGAGGAATACCAGATCGGCGGGTCCGTCGGGGGCGCCGAAGTCGACCTTCGGGGCGAGCCGGGCGAATCCGAGAGATGCCGCGACGACGGCCTCCGAGCGGCAGTGCGGGATCGCGATCCCACCGGGAAGTCCTGTCGCCGATTGTGATTCACGCGCCAGCGCGGCGTCGCGGAGAGCATCCGCCTCCGTGGCGCGACCGGCGTCCGCCAGACGCTGGGAGAGCGCGGAGATCACGTCCTCCTTGGTGGCTCCGAGGTCGGTGTCCAGGGAGATCAGATCTTCGCTGATGATCTGCGGCCCCGAATCGCGGTCGGGTGTCGAGTGAGACATGGTGTTTCCTTCTGGTTCAGGCCGGATCGGGGGCGGGGGAGCTGAGGGCGGTGACGGTGACGGCGTCGATGTCGACGTGTTCGGGGGTCGGCAGGGTGGTGCCCGGGAGGGCGGCCGCCGCGCTGCCGTAGGCGACGGCGGATCGGAGGCAGTCCGCGGGCGACGCGCCGGACAGGTGCGCTGCCAGATAGCCGGCCAGGGAGGAATCGCCGGCGCCGACGGTGCTGCGCGCGACGATCGGTGGTGGCGTGGCCCACCAGGCGCCGGCCTCCGTCACGAGAACGGCGCCCGCGGCGCCGAGCGTGGCGAGGACGGCTTCGACCCCACGGTCCACGAGTTGCCTGCCCGCGTGGGCGGTGGCCGTCGGGTCCCCGCGCAGCGCCGACTCCTCGAGCAGGTGCCCGTCGGCGCCGGTGAGTTGCGCGAGTTCCTCGCTGTTCGGTTTCACGAGGTCGGGGCAGCCCGCCGGGAACCGGTCCGCGAGTGCTAGCAGTGGTGCGTCCGACGTGTCGACGGCGACCCGGCACGACGCCGAACGCAGTGCCTCGACGAGTGTGGCGTACCAGTCGGTGGGAATGCCCGGGGGAAGGGAACCGGACAGCACCACCCATTCGGCCCGGGACCCGCGTTCGATGATCTCCGACTGCAGGTCGGCGAGGGACCCGGCCGACATCGTGACACCGGGTTCGTTGATCTTGGTGGTGGTGCCGTCGGGTTCGGTGATGGTGATGTTGGTGCGTGCCGACCCGGACGTCGCCACGGTCACGTGCTCGATCCCGTGCTCGGACAGTGCGGTGAGCAGGGGGTCGCCCGCGTTGCCGGGCAGCACCGCCACAGCGTCGACACCGGCGGACGTGAGCGCGCGGGCGACGTTGACGCCCTTGCCTCCGGGGTCGCTGTGGGTCGCGGCTGCGCGCAGGACGGTGCCCCGTTCGAGGCGCCCGAGCAGGTTGACGGTGCGGTCGATGCTCGGATTGGCGGTCAGCGTGACGATCATGCGATCACCACCTCGATTCCCTGGTCGTGGAAATGGGCTCGGTCTGCGGAACTGATTTCGGCGTCGGTGACGAGGATGTCGACGCTGTGGATGGGGGCGAAGCTGACGAGGTGCTCCCGGCCGACCTTCGACGAGTCGGCGACCACGACGACGTGGTTGGCACACCGGACCATCGCGCGCTTGACCGCGGCCTCCTCGGTGTCCGGTGTGGACAGGCCGTGGCCGACGCTGAGCGCATTGGTGCCGATGAACGCGACGTCGACGCGAAGCACGTCGAGGATGCGCAGCGCCTCCTCGCCGACGGCGGCCTGCGTGATTCCGCGCACCCGGCCGCCGAGCATGTGCAGCGTCACCGAGTTGAGTCCCGCGAGCCGGGCCGCGATCGGCACCGAGTTGGTGATCACGGTGAGGTCCAGATCGGACGGGAGTTCCGGGATGATGCGCCCGGTGGTGGTTCCCGCGTCGAACAGCACGCTGCCACCGGACGGCGGCAGGTAGGCGGCGGCGCGCTTGGCGATCCGGTCCTTTTGCTCGGCGCGGGTGTGATCGCGCTCAGTCATGCCGGGCTCGGTGACGGTGAGGGAACCCGCGGGCACCGCGCCGCCGTGCACGCGGCGGACGTGGCCGAGGCGTTCGAGCAGCGCGAGGTCGCGGCGCACGGTCTCGGTGGTGACGCCGAAGGTGTCGGAGAGGTCGGCGACCGACATGCGCCCCCGCTGCGAGATCAGCGTGGTGACCGCTTGCTGGCGTTCTTCCGGATACACCGTGGCCCCGTTCCTGTTCTCGTCGATGAAGTGTTCGGTGACGAGATCCGTTATGGTCTGCATCACACGAAATGTTGTGTCATGTTGTTTTACGCCCGACTGTGTTGACATGTCAAGAGTTGAGAGTAATCTCCGTCACATAGTCGATTCGCATTTCCGACTGCGTGACGACAGAACGAGCCGGCCAGGAGGACCCGATGACCGAAGACCGTGAAATCGTGCGAGGTACGCCGGTGGTACCGGGCATTGCCTACGCGCCGGTGATCTGGCCGGCCCCGCGACCGGAGGTCGCACCCGGATCCGCCCGGATCGACGAGGCGTCGCGCGACGCGGAGAAGGTCCGCTTCGAGGAAGCGGCCGCCGTGGTGTCGCAGCGACTCCGCGACCGCGCGGCGAGCGTCTCCGGCGCCGCGGCAGAGGTGCTGCAGGCGAACGCGGCGATGGCCGCCGACCGCGGCTGGCTCGGTGCCGCGCAGAAGCTGATCGCCGGCGGAACCCCGGCCGGGGAGGCGGCAGCGGAGGCCACCGAGCAGTTCGCCACCCTGTTCACCAAGATGGGTGGGCTGATGGCCGAACGCGTGACCGACCTGCGCGACATCCGCGACCGCGTCGTCTCCGAACTCCTCGGTCTGCCCGAGCCCGGCATCCCTGTGCCCACGACCCCGTCGATCCTCTGCGCCCAGGATCTTGCGCCTGCCGACACCGCCGGTCTCGATCCCGAACTGATCGTCGGCCTCGTGACCGTTCTCGGCGGCCCCACGAGCCACACCGCGATCATCTCGCGGCAGTTGGGCATCCCGTGCGTCGTCGCGGTGCGCGATCTCGAATCCGTCGTCTCGGGCACCCCGGTCCTCCTCGACGGCTCGGCGGGTGAACTCGTGATGGAACCGGACCCGGTCGAGGCCCGCGCCGCCGTCGAACACGGCCGCGCCGAACGGCTCCGCATCCAGTCGTGGGAGGGGCCCGGCCGCACCAGCGACGGACACGCCGTGTCGATCCTCGCCAACGTGCAGGACGGGGCCGGGGCGCGGTCGGCGTCCGGGACCGCCGCCGAGGGCGTCGGACTGTTCCGCACCGAGTTGTGCTTCCTGGACCGCGATTCCGAGCCCGGAGTCGACGAGCAGGCCGAGATCTACGGCGAGGTGCTCGACGCGTTCGCGGGCCGGAAAGTGGTGATCCGGACCCTCGACGCGGGATCGGACAAACCGCTGCGCTTCGCCAATCACGCCGACGAGGCGAACCCCGCGCTCGGCGTTCGCGGTATCCGCATCGCCGAGCAGAACCCGGGCATCCTCAGCAGGCAACTCGACGCCGTCGCCGCCGCGGCCAAGCAGACGCAGTCGCAGCCGTGGGTGATGGCACCGATGATTTCGACTCCCGCCGAGGCCGAATCCTTCGCCGCCGAAGTCCGCGCCCGCGGCCTCGTGCCCGGTGTGATGGTCGAGGTGCCTGCCGCGGCGCTGCTGGCGGACCGCCTCCTGCGCCACGTCGACTTCCTGTCCATCGGCACGAACGACCTCGCGCAGTACACGATGGCCGCCGACCGGATGTCGTCCGACCTGGCCTCGCTCACCGACCCCTGGCAGCCGGCCGTTCTCGCGCTCGTCGCGCGCACGGCCGAGGCCGGCGTCGCGGCAGGCAAACCGGTCGGCGTCTGCGGCGAGGCCGCCGCCGACCCGCTGCTCGCCTGCGTACTGATCGGACTCGGCGTCACGTCGCTGTCCTGCGCGGGTGCCGCCGTCTCCGGAGTGGGGGCGAAGGTGGGATCGGTCACGCTCGACGACTGCCGCCGGGCCGCCGAGGACGTGCTCGCCACGAGCGATCCCGCGGAAGCGCGCGCCGCGGCGGTGCGGGTGCTCGGCACGTAGTCCCGGTTCCCGGCACGATTTTCGGCGGGATTCGGTCCCGAGGGCGCGAAACTCGCAGATCGTGCCTACGATTGGCCAACTGTGACGAAACGAGAAACCGGCGCACCCGGCACCCCCGACGGTCCGGTCGGCGGCTCTGCCGAGGTGTCCGCCCCCACAAGGGCCTTCGGGTGGACACTGCACGGCGACGGCAGGCGGATCGGCGAAGGCGAGGTGGTCGCTCCCGGCGAGCGCCTCACCTGGCCGCGCACGGTCGGAATCGGGATGCAGCACGTCATCGCGATGTTCGGCGCCACCCTCCTGGTGCCGACGATCACCGGGTTCCCGGTCACCACGACGCTGCTGTTCTCGGGGATCGGGACCGTCCTGTTCCTGCTCATCACCCGCGGCCGCATCCCCAGCTACCTGGGGTCGTCGTTCGCATTCATCGCGCCGCTGACGGCGTCGCAGAGTTCTGGTCCCGCAGCGCAACTCGGCGGCGTCGCGGCCGCGGGTCTGCTGCTGCTCGTCGTCGGTATCGCGGTGAAACTGGCCGGGTCGCAGGTCGTCGACGCGGTGATGCCGCCTGTCGTCACCGGTGCCGTGGTGGCGCTGATCGGACTCAATCTCGCACCCACCGCGGTGGATTCGTTCGAGTCGCAACCGCTGATCGCCGGGGTCACCCTGCTCGCGATCCTGCTCGTGACCGTCCTCGGCCCGGGGTTGCTGGGCCGACTCGGCATCCTCGTCGGCGTCGTCGTCGGCTGGGTGTTCGCCGCGGTGATCGGCGGTCTCGCGGAAGAGCGGGTGACGGCGTTGCGGGACGCGGCCTGGTTCGGTGTGCCCGAACTGCGGGGGCCGACGTTCGAATGGTCCGTGATCGCGCTGACCCTGCCGGTGGTGATCGTCCTGATCGCCGAGAACGTCGGCCACGTCAAGGCGGTGTCGGCCATGACGGGTCGCTCCCTCGACGACGTCGCCGGCAACGCCCTCGTCGCGGACGGACTTGCCACCACCCTCGCCGGGTTCGGCGGCGGGTCCGGAACCACCACCTACGCCGAGAACATCGGCGTGATGGCCGCGACGCGGGTGTACTCCACCGCTGCCTACTGGGTCGCGGCGGCCACGGCCGTGGTGCTCGCGTTCTCACCGAAGTTCGGGGCCCTCGTCTTCACCGTGCCGAACGGTGTCATCGGCGGCGCCACCCTCGTGCTGTACGGCCTGATCGGCGTCCTCGGCGTGCGGATCTGGATGGACGCCGAGGTCGACTTCACCGACCCCGTCAACCTCACCGTGGTCGCCGCGGCGCTCGTCGCCGGCATCGGCGACCTGACCTTGACGGTCGGATCGGTGGAACTCGGCGGCATCGCCTGGGGTTCGATGGGCATCCTCGTCGCCTACCCGGTGATGCGCCGGCTCGCGCGGTTCCGCAAACCCTGACACGGTGACCGGATGGGTCACGAATCCCGATCACCTGGGTCATTCACCCCGTAGGTCCTCGCCTCTACCGTCGAACGAGACGTAACAGACAGTTGATACGAGGAGTCGGCGTGGAGCGCACCCTGTTCGAACCGGAGCACGAACTGTTCCGGGAGTCGTACCGCAAGTTTCTCGCACAGCACGCCGAGCCGAACCACGCCAAGTGGGAAGAGCAGAACATCGTCGACCGCAGCCTCTGGGTCGAGGCCGGAAAGCAGGGCTTCCTCGGCATGGCCGTGCCGGAGGAATTCGGCGGCGGCGGCGTGCGCGACTTCCGGTACAACGCGATCATCACCGAGGAGACCACCCGCGGCGGGTACAGCGGCATCGGCTTCACGCTCCACAACGACGTCGTCGCGCCGTACCTGCTCGAACTGAGCAACGACGAGCAGAAGCAGCGGTGGCTGCCCGGCTTCGCGTCCGGTGAGCTGATCACGGCGATCGCTATGACCGAACCGGGAACCGGCAGCGACCTGCAGGGCATCAAGACGCGCGCCGTGCGCGACGGCGACGACTGGGTCCTCAACGGTTCCAAGACGTTCATCACCAACGGCATCAATGCCGACCTCGTGATCGTCGTCGCATGTACCGATCCCGACAAGGGAGCGCAGGGATTCAGCCTCCTCGTGGTCGAACGGGACATGCCGGGCTTCGAACGCGGCCGCAACCTCGACAAGATCGGGATGAAGGCCCAGGACACCGCGGAGTTGAGCTTCACCGACGTCCGCGTCCCTGCCGCCAACCTCCTCGGTGAGGAAGGCATGGGATTCCTCTACCTGATGAAGAACCTCCCGCAGGAGCGGCTGTCGATCGCCGTGGTGGCCGCCGCCGCAATGGAATCGGCGCTGGACATGACGATCCAGTACTGCCGCGACCGGAAGGCCTTCGGAAAGTCGATCGGCAGCTTCCAGAACACGCGCTTCGTGCTCGCCGAACTCGCCACCGAGGCGACGGCCGTCCGGGTCCTCGTCGACAAGTTCATCCAACTGCTCAACGACGAGAAACTGTCGGTGCAGGAAGCGGCGATGGCCAAGTGGTGGACCACCGAGGCGCAGGTCCGGCTGATCGACCGGTGCCTGCAGCTGCACGGCGGCTACGGCTACATGAAGGAGTATCCGATCGCGAAGGCGTACATGGATTCTCGGGTCCAGACCATCTACGGCGGGACCACCGAGATCATGAAGGAAATCATCGGTCGCGGACTCAATCTCTGACGCCGCACGACCTGCGTATCTGCAGGCGAACTTCGGCCTCCGGCCGTACCCGGGTGGATGCGAGTGGGGCCCCACGGCGATCGCCGTGGGGCCCCACTCGTGTCTGCCGACGGCAGGATTGGATACGGCAGGTCTAGATCTTGCGCATGACGGTGACGACCTTGCCGAGAATGGCGGCGTCGTTGCCGGGGATCGGATCGAACAGCGGATTGTGCGGCATCAGCCACACCTCGTTGTCGGTGCGCTTGAACGTCTTGACGGTGGCTTCGCCGTCGATCATCGCTGCCACGATGTCGCCGTTGTCCGCCACGTTCTGCTGCCGGACCACCACCCAGTCGCCGTCGCAGATCGCGGCGTCGATCATCGATTCGCCGACGACCTTGAGCAGGAACAGCGAACCCTGGCCCACGAGTTCACGGGGGAGCGGGAAGACGTCCTCGACGGCTTCCTCGGCGAGGATCGGGCCACCTGCGGCGATCCGGCCGAGGACGGGTACGAACGTGGGCTCCGGCAGGGTTGTGCTGTCGGACCCGGACTTGACCGTGGCCAACCCGGCAGCGGCGCCGGCGTTCGCAGCGGCGCCCGCCGCGACCTCGTCGAGACCGCGCACGTCGACGGCGCGCGGACGGTTCGGGTCCCGGCGCAGGAAGCCCTTCCGCTCCAGCGTCCGCAACTGATGGGCGACGGACGACGTGGAGGTTAGCCCCACCGCGTCGCCGATCTCGCGGATGCTCGGCGGGTAACCGCGCTCGTTGACCGACGTGCGGATCACCTCGAGGACACGGCGCTGCCGGTCGGTCAACCCGGCGGCGGAGCCACCGCTCACACGTGGAGTCGAACCGTCGGTCGAGCTGTCGTCCTTCATGGCGAGGTGCCTCCGTCTGTGTGTCGATCTTCTCGGTATGGGTCGCATGTGACTGCTGTGCCGCGTGACACGAATCTATCCCGCTTTCCTCGGAGTTTCAAACATCTGTTCGACACGTGTCGCGAGAAGTAGGGACTTTGTCGGAGGGTCGTGGTAGAAATCGAACATGTGTTCTTTCGAACGCGTGATCGAACACTTGTCCCGGATCGAATCGACATCAAAGTTCGCCATCAATAGTCCGACATCAATAGTCCGACATCAATAGTCCGACACAGATACGAGCAGCGGAGGTACCGATGAGCAACGCAGTTCTCCATCGGCAGGCAGTGCTGAACCGGCAGGCACTCGAGCGGGGTGTCGTCCGTTCCGGCGCCGCGCGGTCCTACCGCACCGAACCGGGGCGCCGGCGCACCGACGGGGAGTTGCGCCGTCCGTCGTCCGGCGCCGTCGCGTACCGGCCCACCCACACCGGCGTCTCCCGCGCCGACCACGAACGTGGGGCGAACGACGTGAGCTGGCGGACGGTGCTCGCGAGTGTCGTGATCACCGCCGGTGTGTTGTGCGGGCTGGCCGGAGTAGCGCAGCTCGCGACCGGCGGCAGTGTGAGCAATTCGGCGGCCACCGAGGTCGTGCAGGTGCAGCAGGGCGAGAGTCTGGCCGCGGTCGCTGCGCGGATCGCACCGGAAATGCCGGTGGCGCAGGTGATCGAGCGGATCATGGAGCTCAATGCCATGTCCAATTCGGCGCTGCACCCGGGCCAGAATCTGATCGTCCCGTCGTCCGCGACCCGATGACGGGGGTGGCTCTGCATGACTGTCCCGCCGGACGGCCGAGTAGTCTCGGAGGCTGTCAGTCCCACCACCGCGTGTGGTCGCGTCGAGATCGTGCATCCGCTGCGTGAATCCGTTTTCGTCGGTTCGCCATCGGGGGAGGCGAACAGTTGCGGCCACGACGGCTACGACGAAGGAATCGCCATGCACTGCCCGTTCTGCCGGCACCCCGATTCACGTGTGGTCGATTCGCGCGAAGCCGACGAGGGACAGGCCATCCGCCGTCGCCGCTCGTGCCCCGAGTGTGGTCGACGGTTCACCACCGTCGAGACCGCCGTCCTGTCGGTCGTCAAGCGCAGTGGGGTCACCGAACCGTTCAGCCGGGAGAAGGTGGTGCGGGGTGTCCGTCGCGCCTGCCAGGGCCGGCAGGTCGACAACGACGCACTGAATCTCCTTGCCCAGCAGGTCGAGGACGCGGTCCGCGCGTCGGGTTCCGCGGAGATCCCGAGCAACGAGGTGGGTCTCGCCATTCTCGGTCCGCTTCGTGACCTCGACGAGGTCGCGTATCTGCGTTTCGCGTCCGTGTACCGGTCGTTCAGCTCCGCAGAGGACTTCGCGCGCGAAATCAAAGAGCTACGCGAACACCGCGAATCCCGCGACGACGCCTGAGCCTGCGCGTCCGCGCATTTCTTGCATTGCCCTGCGCGTCTAGCGCACTTTCTGCATGGCGCTCAGTACTCGCTTCTCGGACACCGGGACCGGTGTTCCGAGTGTTTGAGCGAACAGGCTGACGCGCAGTTCCTCGATCATCCAGTGGATCGCGTCGACCTCGGGTGAGTGCTGCCGTTCTTCCGGCAGGCCGGCGAGCATCCGTTCGTAGCCGGCGTACACCCGGTCGAGGACATCCATCCCCTTCTGGTCGCGCGGTGCGCTCCCGGGGAGGGCTTCGAGCCGTGCGACGGCAGCCGCGAGGTAGCGGGGCAGTTCGCGGAGGCGGGTGGCGCCGATGTCGGCGACGAATCCGGGAAACAGCAGCGACTGCCGTTGTTCCCGCACGTCGTCGGCGGCCTCACCGGTGGCGCGTTCCAGCACGACGGCGAGCCGGTGGTCCGCTTCGAGGACCGGCGACACGAGTCGCACCAGCACCGCCACGTTCCGGGCCATCTCCGCACGCGCCTTCACCACCAGGGCGTCGAATTCCTGCGGTGTGCGCACGGGAGTGCCGTGGGCGGCGATCAACTGGTTCGCGGCGGCGGTGCGACAGTCGTCGATCAACGCGTCGAGGCTGCCGTCGGGGTTCTGCCCGAGCGCCAGCCGCTGTGCGTTGCCCAGTCCGGACGTCACCGTCTTCGCCTGGGTGGGAACGGCGGCCAGCAGCAGCCGGCGCGTTCCGTCGCGCATCGCGGCTCGCTGGGCGGCGGCGGTGCTGAGGACGCGGACGGCGACACCGTCACCCTCCGGGACCAGGGCGGGGTAGCCGGTGACCTTCTGCCCGCCGAGTTCGCGGGTGACGGTGGCCTCGAGGGAACCGAGGGTGGCGGGGGTCCACGTGAGTGCGGGCGGTCGCTCCGAGTTCGACGCCGCCTTCGCCACTTCCACCTGGACGCGGGGAGCGAGCGACTTGCGCAGCGACGCGAGGTCCTTGTCCCTGCCGAGGACGGCGCCCTTCTCGTCCACGGCGACGAACGTCATGCGCAGGTGGTCGGGAAGTGCGGTGACGTCGAAGTCCTTCGGGTCGATGCGGCAGGCACCGAGCCGCGACAGTTCGCGCGCCATCGCCGTGGTGAGCGGTTCGGAGCGGGGTTTCACCGCGGCCAGTGCGGCGGCCGCGAAGTCCGGTGCCGGAACCACCTGTCGGCGAAGGGTCTTCGGGAGCGTCTTGATCAGGGCGGTGACCAGTTCGACGCGCATGCCGGGGACCAGCCAGTCGAAGCCGACGGCGCGCAGCCCAGCGAGCAGCGCGATCGGGATGCGGGCGGAGACGCCGTCGTCTTCGTTCCCGGGCTCGAACTGGTAGGTGAGCGGGACCTGCATGTCGCCCTGACGCCACGCATCGGGGTATTCGCCGCCGAGTACCGCGGCCGAATCGGCGTTGACGACCGTCGACTGGGTGAACGTGAGCAGGTCCGGATTCGTGCGGCGGGCGACCTTCCACCACGAGTCGAAATGCCGGGCGGAGACCGCCTCCGGGCCGACGCGCTGATCGTAGAAGTCGTAGAGAGTGTCGTCGTCGACGAGGATGTCGCGCCTGCGGGCGCGGTGCTCGAGTTCCTCGACGTCTTCGAGGAGTGCGCGGTTGGCGTGGAAGAACTTGTGCTGCGTCTGCCATTCGCCCTGCACCAGGGCATGGCGGATGAACAGGTCCCGAGATGTCTCGGGGTCGATGGTGCTGTAGGTCACCGCACGCCGGGCGACGAGGGGGATCCCGTACAGCGTCACGCGTTCGTAGGCCATGGCGGCTCCGCGTTTCGACGACCAGTGCGGTTCGGAGTACGTGCGTTTCACGAGGTGCGGCGCCAGCTTCTCGGCCCATTCTGGTTCGATCCTGGCCGACATCCGCGCCCACAGCCGGGACGTCTCGACCAGTTCGGCGGCCATCACCCATCGCGGCGGCTTCTTGAACAGGCTCGAGCCGGGGAACACCGCGAATCGGCTTCCGCGGGCGCCGAGGAAGTCTCGTTTGTCACCCTCGCGCAGCCCGATGTGTGACAGCAGTCCGGCGAGCAGGGACTGGTGGATCGCCGCCTCGCCCGCCGGGGTGCCGGTGGTGTCCCAGCCGAGGCCCCGGGTGATCTGGCGGAGCTGACCGTGCAGGTCCTGCCATTCGCGGATGCGCAGCCAGTGCAGGAACTCGTTTCGGCACATCTTGCGGAACTGGTTGGACGACAACTCGTTCCGCTGCTCGCGCAGGTACTTCCACAGTTCGAGGTAGGCGAGGAAGTCGGAATTCTCCACGGCGAACCGGGCGTGCTTCTCGTCGGCCGCCTGCTGGTACTCGGCGGGACGTTCGCGCACGTCCTGGATGGAGAGGGCGGCGACGATCACGAGCACCTCGGACAGGCAGCCGTTCCGGTGTGCCTCGACGAGCATCCGCGCCATGCGCGGATCGACGGGGATCTGCGCGAGCTCCCGTCCGACCGGGGTGAGGACGGGCTGCTCGTTCTGGGCCTTCCGTTCGATCGCGCCGAGTTCCTCGAGCAGGCCGATGCCGTCGCGGACGGCCCGCGGGTCCGGCGGCTGCACGAACGGGAACGCGGCGACGTCGCCGAGGCCGAGCGCCGTCATCTGCAGGATGACGGACGCGAGGTTGGTGCGCAGGATCTCCGGCTCGGTGAACGCGGGCCTCGACTCGAAGTCCTCCTCGGAGTAGAGGCGGATGCAGATGCCCTCGGCGACACGGCCGCAACGACCGGACCGCTGGCGGGCGGACGCCTGCGAGATCGATTCGATCGGCAGGCGTTGCACCTTGGTGCGCACCGAGTAGCGGGAGATGCGGGCGGTGCCCGGGTCCACGACGTACCGGATGCCGGGCACGGTGAGCGAGGTCTCCGCGACGTTCGTCGACAGCACGACCCGCCGCCCGGTGTGCGGGGTGAACACCTTGTGCTGTTCCGCTGCCGACAGTCGCGCGTACAGGGGGACGATCTCGGTGCCCCGCAGTCTGCGGTCGCGGAGGGCGTCGGCGGTGTCGCGGATCTCCCGTTCGCCGGAGAGGAAGACGAGGATGTCGCCGTCGCCCTCGCCGGAGAGCTCTTCGACCGCCTCGCACACCGCGTCGACGGGGTCGCGGTCGAACGTCTGCTCGCCGACGTCCACCGTGAGCGGTCGATACCGCATCTCGACGGGGAACGTGCGCCCGGACACCTCGACGATCGGCGCGGGCACGCCGTCGGCGGCGAAGTGTTCCGCGAAGCGTTCCGGGTCGATCGTCGCCGACGTGATGATCACCTTCAGGTCGGGCCTGCGGGGGAGCAGCTGGCGCAGGTATCCGAGGATGAAGTCGATGTTGAGGCTGCGTTCGTGCGCCTCGTCGATGATGAGGGTGTCGTACCGGCGGAGCATCCGGTCGCGCTGGATCTCGGCGAGCAGGATTCCGTCGGTCATCAGCTTCACCAGCGTGCCGTCCGACACCTGGTCGGTGAATCGCACGGTGTAGCCGACGGTCTCACCGAGTTCGCTGTGGAGTTCCTCGGCGATGCGCTCGGCGACCGTCCGCGCCGCGAGACGGCGGGGCTGGGTGTGTCCGATGAGACCGCGGACGCCGCGGCCGAGTTCGAGGCAGATCTTCGGGATCTGCGTCGTCTTGCCGGATCCCGTCTCGCCGGCCACGATGACGACCTGATTCTCGGCGATCGCCTTCGCGATGTCGTCGCGGCGCCGGCTGACCGGCAGTGCGTCGGGGTACTCGATGGCGGGAACGCTGTCGAGTCTCCGGGTGATGCGGCCGCGTGCGGCGTCGATCTCGTCGGACAGGGAGGCGAGGGCGTCGGGGGTGCGGGCACGGTCGAGTCGCCGGCGGAGCCGGTGTTCGTCGCGCAGAGTGAGTTCGCCGAGGCTGTTCTTCAGTTCCCGCCGGCTGGGTGCTGTGGTGGACATGCTGGACCCCAGCCTAGCCAACCCGGTGGATCACCCGGTGCCGCGCCCGCCCGTGTGCGAATATCGGCGGATGGACGCCGCCGTCGTCACGGAGCTGCGCGGTCGGAGGATCGTTCGGGTTCTGCGGGCGGTGTTCGCCGGTCTACGGGATGATCGCGTTGCTGTGGATTCCCCTCCGCAACGTCGGCAGCGACGACTTCTCGCCGGCCGACTACGGCGACGACCGGTAGCGGCGAAGCCTCGCGCAGCCGATTCGTAGGCCGCGCTATCCTCCACACGACAGGCGTCCACGCGATCATCCGTGACTTCGGCAACGGCTGGGAGACTATGTTCGACGAGTTCGCAGGGGAGACCTTCGACCTGCTCACCCGCGACCGCGGCAGTGTCGTCGCCGCCGACGACGGGGTGCCCCTCGCGGTGCGCGAGGTGGGTCCGGCGTTCGCGGCGTTGACCGTGGTGTTCGTCCACGGATTCTGCAACCGGATGACGGGCTGGCACTTCCAGCGGGTTCAGCTCGAGGAGGCGTGGGGCTCGACGATCCGCATGGTGTTCTTCGACCTGCGGGGGCACGGCAACTCCGGAGTGCCGCGGCGGGACACGTGCACGATCCCGCATCTCGCGCAGGACATCGACGCAGTGATCCGGGCGCTGGTGCCGGAGGGGCCGATCGTGCTGGTCGGCCACTCGATGGGCGGTATGGCAGTCCTCTCGTACATCGGCCGGAATCCCGATCTGATCGGTTCCCGCATCGTCGGGGTGGGTCTGATCGCCACCGCTGCGGAGAAACTGGGTGACGTGGGGCTCGCGCGCACCCTCAACACGCCCGTCGTCGCCGGATTCAGCACCGCGGCCCGTCACCTGCCCAGGGTGGTCCAGAGCGGTCGCGGCGCGAGCAAGCGGGTGCTGGCGCCGATCCTGAGGTCGGCGTCGTTCGGTGACCGCACCATCAGCCCGGCGATCATGTGGCACTCCGAGCAGATGATCAACGACACATCCCTCAAGACGCTCGTCGACTTCCTGCCGTCGTTCAAGAATCACGACGAGACGGCCGCGGTGCCGTTGCTCGCGCCGATCGAGACGCTCGTGGTGTGCGGCGACCGCGACCTGCTGACCCCGTTCCGGTATTCGAAGGCCATCGCCGGTCATCTGCCGGACGTAGAACTGGTGAAGGTGCCCGGCGCGGGACACATGGTGCAGCTGGAGCGCGCGCAGCTGGTCACGGACGCGATCGATCGTCTCCTGATCCGTTCCGTCGAAACCCTGCCCACACCGAGCGCCTGGAGCGAATGGGTGCGGGTGGCCACGGACTACGTCGACCACGTGCGGCACTGGGTCGCCCACGGCGGGCCCGCCGCCTGGTGGCGGGGGCTACGCGGTGGTCCCGTCGCCGGACCCACGTTCCGGTAGCACGCAGAATTCGTTGTCCTCGGGGTCGGCGAGGACCACCCACGGCACCTTCGGGTCGTCGCCGAGCCTCCGGGCGCCGAGGGCGAGGAGCCGCTGCACCTCCTCGTCCCGGGTTCCGGACGACGGTGCGATGTCGAGGTGCAGGCGGTTCTTCCCGGTCTTCCGGTCGTCGACCGGCTGGAACACCAGGGTCGTGGACCCCGGCGCGCCCGCTTCGACGTACTCGCGCCCGTACGCGTCCGACCACCGGCGGGTCGACGGATAACCCAGGGCCTCGCACCAGAATCGTGCCAGTGCTTCCGCGTCCCGGCAGTCGACGGCGATGGCGATGATTCGGCTGGTCATGGGTTGCGGATACCCGGGCGACGGCGGCCGCACACGCCCGCCGTCACGGCGCCGGCGGGCCTCGGCGGCGCGTCCGTAAATGGCAAACTCGCGACAACACGTGCCACTCGGGACACAATGAGGGAACGCGAAAACCGGCCCGAGGAGGCGGGATCTATGGCATCGGCGAATTCTTCAGACGAGCAGGAAACCCTCCCACCAGGTGTTCTCCGGCGCGCGATCGCGGCGTCGGCGATGGGCAACGCCACCGAATGGTTCGACTACGGCGTGTACGCGTTCACGGTGTCGTACATCTCGGCCGCGTTCTTCCCCGGCGACACCGGTTCGGCCACCCTCTACGCGCTGCTCGTGTTCGCCGTGTCCTTCGTTGTGCGACCGCTCGGCGGCCTGGTGTGGGGTCCGCTGGGTGACCGGCTCGGACGCCGTCAGGTTCTGGCGCTGACGATCATCCTGATGGCGGGCGCGACGTTCTGCGTCGGCCTCGTGCCGAGCTACGACGCCATCGGTTTCTGGGCGCCCCTGCTGCTGGTGCTGCTGCGCATGATCCAGGGCTTCTCGACCGGCGGCGAATACGGCGGCGCGGCAACGTTCATGGCCGAGTACTCGCCGGACCGCAAGCGCGGCTTCTGCGGAAGTTTCCTCGAGTTCGGCACCCTCGGCGGGTACGCGCTCGGCGCGATCGTGGTCCTGATGGTGGAGTTGTTCTCCAGCGATCCTTTCATGTCCACCTGGGGCTGGCGTATCCCGTTCCTGATCGCCGGACCGATGGGCTTGATCGGCCTCTACCTGCGAACCAAGCTCGAGGAGACACCCGTCTTCCGGGAACTGGACGCGGAAGGCGCGGTGGAGTCGGGGACGACCCACGAGTTCAAGGACCTGATCACCGAGTACTGGAAGCCGTTGCTGCTCCTCGGCGGACTCGTCATCGCGTTGAACGTCACCAACTACACCCTGCTCAGTTACATGCCGACGTATCTGGAGACACAGATCGGGCTGACGTCCACCGCGTCGCTGACCCTGTTCATCGTCGGGCAGATCGTGATGATGGCGGTCATTCCGTTCGCGGGCGGGTTGTCGGACCGGGTGGGCCGCAAGCCGTTGTGGTACGGCTCGCTGGTGGGTCTGATCGTGCTCGCCGTCCCCATGTACCTGCTGATGCGTCAGGGTTTCGGATGGGCGATCGTCGCCTTCGCGGTGCTCGGGTTGCTGTACGTCCTGCAGCTGTCCACGATCTCGGCGACGTTCCCGGCGATGTTCCCGACACACGTGCGGTTCGCGGGGTTCGCCATCGCGTACAACGTGTCGACGTCGCTGTTCGGTGGCACGGCCCCCGCCCTGAACGAACTGCTCATCGAATGGACCGGCAACACTCTCATGCCGGCGTTCTACATGATGGCCGCGTGCGGGATCGGTCTCGTCGCGCTGTACTTCGTGGCGGAGACCGCCGGCGCGTCCATCCGCGGTCGCGGGATCCCGGGCGTCGACACGGAGGCTCACCCCACCGCCCTGGCGCACAAGTGATGCGCCACGATCCTTCCCGGCGCGCCGTGGCATAGTCGGCTCGGGCGGGGTTTCACGAAGGGATCAGCATGGCGTCGGCACTGTGGCACGGATTCGCGGACATGGGCGCGGTGGAACAGAAGGGCGCCTTCGTGGTGTCCCGCGGCGAGGGCGCGTACATCTGGGACGATCGCGGCAACCGTTACCTCGACGCGACGGCGGGCCTGTGGTTCACCAACGTGGGGCACGGCCGCGCGGAGATCGCGGACGCCGTCGCGGAACAGTTGCGGACCGTGGCACATTTCTCGAACTTCGGTGACTTCGTTCCCGAGACCACCGCGACGCTGGCCGATCGGCTCGCGACCATCGCCCCGGTGCCGGGCAGCAAGATCTTTCTCACCTCGGGTGGTTCGGACTCCGTGGACACGGCGGCCAAGCTCGCCCGCCGCTACTGGCACGAGATGGGCAAGCCGTCCAAGACGATCGTGGTCGGCCGTCAGAAGGCTTACCACGGGATGCACGTGGCGGGCACTGCGCTGGCGGGGATCCCCGCCAATCGCGAGGGCTACGGCGAGTTGATGCCCGACAGCGCCACCGTCGCGTGGAACGACGCCAAGGGCCTGCTCGAGCTGATCGAGAAGGTCGGCGCCGACACGATCGCCGCGTTCTTCTGCGAACCCGTCATCGGTGCGGGCGGCGTGTATCTGCCCCCGGAGGGCTACCTCGCGGAGGTCCGCGACATTTGCCGCGAGCACGACATCCTGTTCGTGGTCGACGAAGTGGTCACGGGATTCGGCCGCATCGGCGGCGAGTGGTTCGCGTCGACGCGATTCGACCTGCAGCCCGACATGATGACGACCGCGAAGGGCCTCACCTCCGGGTACGTCCCGATGGGTGCGGTGTTCATCGCCCCGCGGGTGGCCGAGCCGTTCTTCGCCGGCGGGGTGTGGTGGCGGCACGGCTACACCTACGGTGGGCATGCGGGTGCCGCCGCGGCCGCGCTCGCCAACCTCGACATCATCGAGCGCGAGAACCTGCTGGCGGAGTCGAAGCGGCTCGAGTCCTCGTTGCACGAGCACCTCGCGCCCCTCGCCGACCACCCGCGGGTCGAGGAGGTGCGCAGCGGTCTCGGTGCGGTCGCCGCCGTGCAGTTGGCCGATCCGGCGGAGGCGCTCCCGTTCGTGAACACGTTGCGTGAGTTCGGAATCTCGGGCCGCGCCGCCGGACAGGGCGCCATGCAGATCTCGCCGTCGTTCGTGATGACGGACGATCAGGTCGCTCAGCTCGCGGACGGGTTCCGCCGGGCGCTGGGCTGATCCGGGCCGGCGCCCCGCCTGCGGAGGCGGTGCAGGGCGCCGGTGACCCGGTCCCGCCACGTCGGCGCCGCCAGCGCGATCTCCTGCTGCCCGTCGTGCGCGGCGTACGCGCGGGTGTAGCGCTCGTGCAGACGGGCCCGCACCTCGTCGGGCGTGTACGCCTTGCGTTGCCGATCCGCGCGGATCGCGACGACCCCGGTCGCGGCGACACCCACCACACCGGCGAGTCCGAGAAGTTTCCACCATTGCCTGCCACGGGGTCGCATCCTTCTAGGCTAGGGCCCATGGACGCGCCACGGCACACGGACGCACGACGACACGGTTCCACCATCGACCTCGACACCGCGGTCGACGTCACCCGCACCGGCGACATCTGGATCTTCCGCGGAGAATCCCCGGCCGACAGGGCCATCCAGACGCTGACGAACAGTCCGGTCAACCACGTCGGCATGTCGGTGGTGCTCGAGGACCTTCCGCCGCTGATGTGGCACGCCGAGCTCGGTCATTCGTTGCAGGACATGTGGACGGGCCGCTTCCAGCGTGGTGTGCAACTCCACGACCTGCGCGCCGCGGTCCAGGTGTGGGGTGCGCGGTACGGGCAGCGGGGATGGCTGCGTCAGCTCGCCGAACCGGCGACGCCGCAGCAGGAGGACGCGTTGCTGCGGGCGATCGCGCGGCTCGACGGCACGCCGTTCCCGTCCACCGCGAAACTCGCGTCGCGGTGGTTCGGTGGGCGCCTGCCCGGGTCGCGCCGTCGCCGGGAGCAGTCGGCGAGTCTCGAAAGCGCCTATTGCGCCGAGGTGGTCGCGCAGACGTACGAGGAGATGGGTCTGATCAGCGGTCGCAGGCGCACCAACTGGTACGACCCCGGCAAGTTCTGGAGCGGTGACCGGCTTCCCCTCGCGCCCGGTGTGACGCTGGGCCGGGAGATCGAGGTGAGCCTGAGCGAGGCCGACCTCGCCGCGGGCCGGGGCAGGCGCCCGTCGTCAGAGGGTGCGTGACTTCTCGGGGTGGACCCGTCCGCCGACCTCGACCCAGCCGGCGGGGTCGTACGTGGTGCGCAGTTCGGACCCCTTGCCCTGGGTGATCAGGAGAGCGTGCCGCAGGTGCGCGGTGATCCGGACGGCAGCGGCTCCGGTGGCCTCGTCCTCGGTGATGCCCATGTCGGGGGCGAACATTCGCGACCGGATCGAATGCTCGACCTTGTCGGTCCACGCCCACAGGTAGTGGTGCCCGGCACCGAACTTCTTCGGGTCGGCGGCCTGAACCTCGCGCACGCTGCCCATCGGGTACAGCGAGAACTCCGGCGCCCACTCGGGCCGGGCCCGCACCCAGGTGATCGCGCCGGAACGCCGGGTGGCGACGGTGCCCGCGGGGACGTCGATAGTCTTGACGGCGGCGCCGCGCTCGTGCAACCACCAGGACAGCCCGACGGTGGGATGTCCGGCGAAGGGCAGTTCGGTGGTCGGGGTGAAGATCTGGGCGCGCGCGTGCTCGTCGCCGGGCCCGGGAATGTCGACGAAGATCGTCTCGCTGTATCCGAGCGTGCGGGCGACGGACTGCCGATCCTCCGGCGGGACGGCCGAGGAGTCGACGATACCGAGCGGATTGCCGTGGCGTCCTTTGTCGTCGGTGAACACGCGTACGACGTCTACGTGGATGGGCATTGACGCACCCTATCGCCCCCGGCGTTCCTGCATTGTGCAGGAACCCGTCCGACAGGCCGAGGCGATGGACGGCATTAGGCTGATAGGCATGGCCGATCAGAGTTATCAACCCACACTGTCGCAGCTGCGTGCGTTCGTGGCAGTCGCGGAGTACCGCCACTTCGGCACGGCGGCAGCACGATTGAGTGTGAGCCAACCCACACTGTCGCAGTCGCTGGCCGCACTGGAGAACGGGCTCGGTGTGCAGCTCATCGAGCGCAGCACCCGGCGCGTCCTCGTCACCGCGGCGGGGGAGCGGCTCCTCGGTCAGGCCAAGGTCATCCTCGAGGCCGCGGACGGTTTCGTCGCGACGGCCGCGGGTGTCGGCGACCGGTTGGCCGGCCCCCTGCGGATCGGACTCATTCCCACCGTCGCCCCCTACGTGCTGCCTGCCCTGCTGCCGGCGCTGCGCGAGGAGATGCCCGCACTGGAGCCGCAGGTCATCGAGGACCAGACGGCGCGACTCCTCGAGGCACTGCGTGTGGGCTCACTCGACGTCGCGGTGCTGGCCCTGCCGAGCGGTGTCGGCGGTCTCGTCGACATCCCCTTGTACACAGAAGATTTCGTGATGGTCGTCCCGGAGGGGCACCCGCTGGCCGGTCGCACCGACATCTCCCCGCCCATGCTGGACGAGCTTCCCCTCCTGCTGCTCGACGAGGGACACTGCCTGCGCGACCAGACCCTCGATCTGTGTCGCTCGGTGGACGCGCATCCGGTGGCGGGCGACACCCGCGCCACGTCGCTGTCGACGGTGGTGCAGTGCGTCGCCGGCGGACTCGGCGTGACCCTGGTGCCGGAATCCGCCGTCCAGGTGGAGACCGGACGGGGGCCGCTCGCGACCGCCCGCTTCGCCGCCCCCGCGCCCGGTCGCACGATCGGCCTCGTGTTCCGGTCGTCCAGTGCCCGAGCGGACGACTACGGGCAACTCGCGCGCCTGTTCACGAAGACGGCGCCGGTGGGCACCCCCGCCTGACGGGCGGAGAGTGTCAGGACCGCCGACGCGGTTTGCCCTTCTTGCCGCCTTTGGGTTTGCCGCCCTTGGCGCCGGTGCCGGAGCGCGGCGTCCGCGCCCCCACGGCCGGTTTCTGGCGTGCGGCCGCCGCGGCGGGACGCTTCTTCTTCGGCTCGGCCGCCGCCGGGGTGCGGCCCCGGGAACTGTTGACGGTGCGACCCCGGACGATGCCGATGAACTCCTCCACCAGTTCGGTGGTCTCGTCCTCGGGCCACGACAGCGCGATCCGCGACTCCGGGCCGTCCGACACGGTCCGGTAGACGAGGTCCTTGCGGTGGTGGAGCCGGGCGAGGGACTGCGGGACGACGAGCAGCCCGACCCCCGCGGCCACCAGTTCGATCGCGTCGGCCGTCGTGGCCGGACGGTCCGCGGCGGGCAGTCCCGGCACGCGGTCCCACACGAGGACGTCGTCGAGGGGGTGCTGGATGATCTCGTCGGCCAGATCCGCGATCGACACCTCGTCGACCGCCGCCACGACGTGATCCTTCGGTGCCACGACCACCGGGATCTCGGTGTACAGGGGGATCGCACTGAGACCGGTCCGGTCGATCGGCAGCCGCACCAGGCCCACGTCCGCACTCCGGCCCCGCAGCTGATCGGGTGCGTCCGCGGCGGACACCGGGACGAGCGTCAGGGGGACGTCGGGAAGCCGTTCGGCCCAGATCCGAACCCACTTGGTGGGGGTCACGCCCGGGACATACGCGAGCCGGAAGGGAGGGGATGCATCCGCGTCTGTCACTCCGCCAGGCTACCGGGCGTGGTCAACGGCACCGCACACGCTCGTTACTCTTGACATCATGACGTCGCACAAGAGCCCTCAGACTATGAAGCCCGCCACCGCGGCGAAGAAGCTGGGTGTGTACCTCGAGGCCACCCCCGCGGAGTTCCAGGAGGGTGTCGTCTCCCGCGACGAGCTCGGCGCACTGCAGAGCGATCCGCCGGAGTGGCTGCTCGAGCTGCGCCGCAACGGCCCGCACCCGCGTCCCGTGGTCGCCGCGAAGCTGGGGGTGTCCATCGCGGGCCTCGCGCGCGGCGGTATCACCGACGCGCTCACCACCGAGCAGATCGACGCCCTCATGGCGGATCGCCCCGAGTGGCTGCAGCAGGAGCGCGCCACCCAGGCCGAGGTCCGCAAGGAGACCGTGCGCATCAAGGAGAAGAACGCGGCCCGGCGTGATCAGCCCCGCCGGCCGCGTTCCTGACCGCTACCCCTCGACGATGCTGAGCTCGTCGAAGATCACTTCACCGGCCGCGTCGGACTCGGGGAGGTCCACCACCGCCGTCAACGCCCACCCGTGATCACCCTGCGGGTCCTCGAGGACCTGCCGGACCCGCCACAGCTCGGGCGCGGTCTCCACCTGGAACAACTGGGGGCCGCGCGCCGAGGGTCCGGTGCCGAGGGAGTCGTATTCGTCGAAGTACGGCTGGAGCTGGTCCTCCCACTCCTCCGCGTCGATGCCGTCGTCCAGCCCCTCCAGTTCGGCCCACCGCCGCCGCGACGCGAGGTCGATGCGCCGGAACATGGCGTTGCGCACCATCACCCGGAATGCCCGCGTGTTCGCGGAGATCGGGCGCGGCACGTCGGCGCCGAACGCGACCTGCTGGTCGTCGCCCTCGGCGCCGGGGTCGGTGAGTGATTCCCATTCGTCGAGCAGGCTCGAATCGACCTGGCGGATCAGCTCACCCAGCCACTCGATGAGGTCGTCGAGTTCCTCCGTCCGGGCCTCCGTCGGAACGGTTTGGCGCAGTGCGCGATACGCGTCCGCGAGATACCGCAGGACGAGCCCTTCCGAACGGGCCAGACCGTAGTGGCTGACCATTTCGGCGAACGTCATGGCCCGCTCGACCATGTCCCGCACGACCGACTTGGGCGACAGCGCGAACTCCGTGATCCACGGATGCCCACCCCGGTACATCTCGAACGCCGGGAACAACAGGTCCGCGAGAGGCTTGGGCCAGGTGACCTCTTCGAGCAACTCCATGCGTTCCTCGTATTCGATCCCGTCGGCCTTCATCTGTGAGACCGCCTCGCCGCGCGCGAAGTGCTGCTGCGCCATGAGCACCTGCCGCGGGTCGTCGAGGGTCGACTCGATCACCGACACCACATCCAGTGCATAGGAATCGGATTCGACGTCGAGGAGTTCGAGCGCGGCCAACGCGAACGGCGACAGCGGCTGGTTGAGGGCGAAGTCCCGCTGGAGTTCCATCGTGAGCCGGGCCATGCGGCCGTCGGCGTCGGGTTCGTCGAGTCGCTGCACCACGCCGGCGTCGATCAGCCCCCGGTACAGCGAGAGCGCCTTGAGGATGTGCTTGCGCTGCGCCGGCCGCGGCTCGTGGTTGTCCTCGAGGAGGTGCCGCATGGACTCGAAGCAGTTGCCCGGTCGTGCGATGACGTTGAGCAGCATCGAGTTCGACACGGAGAACCTCGAGACGAGCGGCTCCGGCGATGCGGCGACGAGGCGATCGAACGTGGCCTCGCCCCACGACACGAATCCGTCCGGCGCCTTCTTGCGCTGCACCTTCCGGCGCTTCTTCGGATCGTCGCCTGCCTTGGCCAGTGCCCGCAGATTCTCGACCTCGTGCTCGGGGGCCTGCACCACCACGGTGCCCAGGGTGTCGTAGCCGGCGCGTCCCGCGCGTCCCGCGATCTGGTGGAACTCGCGGGCCCGCAGGTGCCGCGTGCGGGTGCCGTCGAACTTGGTCAGCCCGGTCAGCAGCACGGTGCGGATGGGAACGTTGATCCCCACGCCGAGCGTGTCGGTGCCGCAGATGACCTTCAGCAGACCGTCCTGCGCCAGTTTCTCGATGAGGCGCCGGTACTTCGGCAGCATGCCCGCGTGGTGGACGCCGATCCCGTGCCGGACCAGGCGCGAGAGCGTCTTGCCGAATCCGGTGGTGAACCGGAAACCGCCGAGGGCGTCGGCGATGGCGTCCTTCTCCTCGCGCGAACAGAAGTTGACACTCGTCAGGGCCTGCGCGCGTTCCAGGGCGGCGGCCTGGGTGAAGTGGACGACGTACACCGGAGCCTGATTGGTGGTCACCAGTTCCTCGATCGTCTCGCTCACCGGTGTCGTCGCGTAGGAGAACATCAGCGGAACGGGGCGTTCGGTGCCCGCCACGACGGTGGTGGGCCGCCCGGTCCGGCGGGTGAGGTCGGTGGAGAAGAAGTCGACCTCCCCGAGGGTGGCCGACATGAGCAGGAACTGGGCGTGGGGGAGTTCGACGAGCGGGACCTGCCACGCCCAGCCGCGGTCGGGTTCGGAATAGAAGTGGAACTCGTCCATCACGACCTGGCCGATGTCGGAGTCGGGGCCCTCGCGCAGCGCGAGATTCGCGACGATCTCGGCGGTCGCGCAGATGATCGGTGCCCGCGAGTTGACGGCGGCGTCGCCGGTCATCATGCCGACGTTCTCGGCGCCGAACACCTCGCACAGGGCGAAGAACTTCTCGCTGACAAGGGCTTTGATCGGGGCCGTGTAGAACGTGCGCTTGCCGGTGGCCATGGCGTAGAAGTGGGCGCCGACCGCCACCATCGACTTACCGGATCCGGTGGGCGTCGCCAGGATCACATTGGCCCCGGACACCAGCTCCATGACGGATTCTTCCTGGGCGGGATAGAGCGTCAGTCCCCGCTCTTCGGTCCAGGAGGTGAAGGCGTCGAAAACGGAATCGGAATCCGCGTTCTCGGGGAGCAGGTCGGAGAGAAGCACTGCTACAGGCTAGCCGGACGGCCGTGCGCCGTTGCCGGGCCTATGTCGCGCTACGTTCGTCCGATCCCATCGCGTCGAGAACCGCCATGCGGGTGGACGCGCTGCCGGTGATGGTGCTCTCACCGACGCCGGTGACGAGCATCTGCCGCCACTTCGCTTCGTCGAACTGTAAGGGATGGGTGCCGGACAGGAACTTCTCGATGGTGCGCAGGAACCGCATCGGGTCGTCGCGGAACGGGAAATGTCCTGCGCCGCGGAAGATCTCGAGGTGAGATCCGGGCATCGCCGCGTGCGCGAGGTGGGCGTGGCTCACCGGAATGACGGCGTCCTGATCGCCCCAGATGAGCTGCACCGGGAGGTTCTCGGTCAGATAACATCGGTCGAGCATCGTGACGACCTGCCCCCGCCAGTCGACGACCGCGCGGAGGGTACGCAGGTACGCCTCGTACGCGGTGGGGTCGTACAGCTCCGCGAGCACCCGCACCAGGTCGGGAGTGTCGTGGAGCATCGCGCCGGGGCGCAGGCGCGTGCCGTTCAGCTGACTCAGCACGTTCCCCACCAGTCGCACGGTGGGCATCGCGCCGGGAATGCGCAGCAGTTTCAGGGCCTCGTTGACCACCGGGACGGACGCGAGCCGGAGCAGCGGGTGGACGTCCTTGGTGACGCCGCCAGCGGACACCAGGACGAGGCGGTCGACCATCTGCGGGAACTGGTAGGAGAACTGCATGGCGACGCCGCCGCCGAGCGAGTGACCGACGACGGTGACCTTGTCGATGCCCAGGGTGGACAGCAGGTCGCGCATGCCGTTGGCGTACGCCGCGACCGAGTAGTCGGCCCGCGGCTTGTCGGAGCGTCCGTGCCCCAGCAGGTCGGGGGCGATGACGGTGTAGTTCTTGGCGAGATGCGGGATGATCTCGGTCCACGTGGACGAGTTGTCGCCGATGCCGTGGATCAGCAGCAGTGCCGGACCCTCACCCGCCATGCGGAACGCGCGACGGTAGCCGTGGATCGTGCGGAACATCATACGGGTTTCGGCGTTCGGAACAGGCCTGAGCTTACGAATGCGGTTGTCGCTCATGTCGCCTCCTGAACTAGGTGCATTTCCCGAATGTTGACAGCTCAATCATCCGCTTGGTCTCGACGCTATTGCACCGGTCCCGGCCGAACAACTGGACCGTGCGGTCGCACAGTGCCGAGAGGGCGACCGCACAACCGCTACCCGATCAGGCCCCGCTCTGTGATCCCCCCTCCTCCTCGGAGTTGCCGCCCTCACCGTCCTGCAGCGCCTGTTCGGCGAGGAAACGCTCGAATTCCGCACCGAGTTCGTCGCCACTCGGCAGGTCTTCCTCGCTGGCCAGGAGCGTGGACTGCTGTTCTTGAGCCGTTACGTAGGCATCGTACTGACGTTCCAGGGCGTGGACGACGGTTTGTACCTCGTCGTTACCTGCGATGTGCTCGTCGACCTGTTCGCGGACGCGGGCAGCGGCCTCGCCGAGCGCGGCCAGCGGCAGATCCAGGTCGGTGACGTCACTCACATTCTCCAGGAGGGTTTCCGCCGCCCCCGGATAGTCCGTCTGCGCCAGGTAGTGGGGAACGTGAACCGAGAAACCGACCGACTCGTGCCCGTGCTGCGCCATGCGCAACTCGATCAGCGAGGACGCGCTCCCCGGCACCTGCAATTCACCCGACCAGCGCTGGTGGTCCTTGATCAGGTCCTTGTTGGTGGAATGCGCGGTCACGCCGAGCGGACGGGTGTGCGGGATGGCCATCGGGATGGCGTTGATGCCCACGGTCCGGCGCACACCGAGCTGCTCGGCCAGCAGGCGCACCGCCGTCGTGAACCGCTCCCAGCGCAGATCGGGCTCCATGCCGGCCAGCAGCAGGAACGGGGTACCCGCCGTGTCCTTCAGCGCATACAGGTTCAGCTCGGGCTGGTCGTAGTCCGAGAAGTGATCGGCCTTGAACGTCATCGTGGGCCGACGGGAGCGGTAGTCCACGAGCTCGTCGACCGCGAAGGACGCGACGAGTTCGCTCTCGAGACTCTCACGGAGATGCGTCGTGGCGAGTTTGACGGCGTGGCCTGCGTCGGAGAAGCCCTCGAGTCCATGGATCAGCACGGGTCCCTGCCCGTCCGCGGAGGACAGCTGCGGTGCCGGGAACTCCAGCTCGTACATCTTCGACTGTTCGTCCATTACAGACCTCTTCTCCTTCGTGCCTGGCCTCCAGTGTCCCCTATCGTCTCCGGCATCGATACGTCGGACTTTGCTCTCGGAGGCCCTGCTCTGGGGGAACACGCCACGCGCGACCGATAATTCCCGCCGGAACTCCTCCGGTGTTCGCCCACAGCGAGATCCCGCGCACGGTCTGTGACAATGTGAGGAACGGCACGATCCGAGACGGACGACCCTGGAGGTGCGCATGTCGACACGGGTGCGAGCGATACGGGTGCGAGCGATACGGGTGCGAGCGATACGGCGATCGGAGGCCGGGTCGTGAGCGTGCGCATCGACCGGGTGGTCACGTCCGGCACCTTCAGTCTCGACGGCGGCACCTGGGACGTCGACAACAACGTGTGGATCGTCGGTGACGACGCCGAAGTCGTGGTGATCGACGCAGCTCATACCGCCGCCCCGATCGTCGAGGCCGTCGGCGGCAGGCGCGTCCGGGCGATCGTCTGCACACACGGTCACAACGACCACGTCACCGTGGCTCCCGAACTGTCCGCGGCACTGGACACCCCGCTCTTCCTCCATGCCGCCGACGACGTGTTGTGGCAGCAGACGCACCCCGCCGTCGCCTACACGCCGATCGAGGACGGGCAGGAGATCGCGGTGGCCGGGACCGACCTCCGCGTGCTCCACACGCCCGGGCATTCTCCCGGTTCCTGCTGCCTGTATCTGCCCGAGGCGGGGGAGTTGTTCAGCGGCGACACCCTGTTCTCGGGCGGTCCGGGAGCCACCGGGCGCTCCTACTCGGACTTCCCGACGATCATCGGATCCATTCGCGATCGCCTGTTCGCGCTGCCGGCGTCGACGACGGTCCGCGCCGGGCACGGCGACGGCACCACCATCGGCACCGAATCCCCGCATCTGGAGGAATGGATCGCCCGCGGCAGCTGAGCCGCAGCCTCCCCGCCGTCGGTGCGTCGGCGTGGCAGAGTGGCGGAAAGGGCACATCCGACACGGGAGGACCACGGTGACATCTCGGCGCACAGCGGTACGGACAGCCGTCGCCCCGGTGGCCGCGCTGGCCGCGGCGGCGATTCTCGCCGGGTGTACCTCGACCGTCTCCGGTGAACCGCAGCCGAGCACCACCATCGCGGCGGGTTCGCCGTCCGGAAAGGGACTGTCGAAGCTCCTGCTCGATCCGGCCGACTTCCCCGCCCCGTACGAGGCGATCGTGCTGCCCGCCCAGGCCGTGTCGATGGCGGCACCCGACCTGACGGGGGTTCCACAGGGTGCGGTGGTCGACCCCGCGGACTGTGCGCCTCCTGCGCAGGACTACGGACCGACCGGCACGGTCATGGCGGTCGGTACCGACAATGCGAGCCGTTCGACGATCTCGGTCGAGCTCACCAGGGCCGATACACCCCTCGAGGACCTGGCGGAACAAACGAAGACGTGCGGTGAGGTCACCGTGACGGACAGCGGGGCCGAGTCCACCGTCATCACCGAGATCACTCCGCCCCCTCCCGTCCGGGCGGACGACACCCTCGCGCTCCGGCGGACCGTCAAATCCGGCACCGGGAGCGAACAGGTCACCCAGTCGATGGTGACGCTGATCGCGCAGGTGGGCGACGTGCGGGTGTCCGCGACCTTCATGTCGTTCGGCGAGGCGAAGGCCGATACCGTCGCACTCGACGAAGTGTTCACCGCCGCCGTGCAGAAGGTGCAGAACAGCTGAGCAGGCCCTAGCACAGGGCTCCGACGACTTCTCGGCCGAACGGCGCGTCCGCGCGGCGCGGCGGCCGGGTTGTCCACAACCCGTCGCCCATCCACAGCCCTCTGCGTTTCCCCAGTTCGCCCACCGACCCCCGCGACGTCGACCCGACAGAGTCTGGGGCATGACGACACCCGCATTCCCCCACGGTTCCGGCTTCTCCGACGATCCCGGCGGGGAACCGCCCCCGCAGCAGCACACGGTCACGCTGTCCGCTCCGGACGACCTCCTCGCCTCGATTCCCGCACTGCTCGGATTCCGGCCGGCCCGGTCGATCGTGGCGGTGTGCCTGACCGGGAAGCGCAACTCGTCGGTCGGCGCCGTCATGAGACACGACTTGGTCCTCGGAGGTGCCGCAGGGCCGACCCCGACGATGTGCGCGGCGCTCGGCCAGTTCGCCACCGTCTGTGAGCGCGACCGCGCCGGCGGGGTGATCCTGGTTCTCGTCGACGACCGCTTCACCAGCCCGGCCGCGCTCTGCCTCGACGAAATGTCCGCGATCGTCGAAGAATTCGAGGAGCTCCTCGAATTCACGCCGACCGGCCTTCTCGACGTCTTCGTCACGGCGGAGATCGCCTCCGGCGGTGCATGGTTCAGCTTCTTCGGCGGCAATTACGGCATCCAATCCGATCCGGCGGCGTCCCGCGTCGCGCTCGCACGGGTCCTCGAGGGCAAGCCCATCCGCGCCTCACGCGAGGAGATGGAGGCCACGATCGAGGTGGGACCGGTGCTCGAACGGATGCAGATTGCCGCCCTCATCGAACGTGGCCGCCCATCGTCGCTTCTGCGACGGGAACTGGCCGAGCGGTCGTCCATGCCGGAGCGCTGCCACCGGCTCGAGCTCGAACTGGTGCTGACACACGTGGCACGGGTGTCGTCCGGTGAGAGGCTCCTCGCGCCGGAGTACGCGGAACTCGCACTCGCACTGGACAATGTCACCGTCCGGGACAGCGTGCTCGCGCTCGCCGTCGGCCCGTATGCCGACGATGCCGAGCAATTGTGGATTCTCCTGGCCCGCAACCTCCCCGACCCGGAACGCGCGAACCCGGCGGCGCTGCTCGGCTACAGCGCCTACCTGCGGGGAGACGGACCGTTCGCGGGCATCGCGCTGGCCGCCGCCCTGGACTCGGAGCCGGGGCACAGGCTGGCCACCCTGCTGGACGGTGCATTGCACAGCGGAATGCGGCCTGGCGAGGTGCGGGGACTGGCCGACGTCGGTTACGAACGCGCGAGCGCGGTCGGTGTCGTGCTGCCCCCGCCCCTCGCCGGCTGAGCCGGCGTCAGCGACGTGCCGCGTGCGACCGGTCGCCCAACTCCTGCAGGTAGGCCCAGGCGTCGGCAACGATCTCGTCGAGGTCCGTGTGCTCCGGCCTCCACCCGAGTTCGGCGATCGCACGATCACTCGACGCGACGAGCACGGCGGGATCGCCGGCCCGGCGCGGTGCGTCCTCGACCGCGATGGGGAGCCCGGTGACCCGCGCGCACGCCGAGATGACTTCGCGCACACTGAAACCCGCGCCGCTTCCGAGGTTGTAGATGCGGTGCCTGCCCTCGATCGACGACTCCAGTGCCAGCACGTGTGCCTCGGCGAGGTCGAGTACATGGATGTAATCGCGGATCGCCGTTCCGTCCGGAGTCGGCCAGTCGGTTCCGAAGATCGAGATCTTCTCCCGCTGGCCGAGCGCCACCTGGAGCACGAGAGGAATCAAATGCGTTTCGACGACCCGGTTCTCGCCGGCCGACTTGTACGCTCCCGCGACGTTGAAATACCGCAGGCTGGTCGCCGCAAACGAATGCGCCACCGAGTACGAGGTGATGGCATGGTCGATCGCGAGTTTCGTCGCCCCGTACGGATTGGTGGGACGCGTCGGATCGGCCTCCGTGATCGGCGAGTGCTCGGGCTCGCCGTACGTCGCGGCCGTCGACGAGAACACGAGTTTCTGCGTCCCCGAATGCCGCATGGCCTCCAGGAGTTCGAGCGTGGTGACGACGTTGCCGCGCCAGTACTTCTCCGGGTGCTCGACGGATTCGCCGACGAGCGACTGCGCCGCGAAGTGCAGGACCCCGTCGAACCGCGGAGTGCCGGTCGTGCCGAGCACGTCCGTCACCACCTCCGCGACGTCACCCTCGATGAACTCGGCACCGAGCGGCACCGCGTCGGCATTACCCGTCGACAGGTCGTCGATGACGACGACCTCGTGTCCTCGTTCGAGCAGGACTGTACTGCAGACGCTGCCGACATAGCCGGCGCCGCCGGTGACCAGAAGTTTCATCGACTATCCCTGAACCTGCTTCACCTGGACGGCGTGCGCCATCTCCTCGGACAGATCGAACCCGGTGTGGCCGGGCACCGTGATCGTGACCGACCCGGGCTTCGTCTCGACGGTGACACGCGCGTCCGGTACGACGCCCGCCTCACGCAACTGCCCGATGACGTCCGGATCCGATTGCACGTGCTCGGCGAGACGGCGGACGACGACCGCGGTCGGCTTGCCGGGCGGCACGTCCGTGAGGCGGATAAGCGTCTCCGGGGGGTCGACCGGGCGATCGAGTCCGAGCAGCGCGAGTCCCGGAATCGGGTTTCCGTACGGCGAGGTGGTGGGGTTGTTGAGCACCTCCACCAGGCGCCGCTCCACTTCTTCGCTCATGACGTGCTCCCACCGGCACGCCTCCGCGTGAACGTCTTCCCACCGGAGTCCGATGACGTCCACGAGGAGTCGTTCGGCCAGGCGGTGCTTCCGCATCACGGACACCGCGAGTTCGCGGCCCTTCTCCGTCAGTTCCAGGTGGCGGTCGCCAGCGACCAGGAGAAGGCCGTCCCGTTCCATCCGGGCGACGGTCTGGCTGACCGTCGGGCCGCTCTGCTCGAGTCGTTCGGCAATACGTGCTCGAAGTGGGACGACGCCCTCTTCTTCCAAGTCATAGATCGTCCGGAGGTACATCTCCGTGGTGTCGACCAGATCCTTCACACTCACACCCCTTCGTCTCGGTTGATTCTACCGGTGATTGCCCGGCACCGGCGCCGTCCGTCCCCGCCGCGCGTCGGTGACGGTCCGGCGGGGTCTGCTGACACCCTCCGCGGGGGACCAGTAGCGTGAGTCCATGACCGCGTCGTTCAGTTCCGGGGAGGATTCGGCTGCACTGGTATCGAACCGTGCAGTCGTGTGGAGTCCGGACTATCTCAGTTATCGGTGGAGTGCGGACCACCCGATGAATCCCACGCGGCTCGAGCTGACCATGTCGCTCGCGCGCAGCCTCGGGACTCTGGAGGGGGTCGAACTGTTGCGGCCCGCCGCCGCCTCGGACGCAGATCTGTTGCGGATCCACACTCCCGCGTACATCGAGGCGGTCAAACAGGCCGGTCACTCCGCGACGTCCGGTGTGCTCGGCGCGGAGGCACCGCACGGGCTCGGCACGGAGGACAATCCCGTCTTCCCCCAGATGCACGAGGCGAGCGCGATCCTCGCCGGCGGGTCCCTCGCCGCGGCGCAGGAGATCGCAGCAGGCCGCACCCGCCGCGCCGTGAGCATCGGCGGCGGCATGCACCACGCCATGCCCGACTGGGCCTCCGGCTTCTGTGTGTACAACGATGTCGCCATTGCCATCTCCTGGCTGCTGGACAACGGTTTCGACCGGATCGCCTACATCGACGTCGACGCGCACCACGGTGACGGGGTCCAGCACGCGTTCGCGCACGACCCGCGGGTCCTGACGATCTCGCTGCACCAGCACCCGGCCACCCTGTGGCCCAACACGGGGTGGTCGAGCGAGGTCGGCGAGGGTTCGGCGGAGGGCACGGCGATCAATCTGCCCGTGCTGCCCGGCACCGTCGATGCGTTGTGGCTGCGCGGTTTCCACGCCGTCGTGCCCGGCGCCCTCGCCGCGTTCCGGCCGCAGATCGTGATCAGCCAGTGCGGTGTCGACAGCCACCGGGAGGACCCGCTCGCCGACCTCGCGCTGACGGTCGACGGCCAGCGGGCCGCGTTCCTCGCGATGCGCGACCTCGCCGACCGCTACGCCGAGGGGCGCTGGCTCGCCGTCGGCGGCGGCGGATACGGCCTCGTACGGGTCGTCCCGCGCGCGTGGACCCACCTGATCGCCGCGGCGCTCGACCGCGAGATCGACACGGCCCGTGCCGTGCCCGAGGCCTGGCAGGCGCGGGCGCACGCCCTCGCGCCCAGTGTCGACCTGCCGGACACGATGGGCGACGGCGGGGAGGTCGACTACCTGCCCTGGGACGGTCCCGGTGGCACACCGGAAACCGGGATTCCGTCGGTCGACCGCGCGTTGACGCGGATCGACTCCGCCGTCATCGCCACCCGCCGCGCCTGCTTCCCCCTACTCGGACTCGACCCGGAGGATCCCCGTGACTGAGCAGGCGGACGACAACGAAACGACCGGCGTCACGGAGTCCTCGGGCGGCACGGAGAAGGCGGGTAGTGCCGGGGCGACGGGGAAACCCGACCCCGCGCACGACTACCCGCGGCACTGGGTAGCCGACGTGCTCGCGGCGGACGGTGGGGCGGTCGCGCTGCGGCCGATCGTGCCCGAGGACGCGGACAAACTCGTCGCGTTCCACTCCAAGCTGTCCGAACGCACCCGCTATCTGCGGTATTTCGGTCCCTACCCGACCATGTCGCAACGGGACGTCGTTCACTTCACCACGGTCGACCACCACGACCGGGTGGCGTTCGTGGTGCTGCTGGGGGACGAGATCATCGCCGTCGGCCGCTATGAACGGCTCACCGGCGAAGGTGACGGCAAATCCGCGGAGGTGGCATTCGTCGTCGCCGACGCGCACCAGGGCCGCGGACTCGGGCCGATCCTGCTCGAGCACCTGGCGGCGGCGGCCGCGGAGAGCGGTCTGACGATGTTCGTCGCCGAGGTCCTCGCCGAGAACCGGAACATGGTGACCGTCTTCCGCGAGGCGGGATATCAGGTGAGTCGCAGCTTCGAGGGCGGCGTGCTCAGGCTCGAGTTCGCGATCGACCCCACCGAAGCGATGGTGTCCGTGCGCAATTCCCGCGAGCGGGCCGCCGAGGCTCGGAGCATGCGCAACGTGCTCAGTCCGCGTTCGGTCGCGGTGATCGGCGCGTCCACCGACCGGGCGAAGGTCGGCAACGCCGTCCTGACCAACCTGCTGCGAGCCGGATTCACCGGCCCGGTGTACCCGGTCAACGCCGAGCACCGTTCGGTCCACGGGGTGCGGGCGTACCCGACGGTCCGGGACATCCCCGACGAGGTGGACCTCGCGGTCGTCGCCGTCCCCGCCGAATCGATCAACGCCGTCCTCGACGACTGCCTGGACAAGGGAGTCAAAGCCCTCGTCGTCGTGTCCTCGGGATTCAGTGAAACCGGAATGGACGGACGGCAGTCCGAGCGCCGCCTCGTCCACGCCGCCCGCGCACACGGGATGCGGCTCATCGGTCCCAACGCGCTCGGCGTGGCCAACAACGACCGTGACGTGTCGTTGAACGCCACCCTGGCGCCGGTGCTGCCGAGCCCCGGCAACGTCGGCTTCTTCTGCCAGTCCGGCGCCCTCGGCATCGCCATCCTCGACGAGGCCGCGCGGAGCCGAATCGGATTGTCCGCGTTCGTCTCCGCAGGAAACCGCGCCGACGTCTCCGGCAACGACCTGCTGCAGTACTGGGATTCGGACCCGGCCACCGAGGTCGTGCTGCTGTACCTGGAGAGCTTCGGCAATCCCCGCAAGTTCTCGCGCATCGCGCGGAGGGTGGCGCGGAACAAGCCGATCGTCGCGGTCAAGAGCGGGCGGCACGCCGTCCCCCCCGCGCTGGCGGCCAGCGGGGGCGAGATGGACGATTCGATCGTGCGCGCCCTCTTCGAGCAGGCCGGGGTGGTGCAGGTCGGGTCGATCTCCCAGTTGTTCGACTGTGCGCTGCTGTTCGGGTACCAGCCGCTGCCCGCAGGCCCCCGGCTCGCCGTGGTCGGGAACTCCACCGCACTCGGTGTCCTCGCCGCCGACGCGGCCCGCAGCGAGGGGCTGCAGGTCGGCGACCCCGTCGACCTCGGCCCGCAGGCAGGTCCCGAGGAATTCGCGACGGCCGTGCGGACGGCACTCGCGTCCTCCGACGTCGATTCGGTGATCGCCGTGTTCGTTCCCCCGGTCGCCGTTCCCGTCGAACCCTTTGCCCAGGCGCTGCGGGAAGCGGTGCGGGAGGCCGACAAACCCGTCCTCACGACGTTCCTCGCGGCGGAGGGCGTGCCCGACGTCCTGGCGGTCCGCGGTGAGGACGGGCACCCGACGCGCGGTTCGGTGCCCTCCTATCCCGGTCCCGAACGCGCGGCGCTGGCGCTGGCGCGGGCCTGGCGGTACTCGGCCTGGAAGAGCAAGCCGTCCTCGAAAGTGGTGCGCCCCAACGGGATCGATCCGGAACGGGCGAAAGCGATGATCGACGGCTGGCTTTCGACGTCGTCCGGCCGCTGGCTGTCGGACTTCGAGGCGTCGCAACTCCTCGCGTGCTACGGCGTGGACGTCGTGGAATTCCGGTCCGCTACCACCGAGGAGGAGGCCGTGCAGGCCGCAGAGGAACTGGGATACCCGGTGGCGGTGAAGGCGACGGGGGAGCAGTGGCGGCACCGGCCCGACCTCGGCGGCGTCCGCCTCGACCTCGTCGGACCGGATTCGGTCCGCTTGGCGTACCGCGACCTCGCCGCCGCCTCCGGTGAACCTTTGCTCCAGGTGCAGCGGATGGCCACCAAGGGGATCGGCTGCGTCGTCGGCGTACAGGACGACCCGTCGTTCGGTTCGCTCATCTCGTTCGGGCTCGCCGGCGTGATCTCCGACCTGCTCGGTGACCGCGCCTACCGGGTGCTGCCCCTCACCGAGGACGCCGCAGTGGAGATGATCGACGCACCGAAGGCCGCGCCGCTGCTGTCCGGCTACCGCAGCGCGGTGCCGGTGAACAAGTCGGCCCTCGTCGACCTCGTGCAGCGGATCTCCGCGCTCGCCGACGACCTGCCGGAGGTGCGGGAGTTGGCCTGCGAACCGGTGCTCGCGTCCGCAGAGGGTGCGCTGGTCACCGATTCGCGCGTGCGGATCGGCCCGGAGCCCAGCGTCGCGGACCTCGGCCCCCGCCGGCTGCGCTGAGCGGTCGGCAGACCCAGACGGAACGGACCCCGGACAGCACGGACCCCGGACAGCACAGCGCCGGTGCCGGTCGCGTACGACCGGCACCGGCGCTGATTCGGAGGGAGACCCGGGTCAGCTGGCGTAGGAGCGCAGCCGCTCGGCGCGGTCGCCCTGACGCAGCTTGCCCATCACCTCGCGCTCGATCTGACGGACACGCTCACGGGAGAGCCCGAAAAGCTTGCCGATCTGGTCGAGGGTGCGCGGCTGACCGTCGTCGAGTCCGTAACGCAGGCGGATGACCTGCTGCTCACGTTCGTCGAGCGTGGCGAGCACGGTGCGCACGTCGCTGTGCAGGAGTCCCGCGATCACGGCGTTCTCCGCGGACGTGGCCTCGGAATCCTCGATGAAGTCGCCCAGCGGGGCTTCCTCGTCGTTGCCGACCGGCATGTCGAGGCTCACCGGGTCGCGGCTGTGGTCGAGCAGATCCGCGATCTTGTGCGCCGGGATTCCCGACTCCTCGGCGAGTTCGTCGTCGGTCGCCTCCCGCCCGAGTTGCTGATGCAGCTCACGCTTGATGCGGGCCAGCTTGTTGACCTGCTCGACGAGGTGCACTGGGAGCCGGATGGTGCGGCTCTGGTCGGCCATTCCGCGGGTGATCGCCTGACGAATCCACCAGGTGGCGTACGTCGAGAACTTGAACCCCTTCGCGTAGTCGAACTTCTCCATCGCGCGGATCAGGCCGAGGTTGCCCTCCTGGATGAGGTCCAGCAGGGGCATGCCGCGACCGGTGTACCGCTTCGCGAGCGACACGACGAGCCGCAGGTTGGCCTCGAGGAGGTGCGCGCGGGCGGACTGTCCTTCCCGGACGACCGTCGCGAGGTCGCGCTTCTTCGCGGGGGAGAGGCGCTTCCCGGTTTCCAGGATGTGCGCGGCGTACAGCCCAGCCTCGATTCGCTTGGACAGTTCCACCTCGTCTGCGGCCGTCAGCAGAGCTGTGCGGCCGATTCCGTTCAGGTAGACGCGGACCAGGTCGGCAGCGGGGCTCTGGGCGTCCAGATCGGCAGCGCTGGGGCGAATGCGAGTAGTGGTGCTGGGGCTTGTCATGACTTGCCTCCTCATCGGTGGTGTCTCATATGGATCAACGCACCGACGGCCCGGGAAAGTTCCCGGCCGGTAATTTATGAAGACGCTGTGACCTGCGGGTTCCTCGATTCGGTCCTGAGAAGTTGCTGAGAACACGTATAAGGGGGACGGGTCGGGAACCCGGCGGCTACGCGGGAAGCACCAGTCCGTGCCGGACGAGGGCGTGCACGAGCGGCACCGCCGACTGTGCGAGTTCTTCCGCGTCGACCCCGTGCGCGGCGGCGAGGAGTTCGATCAGTTCGCCCAGCACGAGGCCGTCGCCGCGCATGCCCGCGACGAGCGAGGCGACGAGATCGTCGACCTCGTGCTGCCACGCCGGACCGTTCCCCCGGTGCAACCGGGCGACCACCTGCGTCCATCCCTCGTCGCCGGGCAGGAACACCCGCTCCAGGGCGGTGCTCTCCTCGACGCGGAACCGGGCGGTGAGCACGTCGTGGTCGCGCAGCCAGGCCACCCGTTCGAAGTACGCGAGCGCCTCCGCGCCGAGCGGATCGGTGAAGCCGTGGGTGAGGTCTTCCGCCATGAGGTCGGTGGGTGCGTCGGTCCGGCGCAGGTAGACGAACCCGAAACCGACTCCCTCCACGTCCGCGCTCGCGAGGTGATCGAGCCAGTCCTCGGCGATCGTCGCGGTGGCCGGGTCCCGGGTGTCGAGGCCGCCGTCCCGCATCCAGGTGCCGACGTACAGGGCCGGGTCCGCGACATCCCGCTGCACCACCCACGCGTCGATCCCGTGGGCGGGCAGCCAGGACGCCACCCGGGCACGCCAGTCCTCGCCCTCGACGTGGATCCACGACGCCAGCATGGCCGCCGTGCCACCGGGCGCGAGATAGCCGGCCACGCGGGAGATCATCAGTTCGCTCGCGCCGTCGAGGTCGAGGCCGGAGTCGCGGTAGGTGTGGCCCACCGTGGCGCGGCTCACGACGAACGGCGGATTGGCCACGACCTGATCGAACGTGCGGCCCTCGACCGGCTCGAACCACGACCCGGCGAGCAGTTCCACCTCCTGCTCGTTGAGCGCAGCCGTGACGGCCGCCAGGTCCACCGCCCGGACGTTCAGGTCCGTCGCCGTGATCGAGTCGGCGTAGGAGGCGCCGTGCAGGGCCTGGATGCCGCACCCGGTCCCGATGTCGAGCAGCGTCCCGACCGGGGCGGTCGGGGTGGCCTGCAGCAGCGACAGCGACGCGTGCCCGACGCCGATGACGTGATCGACCGGGGTCTCGCGGGGGCGCAGGGAACCGTCGAGGTCGGAGAGCACCCAGCGGTTGCCCCCGCCGATGTCCAGCGGCCGCAGGTCGAGGGCGGCCCGGACGACGTCGCCCTCGGATTCGAGCAGGCCCGCGGCGACGGCGTCCTCGACCGCGAGCGGGGACAGCGCCGCGGCCACCTCGCCGGCGGGACAGTCGTCGGTGAGGAGGAACAGCCGGATCATGGTGCCGAGTTCGCCGCAGGACGCGCTGGCCCGGCGCACCGGGACCGGTTCGTTGCGGCTCAACGCCGCATGGACCTCGGGGCCCAGCGCATCGAGCAGGGTGTCCGTGTCGTACCGATTGCGGAGGAGGGCCGCACGCAGGGACGGGCAGATCGACAGCAGTTCGTCACGGTTCACCCGTGCATTGTTGCAGGACGCCCCGCGGCGTCAGCCCTCGATCGTGTGGTGTGGCGGCGCGGGCAAGGCGGTGGACGGCGACTCGCGGTGGTCGTACCGGCTGGGCTCGTCCTTGGTGCGCGGAGGCCGGTCGTTCGCGATGAGGACCGCGATCCACGGCAACGGGATCGACACGCCGATGATCGCCATCGAGATCCACGGGTTCTCCCAGATGCCGTACGCCACCGCCGCGAAGATCAGCGCCGGGAAGCGGAACGACATGATGAGCAGATACTTGCGGACACGGGCACGGTGCTGATCCTCGATGGACCGCGCTGCCTCGGTGATGAGAACCGGATTATTCGGTGAGCCGGCGTCGTGGGACCCACCGAACCCTGCACTTCGTGCCATGACTCCACTGTTCCACTGTCGGGCGGCAAATGCACACGGGGGGTGGGATCACCGGCCGGTTGCGGCATTATTGAGGGGTGAGCACTCAAACCAAGGAACGGCCCGACGTCACCACCGACGAGTCGACCGATGACGACACTCCCAAGTTCTTCCATTACGTGAAGAAGAACAAGATCGCGGAGAGCGCCGTCATGGGCACTCACGTCGTCGCGTTGTGCGGCGAGGTGTTTCCGGTGACGAAATCGGCGAAGCCGGGATCGCCGGTCTGCCCCGACTGCAAGAAGATCTACGAAGGATTGCGCAAGGGCGACTGAGGCTTCGCCGGCGCTCGCCGCACACCCGGGGGCTCGGGAGATTCTCGTACCGGGCCGTCGGGCTTTTCGTCGTTCCCGGTCCCCTGCCCGTCCGGATCGGGACGGGCGCGGTCGCCGACCACCTTGATCGGGCCGGTGGCGATGCGACGCGTGAGGCTGGTCACCGGACCCGCCGACGGTGAACTCTCGGCCTGCGCGGCGATCCAGTCCCGCATCTGGTCGATGCGGGTCGCCCTGGCCGGCCAGAACTCCTGCACGGTGGCGTTGAACTCGGCGCCGAGCACCACCGCGAAACCCAGGAAGAACGTGAAGAGCAGGAACGCGATCGGCGTGGCCAGCGCCCCGTACGTGTATCCGGTGCCCGCGACCCAGGAGAGGTAGCGGCGCAGGCAGGTGCTCGCGCCGAGGAAGAACACTCCCGCGACGAGCGCGCCGCCGAGCATCCGGTGCCAGGGCAGCGACCGGGGGAGCGCCACCTTGTACAGCGTCGTCAGGCCGACGATGAGCAGCAGTCCCACCCCGGGGTAGTAGAACGTGTCGACGATCTCCGTCCCGATCGTGCGCCACGCCTCCGGGAGGACCCTCCCGACGAGCGTCGGCCCCAGCGCGACCAGCGGCAGGGTGAACACGGCGAGGATCAGGAACATCACGTAGAGCAGCAACGCGAACACCCGCTGCCACACGGGGTGCCGCGCCTCCTGCTGGCCGTGGGCCTCGACGATCGAGTCCACGAACGTGGAGATGGCCGACGAGCCCGCCCAGAGGGACAGCAGGAAGCTCAGGGACACGATCTCGGGGCGTCCCCGTTCGAGGACGTCCCCGACCGTCGGGCGGATGATCTGTTCGACGACGCTGTCGCTGAACACGGTCCCGCTGAAGTTGATGATCTTCGACTGGATGATGTCGACGGTGTCGGGTCCGAACCACCCGCCGACGTAGCCGAGCATTCCGAGCAGACCGAGCAGGAGCGGGGGCAGCGACAGCGTCTGCCAGAACGCCGCGGCCGCCGCCTTCCCGAAGATCGAATCGTCCCACGCCTTGCTCGCTGTGCGACCGATCACGCTCAGTGCGCGACGTAGCGGATGCCACCCGGACCGGGGTGGAGCACCGCCACTCTGCGGTGTCGTCGAGGGTGTTTCGGTCATGATGTTTCCAGCATCCCTGACGACACGCCCGGTTGCCCACCGCTGCTGTCCTCGTGTCGCGACAAATCTGTCACTATCGGAACTCGCGAATGCGGTTCGCGTCGGATCCGGGCGCTAGGCTCCTTGACGGACAGCGCCTTCGGGTGTGGACCGGACGTGTCGATCGATACCGAGGAGTGCGAGCAAACAGTGCCATGCCAGCGGAGGGCAGCCCGTGAGTGCTGAGACAGTGGGCTCCCAGTCGGCGCCGAGAGTGGAGACCGAGGCCGCGCAGATCGTAGGCACCGAGGCCTACCTCGCACAGACCGAACCAGCCAGGCCCGCGGGATCGCTGCGCGCCTGGCAGCGTCGTGCGCTGACCAAGTATCTGTCCACCGGACCGCAGGATTTCCTCGCGGTCGCGACGCCGGGCGCCGGTAAGACCACCTTCGCGCTGCGGGTCGCGTCGGAACTGCTGCGCGACCGCACCGTCGACCAGGTGACGGTGGTCGCGCCGACCGAGCACCTCAAGCACCAGTGGGCGGAGTCCGCGGCGCGCAACGGCATCGCGCTGGACTCGTACTTCTCGAACTCGACCGGGCAGACGTCCAGCGACTACCAGGGTGTCGTGGTGACGTACGCGCAGGTCGCCTCCCACCCGTTCAAGCACCGGGTCCGCACCGAGAGCCGGCGCACGCTGGTCATCCTCGACGAGATCCACCACGGCGGCGACGCGAAGAGCTGGGGTGACGCCATCCGGGAGGCGTTCGGGGACGCAACCCGCCGTCTCGCCCTGACCGGTACGCCGTTCCGCAGCGACGACAGCGCGATCCCGTTCGTGACGTACGAACCCGACCGCGAGGGTCTGATGCGCTCGAAGGCGGATCACTCCTACGGGTACTCGGACGCGCTCGCGGACGGCGTCGTCCGGCCCGTCGTGTTCCTCGCGTACTCCGGCGAGGCACGCTGGCGGAACAACGCGGGCGAGGAGTTCTCCGCGCGGCTCGGCGAGCCGCTCAGCGCGGAACAGACGGCCCGCGCGTGGCGCACGGCCCTGGACCCGTCGGGCGACTGGATTCCCGCGGTCCTGCACGCCGCCGACACCCGCCTCGGCCAGTTGCGCACCGGCGGCATGCCCGACGCGGGCGGCCTGGTGATCGCGACCGACCAGACCGTCGCCCGCGCCTACGCGCAGACCCTGAAGGTGGTCACCGGCGAGGATCCGGTCGTGGTCCTCTCCGACGACCCGACGGCGTCCAAGCGGATCGCCGAGTTCGGCGCGAGTACCCAGAAGTGGATGGTCGCCGTCCGCATGGTGTCGGAAGGCGTGGACGTCCCCCGCCTGGCCGTCGGCGTGTACGCCACCAGTGCGTCCACCCCGCTCTATTTCGCGCAGGCGATCGGTCGTTTCGTGCGGTCCCGCCGCAAGGGGGAGACCGCGAGCGTGTTCCTCCCGTCGGTGCCGGTGCTGCTCGACCTGGCCAGCCAGCTGGAGGCGCAGCGCGACCACGTGCTCGGCAAGCCGCACCGGGAGAAGGACGGCTTCGACGACGACCTGCTCGCCGACGCGAACAAGCAGAAGGACGAACTCGGCGAGGAGGAGAAGGCGTTCACCTCGCTCGGTGCCGATGCCGAGTTGGACCAGGTGATCTACGACGGCTCGTCTTTCGGGACGGCCACGTTCTCGGGATCCGACGAGGAGGCCGACTACCTGGGTCTGCCCGGCCTGCTCGACGCCGATCAGATGCGCGCCCTGCTGCGGCAGCGTCAGTCGGAGCAACTGGACAAGCAGGAGCCCGCCGCGCCCGTGCACACGCCGGTTCCGCAGGTCGCGGACCGGGTGGCTGCCGCCGGTCAGCTCGCGCAACTGCGCCGCGAACTGAACAGTCTCGTCGCGATGCACCACCACCGGACGGGCAAGCCGCACGGCACCATCCACGGCGAACTCCGGCGGGTCTGCGGGGGACCGCCCACGGCGATCGCCACCGTCGAGCAGCTCACCGAGCGGATCTCCACCCTGCGGCAGTGGTGACCGCCGTCGCCGCGTGACGCGAACGCAAACAAGAGACCGGCGAGTGCAGTGCACTCGCCGGTCTCTTGTTGCTGAAAGAGGTGAGCCTGGGACGGGTCACCCGGGCTGACGTATCAGATTGCAGCTTCGGCTTCGGACACGATCGTGGCGTTCATCTCGCGAAGACGGTCTGCGTGCTCGTTGGCGTGGTGACCGCAGAAGAGCAACTCTCCTCCGGTCGGAAGGACCGCGCGAACGCGGGCTCCCGCACCGCACCGGTCGCACCGGTCGGCTGCGGTCAACGGGGGGCTGGTCAGTGTTCCGGGCATGACTCCTCCGTACTGGCTTTTCGACTGATGCCGAGTGCCTGGGGCCTTGGTCCGCCGCGTCGGGGGTGGCGCGGTGGATCTACTCTGTCAGACGTTTGGGGTTTACGCGTTGTTCCCGACGGCGTTTCTCAGTGTTGCATCACACACGAAACCGGGCCGAAACGTGCGGACAGCGGCGTGACGAGCGCCGATGCGAACAGACCGATCGGTCCGAGTTCGCTGACAGCTGATTCGATTTCGGGCGTGACGCTAGTCTCGCCGTGTGAAATCCGAAGACCAGCTCGTTCACATCTGCAGCCGCGACGAATGGCGCACCGCCGAACGCGAAGGCGCTCGCGTGCCCGCCACGTACGCCGCGGACGGATTCGTGCACCTCTCCACCTCCGCCCAGGTGCATCTGCCCGCCAACCGGTTGTTCGCCGGGCGCACGGACCTCGTCCTGCTCAGACTCGACCCCGACGCGCTCGGTGCGCCGGTGAAGTGGGAGCCGGGCGTGCCGGCCGATCCGGCGTCGATGCTCTTCCCGCACCTGTACGGGCCGCTGCCCGTCACGGCGGTCACCGCCGTCGAGGAGTACCGCCCCGACGCCGACGGCACGTTCCCGGCCCGGCGCTGACGCGAGCCTTCCGCGGTTGGTCACCCCCGTCGGACTACCGTGGTGGCATGAACGTTGAAGTGACGCCACTACCCGGTATCGGGGTGCGTAAGGACTTCGAACTCGCCGCCGGTCGCCGCATCGGTGTCATCACCCACCGCGACGGCCGCACGGACCTCATCGTGTCGAAGGCCGACGACCCCGACGCCTGCGCCGCGTCCGTGCCGCTCACCACCGAGGAAGCGGCCGTGCTCAGCAATCTGCTCGGAGCACCGCAACTGGTGGCGCAGCTGGAGGAGGAACACCGGGACCTGCCCGGCATCCGCACCAAGCAGCTGTACATCAAGGAAGATTCCCGGTTCGACGGCCGCCCGCTCGGCGACACCGCGATGCGCACGCGCACCGGGGTCTCGATCGTCGCGGTCATGCGGGCGGGACAGGTGTACCCGTCACCGAAGCCCGACTTCCTGCTCACCTCCGGCGACCTGCTGGTCGCCGTCGGAACCACAGACGGACTGGACGCGTCAGCCAAGCTCCTGGCCAACGGCTGACAGACCCGTGAACACCACCACGCTCGCGCTCATCGAACTGGGCGCGGTGTTCTTCGCGCTCGGTCTGCTGGGCCGTCTGGCAGCTCAATTCGGGATGTCGCCGATCCCGTTCTATCTCCTCGGCGGTCTCTGTTTCGGCAGCGGCGGATTCGTCAACCTCGGCGACATCAGCGAGTTCAGCCACCTGGCGAGCGAGATCGGGGTGGTGCTCCTCCTGCTTCTGCTGGGGCTCGAGTACACCGCGTCGGAACTCGTCACCGGACTGCGACGGTCGTGGATGGCCGGTGTCGTGGACGCCGTCCTCAACGCCGCGCCGGGAGCGGTCGTAGCCCTGATGCTGGGGTGGGGACCCACCGGTGCCGTCGTGATGGCCGGCGTCACCTACATCTCGTCCTCGGGCATCATCGCGAAGGTGCTGAGCGACCTGGGACGGCTCGGTAACCGCGAAACGCCGGTCGTGCTGTCGATCCTGGTGTTCGAGGACCTCGCGATGGCCGTGTACCTGCCCATCCTGACGGCCCTGCTCGCCGGCGTCAGTTTCGCCGGTGGACTCGAGGCGGTGGCCATCTCCCTCGTCGTGATCTCCGTCGTCCTCGTGATCGCGCTGCGGTACGGCCGCTACGTGTCCGCTCTGCTGGACAGCCCGGACAGCGAAACCCTGCTGCTGAAGCTGCTCGGTGCCGCGCTCCTCGTGGCGGGGATCAGCTCGGCGATGCAGGTCTCGGCCGCCGTCGGGGCGTTCCTGCTGGGGATCGCGATCTCCGGCACGACCGCCCACAACGCCAGCCGCGTCCTCGAGCCGCTCCGCGATCTGTTCGCGGCGATGTTCTTCGTGGTGTTCGGGCTCAACACCGATCCCCGGGCGATTCCGCCGGTCCTCGGCTGGGCCGTGCTGCTCGCAGTCGTCACCGCGCTGACGAAGATGATCACCGGTGCGTGGGCGGCGAAACAGCAGGGGGTCGGGCGACTGGGCCGGGCCCGCGCCGGGGTCGCGTTGATCGCGCGCGGCGAGTTCTCGATCGTCATCGCCGGCCTGGCGTTGTCGGCGGGCGCCGTGGAGAGCGAACTCGTGGCACTCGCCACCGCGTACGTGCTCCTGATGGCCGTCATCGGCCCGGTGGCGGCCCGCGTGGTCGAACCGGTGGCGGGGGCCTGGATCCGGGTTCGCACCACCGCCTGACGGGCGGCCGCCGGATGCCCCGGCGCACGGACGACGATGCCCCCGGACTCGCTCGGAGTCCGGGGGCATCGCAGTCTGGGCGTCAGTCCAGGTAGTCGCGCAGTACCTGCGACCGCGACGGGTGGCGCAGCTTCGACATGGTCTTGGACTCGATCTGGCGGATGCGCTCACGCGTGACGCCGTAGACCTGTCCGATCTCGTCGAGCGTGCGGGGCTGTCCGTCGGTCAGGCCGAAGCGCAGGCGCACGACGCCCGCTTCACGCTCGGAGAGCGTCTCGAGCACCGACTGCAGCTGGTCCTGCAGCAGGGTGAAGGACACGGCGTCGACGGCCACGACGGCCTCGGAGTCCTCGATGAAGTCACCGAGCTGGCTGTCGCCTTCGTCGCCGATGGTCTGGTCGAGGGAGATGGGCTCACGCGCGTACTGCTGGATCTCCAGCACCTTCTCGGGCGTGATGTCCATTTCCTTGGCGAGCTCTTCGGGCGTGGGCTCGCGGCCCAGGTCCTGCAGGAGTTCACGCTGGATGCGGCCGAGCTTGTTGATGACCTCCACCATATGCACCGGGATGCGGATGGTGCGGGCCTGGTCGGCCATCGCGCGGGTGATGGCCTGACGGATCCACCACGTGGCGTACGTCGAGAACTTGTAGCCCTTGGTGTAGTCGAACTTCTCGACGGCACGGATGAGGCCCAGGTTGCCTTCCTGGATCAGGTCGAGGAACGCCATACCGCGGCCGGTGTAGCGCTTGGCCAACGACACCACGAGGCGGAGGTTGGCCTCGAGGAGGTGGTTCTTGGCGCGGTTTCCGTCGCGGCAGATCCAGCTCATGTCCCGGCGCTGGGCGGCGGGGAGCTTCTCACCGGAGTCGGACAGCTCCTGCATGATCTGGGTCGCGTACAGCCCCGCCTCGATCCGCTTGGCGAGCTCGACCTCCTCTTCGGCGTTGAGGAGGGCGACCTTGCCGATCTGCTTGAGGTAGGCGCGGACGGAGTCTGCGGACGCGGTCAGCTCGGCGTCCTTGCGGGCCTGGCGGAGCGCCTCGGACTCCTCCTCGTCCCACACGAAGTCGCCGGACGCCTTGTCCTTCTCGGACGGCTCCTCGGTCTCCTCGTCCTCGCCGACTGCGACGACCTCCACGACATCGGACTCGACCTCGGCGAGGTCGCCCTCGGTGATGTCGATGTCTTCCATGTCGGCGGAATCCTCGTCGAGGTCCTCGCCGTCCGCACCCTTACCGGCCGTGGCCTTCTTGCCGCCCGCCTTCTTCGCCGCCGCCTTCTTGGCGGGGGCCTTCTTCGCTGCTGCCTTCTTGGCGGGGGCCTTCTTCGCCGCTGCCTTCTTCGCGGGAGCTGCCTCGGCTGCCGGAGCGGTGCCGGTGGCTGCCGCTGCGACTGGTGCTTCCGGTCCTGACTCTGAAGTCGAATCAGCAGTCTGACGTGTATCGGTGGCTGCCACGTACGCCCTTTCGTGACGGTGTCGTGCGGCGTCACGCCAGAGTGGTCATCCGGCGGAGAGGTCTACTGGTTTCGCCGGCGCGCAGCCGGGCTCTTCCATTGTAACGACCCATCCGAAATAGTTACGGAGCGATGCCCGTTTCGACCGCGAGCGCAGCACCGACGATTCCCGCCGTGTTGAGCAGCGCAGCAGGTACGACGGGTGTCCTGTTGGTCAGATGGGGGATCCACTTCTCGTGTTTGCGGCTGATTCCGCCGCCGGCGATGAACAGATCCGGCCACAGGAGGTCCTCGAACCGGGTGAGGACCCGGCTGACCTCGGCCGCCCACTCCTTGTACGAGAGATCCTTCTTCTCCTTCACCGAGGACGCCGCCCGGTGTTCGGCCTCCTTGCCGTGCACCTCCATGTGCCCGAACTCGGTGTTGGGGAGCAGCACGCCGTCGTGGAGGATCGCCGAGCCGATGCCCGTGCCGAACGTGAGGAGGATGAGGACCCCCTTCGCGTCTCTGCCGGCGCCGAGCGCGTCCTCCGCTATCCCCGCCGCGTCCGCGTCGTTGAGGACGGTGACACGTCTGCCGCCGAGTGCGTCCGAGAACAGCGCCCGCGCGTCCGTCCCGATCCAGCCCTTGTCGATGTTCGCGGCGGATCGTGCGACGCCGCCGGTGACCACGCTCGGCAGAGTGATACCGACCGGTCCGTCCCATTCCGCCTGCCGGATGATCTCCGCGACGGTCTCCGCGACCGCCTCCGGGGTGGACGGCTGGGGGGTGAGGAGCTTGATGCGGTCGCCGATCAGCTCGCCGGTCTCGAGATCCACGACGCCACCCTTGACGCCGCTGCCTCCGACGTCGACACCGAACCCCGTTTTGGCCATGGCGTGTGCTCCTCCGTGTCGACGACGACGTGTTCTCGGGCGCGCTTCTGCTGCCCGTCACACTAGTGCGTCGAGGCGGGTTCGGTGGGTGATGACACTCGAGGACGCTGCGCTGCCGGAAGGGGACCGCGAACGTCAGCGGTGGTGTGAGGCAGCGAAAGTGTGTTCCGATGGGTGAGTGCATGCACCCCAGAATTCAGACACCGCGCAAGGCCACGCCGGCATCGATCCCGGACGACTGCTCGAGGTCGCCGTCGCGGTGGCAGAGGAGGCCGCCGCCCACGTCCGGGCACGGCGGCCCGAGGTATTCGGAATCGTCGGGACGCGAGCGGAATCCGGTGACTCCGTGGCGTCGAAGAGCACTCCCACCGACCCGGTCACCGTCGTCGACACCGAGAGCGAGCAGGTCATCCGCGACCGCCTCGCGGAGCTTCGTCCAGAAGACGCGATCCTCGGCGAAGAAGGTGGGGGAGAGGGTGATTCCGTCGCGGGGGTGCGCTGGATCGTCGACCCGATCGACGGCACCGTCAACTTTCTGTACGGGGTGCCCGCGTACGCCGTCTCCGTGGCCGCCCAGATCGACGGAGTGTCCGTCGCCGGGGTCGTGGTCGACGTGGCGGCCCGGTCGACGTACGCGGCGGCACGCGGCGGCGGGGCGACCCTCACCGACGCCGACGGGCGGGTCAGCGCACTGAGGTGCAATCCCGTCACCGACGTGTCGATGGCGTTGCTCGCCACCGGATTCGGATACGGCGCGGCCCGGCGCAAGGTGCAGGGCGCCCTCATCGCCGACATCCTGCCGAGGGTGCGGGACATCCGCCGGATCGGTTCGGCGGCCCTCGACCTGTGCATGGTCGCGGCAGGCCGTGTCGACGCCCATTTCGAACACGGGCTGAGCCCGTGGGACTGGGCGGCGGGCTCGCTGATCGCGACCGAGGCAGGCGCCCGCGTGCGGATCCCGTCGCCGCACACGTCGAGTGCGGACGGTGAGGTGGTGGTCGCCGCTGCCCCCGGCATCGCCGACGCGCTGGACGCCCTGTTCACCGAGACCGGGGCGGACGCCCCGATCCCGGAGGGGTGACCGGCGGTCAGCAGCGGGCGGTGCGCGCCGCCTTCAGGAGGTCGATGTCGAGAGGTGCGGGCTGGGTCCCGGGCGGCGGGTCCTTCAGCGACCGCAGAACCTCCTCGGCGTCGGCGTTCGGCGAGATCTTGCGGAAATAGGTTCCGAGGGCGAGGTCGACCGTGTCGTCGGTGCGGGTGTCCTGGATGAGTTCGGCGCACGGGGCCACCAGCCAGAGCGCGCTCGCGGCGGCGGCGCCGTTCGGGCCGAACCGCAGCTGCCCCTGGCACTGCATGTTCTGATCGACGTAGATCGGGTCGTTGCCGGCCTGGACGTCGGGTGCGCTCGCGAACCCGTAGTCGCTCAGCTGTGCGGCCACCTGCGCCGCCTGGCCGTGCTCGCCGTTGGCGTTGAAGACGCGCACCTTCGTGGCGGACAGCGCGGCGGGCTCCACGTCCCGCAACGTGGAACCGTCGACCCTCTCGCCCAGCGCCTGCGGCGGCGGGGCCGCGGGATCGACCGGTTGTGCGGCCGGCTGCGGAGAATTGCAGTCGACCGTCGCGGCCAGATCCTCGTCGTCGCCGAGGACGCCCATCCACACGACGGCTCCGAGCAGAGCGAGGACCGCGAACACCACGAGGATCGGCATCGCCCGCCGCCGCCGGAACGGACGACCCTTGTCGTCGAGCGGGCTGCCTTCGGTGATCAGTGAAACCACAGTGTGCCTCGACCTCTCCTACGAACTGCGCTTCGAACGTTTCGCCCGTCCAGCGCACCGATACAGGCCCCGGCCACACGTCGTGGCGCAGGTTCGGCACCTACCTTAGATCCCTACGGCGTCATAACCCCGAACCCGTCCCCGTTGTGGAATGTCACAGCTTGCTGTGGTGTTGGTGACGATTAGCAGACAATTTGCGCGATCGGCCGATTCGGTTACGTCTTTTGTACTTCCTTCGGCTACTGTCTGGCGGCCCCAGTCGTTCAAAGCATGCAGAACGAGGGTCGGCAGAAGATGACAAAAGAGGCGTAGATCATGTTTCCGGAGCCTGGTGTCCGGGCACGTATCCATCCGCTGCAGCGCCCTGCAGTCGCAGGGTGTGATCTGCGCCGAGGCGGTTTTTCGGGTGGACGGTCGACCGGCAATCGGTCCGACGTGCCGCACGGGCCGGGATACACGGAAGAAGATGAGGGGAAGGCGACATGGCAACTGACTACGACGCACCGCGGCGAACAGAGTCCGACGAGGTTTCGGAGGATTCGCTGGAGGAACTGAAGGCGCGACGCAACGAGGCTCAGTCGGCTGTCGTCGACGTCGACGAGTCCGACACCGCGGAGTCGTTCGAACTGCCCGGCGCGGATCTGTCCGGCGAAGAACTCTCGGTACGGGTCGTGCCGAAGCAGGCCGACGAATTCACGTGTTCGAGCTGTTTCCTGGTGCACCACCGCAGCCGGCTCGCCAGTGAGGCGGGCGGAGTGCTGGTGTGCAGGGACTGCGCAGCCTGAGCGGCGGCGAGTACGAGTGGCGGACGGTGGGAGGCCCACCGTCCGATCAGTCTCCGTCCGCCTGCGGGCGCGCACGATCGAGCGCGGCCAGCAACTCCGCAGGCCGACGCGTGCTGATCAACCAGTAGGGGGTCGGGTCCTCGGGGTCGTCGAGCACGATCAGTGCCATCGGCTTGACCCAGACCCGGTGTTGCACGAAGGCGGCGGGGTCGAGCTGACGGCCGAGAGCCGCACTCTTCGCCGAGCCCGGAACCTCGGCGACCCGCGCGATGACGTCCACCGGCAGGTGCGCCTGTCCGACCCGCAGGTGGACGCCGCTCGGTTCCTCGACGACCTCGACGCGCAGGCGGCTGAGCCAGACGAGCCCCCACACGGGCAGCGGCAGCAGCAGGACGTACGGCAGCCACGCGCGCAGGCCGGGCGCACCCATGTGCACCTCCGCGGCGAGCAGCCCGGCGACGAACAGGCCCACTGCCCACCACCAGACGGGCACCCACAGGCGCTCGGAGTACAGCACGGGCGAGGCGTTATCGGTGGGCGCGACTTCGGGCCGGGACGTTTCTGACACCCGACCAGGATAGTCGGTGTCTGAGAGTAGGCTCGGTGCACGTGAGCGACCTATCTCCCGGCCATTCTCCCGCCGCGACCCCCACCATTCCGCCCGTCGCCCTCCAGCGGCTTGACCCGGGCATTCCGGTTCCGCAGCGTGCGCACGACGGCGACGCAGGTGTCGACCTCTGCAGCACCACCGATGTGACCATCGAGCCGGGGCGCCGCGTCCTCGTCGGAACCGGCATCGCGGTCGCGTTGCCCCTGGGCACCGTCGGACTGATCCACCCCCGCTCCGGGCTGGCCGCCAAATCGGGATTGTCGGTGGTCAACACCCCCGGCACCATCGATGCCGGGTACCGGGGCGAGATCAAGGTGTGCCTGATCAATCACGACCTCGACACCCCGATCGAGATCCGGCGGGGCGACCGGATCGCCCAACTGCTCGTGCAGCGGGTCGAGCTCGTGTCGTTCGTCGAGGTCGAGTCCCTCGACGGCACCACCCGCGGCAGCGACGGACACGGGTCGAGCGGAGGCCACGCCAGCCTCGTCGGCAATGCCAGTGAAGGAGCCTGATCATGTTCGGACGTCGTAAGAAGGCGGAAGCCGAGGCCGACCCGGCCGGTTTCTTCGAGGACGCCGAGGCGGATGACGCCGACGCCGACGCGGCGGACTACGAGGACGACTACGACGCCGTGACCGAGGTGGACGGCGGTCCGTACGACGCCGACGACCTCGAGTCGGGCGCCGACCTCACCGTCGGCGAGGTCGGGACCCGCCTCGACCTCGGTTCGGTCCTCGTGCCGATGCCGCAGGGTGCGCAGTTGCAGGTCGAGATGGCGCCCGACGGTTCGCCGCAGGCCGTGCACCTCGTCACCCAGCACGGACGCATCACGGTGGCCGCATATGCGGCCCCGAAGTCGCCCGGTCAGTGGCGTGAGGTCGCGGGCGACCTTGCCGAATCGTTGCGCAACGACAATGCGACGGTGAGCGTCGAGAGCGGACCGTGGGGACGTGAGGTATTCGCCGTCACCCCGAACGCCGACCTGCGTTTCATCGGCGTCGACGGTTACCGGTGGATGGTGCGCTGCGTGGTCGCGGGACCGAGCGGTGGCAACACGGCCGATTCGGAGTTGGTCGCGTCCGCCAGGGCGATCCTGCGCGACACCGTGGTGAAGCGGGGCAACGAGCCGAACCCGGTGCGGACGCCGCTGCCGGTGGTGCTGCCCGAGGCCCTCGCGCAGCAGCTGGCCGCCGCCCACCAGCAGCAGCTGGCGCAGCAGCAGGGTGGCGCCCCGCAGCAACCGGCACCTCAGCAACCGGCGCAGCAGCCGGAACCGGGTCCGCAGGGCGTGCAGCAGCCGCCGCAGGCGCAGGCCCCGGCCCAGCCGCAGCAGCGTCGCGGCGAATCGGGTTCGGCGATGCAGCAACTCGGTCGCTGAGCCCGCGTCCGGTGGGGATCGCGGGGGGATTCAGGCCGTGTGCAGGACCGAGTCCAGCGCGCTGAGGCACGTGTAGCCGAGAACCGCCGGGTCGGCGCCGATCTCGTCCAGTGTCACCGAGACGAGACCGGCGTGCGGTAGTCGTTCGGACCAGGTGCGGGCGACCTCGAGGGGATGCACGGCGTCGTCGGTGGCCGCGGCGATGCCCACCGGCGCCGTGATGCGCGCGAGGTCGTCGAGACCGGGCGCGTGGTACTCCGACGCCTCGTCCAGCGCCGCGGGGAGGTGCGGCCACTGGGATCGCCAGGATTTCGCCAGTTCCCGGCCCAGCCACGGCGGGCTGGAGGCGATCATGTCGGCGGTGACCTGTTCGAGGCCGTCCGCCCGCAGCCGGGCGGCGGTGAACCGGGCGCTGGCGGCGGCGGGGGCGTCCGCGGCGGTCCCGGTCCACGGGGGCAGCGCCGCGAGTACCCCCGCGACACGATCGGGGTGTGATCCTGCCCACTGCAACGCCACCGCAGCGCCGATGGAGACCCCGCCGACGAAGATTCTTCCGTGCTGCGCGGCGGCGCTCTCGAGCGCGTCGAGGTAGCTGCCGACGACCCGCCGGGGATCGGGTTCGACTGCGACCGTACGCACTCCACGGCTGGTCAGGGGCTCGGTGAAGGCACGGGCGACGAAGTCCGCATCGGACCCCGTACCGGGGAGCACGACGGCCACGGACGGCCGGTCATCAGAGGGCATGAGTCGATCCTGCCTGGTGTGTCACAGCGGCCTTCCGGTGGTGTGGTTGCGGGGAACCAATGGGTCTACAGTGGCGAATACACAGCCCTACGAGCGGCGCGAAGATCTCGCGTCGCACATGCTCCAGGAGCGCGCAATGGCACCCGCCACGGCAGGATATTTTCGTCGGCTGACTCGAAGGCTCACCGAGGACCTCGAGCAGCTGGACGCCGAGGAAATGGCCGAGACGTCTCAGGCGTCCGGCGCACAACGTGCCTGCGACTGCAGCCGCGGTGAAGAGGTCACCATGCTCGGACGGCTCCGCAGTGTCGAAGCCTGTCCCAAGTCCGGAAACGCCAGCATCGAGGCGGAATTCTTCGACGGCACGGAACAGATCAAGTTGGTGTGGATCGGGCGGCGGCGCATCCCGGGTATCGAGCCGGGCAAGACCCTGCTCGTGCGTGGACGCGTCGGTGAGCGCGACGGACAGAAGGTGATCTTCAACCCGTATTACGAGCTGCGCGGCGACTCGTAGGGTCCGTCTCGTGTGGCACTCTCGTTGAGTGACCGAAACGAAGCAGCAATCCATACTCGACCAGCTCGGTGGTATCAGCGGGCTGATCTATTCGACCCTGCCCATCCTGGTCTTCGTTCCGGTCAACGGTGTGTGGGGTCTGGGCCCGGCGATCTGGGCGGCCCTCGGCGTCGCCGTCGCCATTCTCGTCTGGCGTCTCATCCGCCACAGCCCCATCCAGCCCGCGGTGTCCGGGTTCTTCGGCGTCGGTATCTCCGCGTTCATCGCCTACCGCACGGGCGATGCCAAGGGGTACTTCCTGTTCGGCATCTACACCAGCCTCGCGTACGGGGCGGTTTTCGTGATCTCGATTCTGGTGCGCCGGCCGCTCGTCGGCCTGATCTGGGGCTTCCTCAACGGCCACGGCAACCTCTGGCGGCGCCATCGCGGCGCGGTACGTGCCTACGACGTGGCCACGGCCGCCTGGGCGCTGGTGTTCGCGGCCCGGTACCTCGTGCAGTCGCAACTCTACGATGCGGACCAGACCGGCTGGCTGGCGTTCGCCCGCATCGCGATGGGCTGGCCGTTGGCCGGATTGGCTCTGCTGGTGACGATCTGGGCCGTACGCCGGGCCGACCGGATCGTCGAACCGGGCCCGGCCGAGGACGCGGGCGTACCGACGGACGACACGGAAGCGGGCGGCCCCCGCGAGGAACCCGACCGCCCCTGAGCGCGGCCCTCCGATCCGGGACCGCCTGGGGGCTGACCGGTTGCGGCGGAGACGAATTCGGCGCGGTCGCGCCGGGCGGCTACGAGAGACCGACCGCCGCGCGCAGGTCGTCCTCGACGTCCACCGCGGCGACGAACAGCAGTTCGTCACCACCCTCGAGCGGATCGTCCTGCTGCGGCACGATGACTCGTCCACCGCGGAGGATGGTGACCAGAGCGGCGTCGCGGGGCAATTGCAGTTTGCGGACGGGTTTCCCGGCGAGGGGCGTGTTGTCGGGCAGCGTGACCTCGACGAGGTTGGCCTGCCCCTGGCGCAGCGTCATCAGCCGCACCAGATCGCCGACCGACACCGCCTCCTCCACCAGCGAGGCGAGCATGCGGGGGGTGGACACGGCGACGTCGACGCCCCAGGACTCGTCGAACAACCACTCGTTGCGCGGATCGTTGACGCGGGCGACGACGCGGCTGACCCCGAACTCGGTCTTCGCGAGGAGGCTGAGGACCAGGTTGGCCTTGTCGTCACCGGTGGCCGCGATCACGACCTCGTAGGTTTCCAGGGAGGCCGCCTCGAGGCTGCTCAGCTCGCACGCGTCGGCGTGGACCCAGGTCGCCTCGGGTACCGACTCCTGCTCGACGTGCTCGAGTTTGCGCTCGATCAGCATGACGTCGTGTTCGCTGCGGACCAGTTCGCGCGCGATCGAGCGTCCGACTGCGCCGGCTCCTGCGATTGCGACTCTCATCGATTGCTTCCGTTCGGGTGGTCGATCGTGAACATTCTCACTGCCGTCTCAATTGTCCGAAGGCGGGGGATTGCCCGCGAGTGCGACGGCCTCGGCCACCGTTCCCGACACGGCCGCGATGTACACCTGGTCGTCCGACTGGAAGACCGTCTTGCGGTCGGGCAGGACGCCGGTGCCGAAGCGGATGATGAACGCGACCCGTGAATTGGTCGCCGCCTCCAGTTCGGCGACGGGCCTGCCGATCCAATCCTCGTGCAGGGACAACTCGGTGACCGCGACCGTTCCGGACGGGTCGCGCCACTTGGCGGTCTGGCTGTCGCGGGTGAGGGTGTGCAGGAACCGGTCCGTCGACCACGGGACGGTGGCGACGGTGGGGATCCCCAGCCGCTCGTACACGGCGGCGCGCTTCGCGTCGTAGATCCGGGCGACGACGCGTTCCACACCGAACGTCTCGCGGGCGACCCGCGCGGAAATGATGTTGGAGTTGTCTCCGGACGACACGGCGGCGAACGCCTCCGCGCGCTCGATACCGGCCTTGACCAGCACGTCACGGTCGAAACCCATGCCGACGACGGTGTGTCCGGGGAAGTCGGGCTCGAGACGCAGGAACGCGGCGGGGTCGCGATCGATGACCGCGACCTCGTGGCCGATCCGGGTCAGCGAGCCGGCGAGGGATGAGCCGACCCGGCCGCATCCCATGATGACCACATACACCTTGTACTCCGTTTCTGGGCTCTGGTTTCACGTCTCGAGTACGTGCGTACCGAATCGAACCGTACAGTGCCCGGACGGAAGAGCAACCGGGACAGAGATCGCAATCCGGACACATTGGTGGGTGAGGGTCCAGGTTTTCTGCGGACGGCTTACGCTTTGGCAGTGTCAAAGCTCTCGACCGCCACAAAGCGGCTACTGCTAGGCAGACCCTTCCGGAGCGACAAGCTCGGGCACACGCTGCTTCCCAAGAGGATCGCCCTCCCCGTCTTCGCGTCCGACGCGATGTCGTCGGTCGCCTATGCGCCCGAGGAAATCTTCCTCGTGCTGTCGGTGGCGGGCATCTCCGCCTACGCCTACACCCCCTGGATCGGACTCGCCGTCGCCGCCGTGATGGCGGTGGTGGTCGCCAGCTACCGGCAGAACGTGCACGCCTACCCGTCCGGCGGCGGCGACTACGAGGTCGCGACCGTCAACCTCGGTCCCACCGCCGGTCTGACCGTGGGCAGCGCCCTGCTGGTGGACTACGTGCTCACGGTGGCCGTGTCCATCTCGTCGGCGGCGTCCAACATCGGTTCGGCGGTCCCGTTCGTGGCACAGCACAAGGTGCTGTTCGCGGTCGCGGCCATCGTCCTGCTGACCGCCATCAACCTGCGGGGCATCCGCGAATCCGGTGCCGCCTTCGCAATCCCGACGTACGCGTTCATCGTCGGTATGGCGCTGATGCTGCTGTGGGGGTTCTTCCAGATCTACGTGCTGGGCAACGACCTGCATGCCGAATCGTCCGGTTTCCAGCTCGAGGCCGAGGATTCCCACCTGTACGGGATCGCGTTCGCGTTCCTGATCGCCCGGGCCTTCTCGTCCGGGTGTGCGGCACTGACCGGTGTCGAGGCGATCAGCAACGGTGTTCCCGCGTTCCAGAAGCCCAAGTCCCGCAATGCGGCGACCACGCTGCTGCTGCTCGGGTCTATTGCGATCGTGTTGCTGATGGGCATCATCATCCTGGCTCAGAAGATCGGGATCGTGTACGCGCACAGCCCGGCCGAGCAGCTGATCGGCGCCCCGGCCGGCTACCACCAGAAGACACTGATCGCGCAGATCGCCGAGACGGTGTTCGGCGGGTTCCCCATCGGGTTCTACTTCATCGCCATCGTGACCGCGCTGATCCTGGTGCTGGCCGCCAACACCGCGTTCAACGGATTTCCCGTGCTCGGCTCGATCCTCGCGCAGGACCGCTACCTGCCCCGTCAGCTGCACACCCGCGGCGACCGCCTGGCGTTCAGCAACGGCATCCTGTTCCTGTCCGGGGCGGCGATCGCGTTCGTCGTCCTGTTCGGCGCCGAGGTGACCAAGCTGATCCAGCTGTACATCGTCGGCGTGTTCGTCTCGTTCGTGCTCAGCCAGACGGGCATGATCCGGCACTGGACCCGGCACCTGAAGAACGAGAACGATCCCGCTTCGCGCCGGCGGATGCAGCGCTCCCGGGTGATCAACTCCATCGGCCTGGCCATGACCGGCGCCGTCCTGATCATTGTGCTCATCACGAAGTTCGCGGCGGGCGCCTGGATCGCGATCGTGGCCATGGTCGCGATCTTCGTCGTGATGAAGATGATCCGGAAGCATTACGACAGCGTCGCGCGGGAACTCGAGGAACAGGAATGGGACGGGGTGCTGCCCAGCCGCACGCACTCCATCGTCCTCGTCTCCAAGCTGCACATGCCGACGATGCGCGCGCTGGCCTACGCCCGGGCGACACGACCGGACACACTCGAGGCGATCACGGTCAACGTCGACGAACCCGACACCCGGGCGCTCGTGCGGCAATGGGAGAAGAGTGACATCGCGGTGCCGCTCAAGGTGATCGAGTCGCCGTACCGCGAGATCACCAAACCCGTGCTCGACTACGTGCGCCGCGTCCGCAAGGACTCGCCGCGGGACGTCGTCACCGTGTTCATTCCCGAGTACGTGGTGGGGCACTGGTGGGAGCAGATCCTGCACAACCAGAGTGCGCTGCGGCTCAAGAGCCGGCTGCTGTTCCAGCCGGGCGTGATGGTCACCAGTGTCCCGTGGCAGCTGAACTCGTCCGAGAAGGCGAAGACGCTGAACATCGAATACACGGCCGGGGCCTCGCGCCGCGGCTACGAACCCGACGACAAGTGACGGACGAGACGCGTTGAGTGAGAACTGGTCGGACCGCCACCTCGAACTGCGGTTGGGAAATCCCGGGCACGGCGGGTTCGTCGTCGCCCGCCACGAGGGACGGGTGGTCTTCGTCCGGCACGGGCTGCCAGGTGAGCGGGTGATCGCCCGGGTCACCGAGGACCGCGGCGGGTCCTACTGCCGGGCCGACGCGATCGAGATCCTCGACGCGTCCCCGGAGCGGGTCGCCCCGGTGTGCCCGGTGTCGGGTCCGGGCGGCGCGGGATGCTGCGACTTCTCGCACGCGAGCCTGCACCTGCAGCGGGACATGAAGTCGCAGGTCGTGTCGGAGCAGCTTGTGCGGCTCGCGCGGGTGCAGCGGGACGTGGAGGTCGAGGAACTGCCCGGCACGAGTGACGGCACCGGCTGGCGCACCCGGGTGCGGCTGGCCGTGGACCCGGACGGCCGTCCCGGCTATCACCGGCACCGCAGTTCCGGGATCGTCACGGACCTCGCGTGCCCGCAGATCGAGGCCGCCGCCTACGACGGTGTGGGCGAACACGATTGGAAGCCCGGCAGCGAGGTGCAGATCGTTCTCGACGGCGCGGGGGAGCGGCACGTGGTCGAGATCGCGCCGCCGAAGGTGTCGCGGACCGGCCGCACGAGTCCCGGGCGGCGCGGTGCGATGGCGCGGCGGGCGGCAGGCGGTGCGCCGCGCGCGGAGCGGGTGGTCGTGGGATCGGGTCGCCCGGTGGAGCGGGTACGCGACCGGGAATGGGAACTGGCCGCCACCGGGTTCTGGCAGGCGCATCGCGGGGCCGCCGAGACGTATTCGACGGTGGTCTCCGAATGGGCCGGGCTCACCGCAGGTGAGACCGCATGGGACCTGTACGGCGGAGTCGGGGTGTTCGCCGCCGCCCTGGCCGTGGGCGCCGGGTCGTCGGGGCACGTGGATTCCGTGGAGTCCGCGCGCCAGGCCGTGGCGGACGGGAAGTCCGCCCTCTCCGACCTCCCGCAGGTGCGTTTCCACGCAGACCGGGTCGAGCGCGCGATCGCCGGGTTGGCCTCCCCGCCACGGGTCGTGGTGCTCGATCCGCCGCGCGCGGGTGCGGGGCGTGAGGTGATCGAGGCGGTCGCCGCCGCGGGCGCGGAACGGGTGGTGCACGTGGGGTGCGACCCGGCGTCGTTCGCCCGCGATATCGGTCTGTACCTCGGGCAGGGATATCATGTCGACGAGTTGCGTGCGTTCGACGCGTTCCCTCTCACCCACCACGTGGAGTGCATCGCGTTGCTGACGCGGTGACGAAGTTCCTTACCGAACGCAACAATACGTATAGTCGAGCTCGCAAGTAGTGGGTGTTCGGGACGGGGACAGGATGTCGGTACAGGCAGATACGGCGCAGGCGCTCGTCGATGCGGTGTTCGCGCTCGGGCGGTCGTTGCGGGCGGTCGTCTCCGCGACCGGCGAGACCCCGATCGCGCCCGCACTGACGAGCGTGCTCTTCGTGCTCGCCGCGCGAGGGGAGTGCCGCCAGAACGAACTGGCCGCCGACCTGTGCGTGAGCCAGTCCTCGCTGAGCAGGCAGATTTCCGAACTCGTCGACGCGGGATATGTTTCCCGCGCCGCCGATCCCGACGACAAGCGGGCATCCCGCATCCGGGTGTCGCCGAGCGGGATGGACATTCTCGCCGAGACGACCGCACGCCGGGCCGAACGGCTGCGCGGCATGCTCGAGGACTGGTCGCAGGAACAGGCACTGGCGGCGGTGACGTCGCTGACCCAGCTCACCGACACGTTCGCCGCCTCGGTGCAGCAGCGCGGCCCCCGGCCCTAGACCAGCCGCCACCGCACACGCACGTCCACCCGCGTCGGCTTCTCGCCCCGTTCGATCGCGATGGCGGCGTCGGCCACCTCGAACGCCTTCGCGACCGGTCGCGGGGACACGTCACCGACGTCGACCTCCGCGATGTCGAGGACCTCGCCGAGTGCGCGCCCCGACAGCGAGGCGTACTGCTCCGCCTTGGCGAGTGCATCGGCCCACGCCCGTTCCCGCGCGGTCGCCGTCAGCGCGGCCGGATCGGAGAAGTCGAATTCGAGTCCGCCGAGGCGGATGTCGTCACCACCCGCACCCACGCAGGCGGCGACCACCTGCGCCGGCGACGGGGCGGACGCCCCGGCCGCACGGACCGTGATCTGCAGCGTCGTCGCCGCGGTGTAACCCGTCACCTCGCTGCCCCGGCCCTCGGCCCACGTGGTCTCGGAGTGCACGGACAGCCCCGTGGTCGCGAGGTCGGGGCCCGAGACGCCGTACCCGCGCAGGGTATCGGTGACGGCAGTTGTCGACCGGGCGACGGCCTCGAACGCATCGGCCACCGCGGGGCGCGTCGCCGTCACGGTGACGGCGGCGCGGACGAGATCCGGAACCGCGGAGACGATTCCCGATCCGCGCACGGTCACCGCCCGCTCGGCGGGATCGGACACCGGCACCGTCACGACTTGCGGTTGTACAGGCGCATCGTCAGCGGTCCGAAGATCACGATGAACCCGGCGCACCACCCGAACACGACGGCGAGATCCGCCATCTCCACCGTCCCGGCCATGAGCCCGCGAATGGACGTCACCAGCTTGCTGATCGGGTTGACACCGACGAACGCCTGGAGCCAGCCCGGCATGGTCGCGGGGTCGACGAAGATGTTGCTGGCGAACGTCAGCGGGAACAGGATGAACATCGACACGCCCATGACCGCCTGCTCGGTGCGCATCAGCATCGCGAACATCGTCCAGATCCACGACAGGCTGAACGAGAACAGCAGCAGCAGTCCGATCGACGCCACCACACCGACGAGCCCGCCGTCCGGACGGAACCCGAGGACCAGCCCGAGGATCAGGACGATGATCGACGCGATCGTGTAGCGGACGACGTCACCGAGCAGCGCGCCGACGAGAGGCGACGGACGCCAGATCGGGAGCGAGCGGAACCGGTCGAAGACACCCTTCTCGATGTCCTTGTTGAGCGTCAGACCGGTGTACATGGTGATCATGACGACCGTCTGCACGAGGATGCCCGGCAGCAGGAACTGCACGTAGGCGCTGGTCGATCCGGCCAGCGCACCCCCGAACAGGTACGTGAACATCAACGTGAACATGATCGGGAACATCGTCACGTCGAACAGTTGCTCGGGGACGTGTTTGATCTTGAGCAGGGCCCGCCAGCCGAACGACAGCGACGTCGACAGCGCGGTGGGTCGCGCGGGCCTCGGGCCGGGCATCTTCAGGACGTCGGCGACAGCGGTTGCGGTGTCGGCGGTCCGGTCGGTGGTGGAGGTCATGCGTGCTCCTCGGTGGGTCGGCCCGTGAGGGAGAGGAAGACTTCGTCGAGGCTCGGCTGCCCCAATGCGAATGTGCTGACGGCGATTCCGGCGTCGTCGAGTGCGGGCAGCGCCCGCGAGACCCGGGCCGGGTCGTCGATGCGGGCGGTGAGGGCGGCCGGATCGGCTTCCTCGGTGACCGGCACCTCGAGCACGTCCCGCAGCAGCGCCGCCGCGGCGGGGCGGGTGGCGATGTCGGTGACCCGCACGTGCAGCGCACCCGATCCGACGGAGGCCTTGAGTTCGCCGGTGGTGCCCTCGGCGATCACCTTGCCGTGGTCGATGACGGCCACCCGGTCGGCGAGTTGGTCGGCCTCGTCGAGGTACTGGGTGGTCAGCAGCACTGTCGTTCCGCCGGCCACCAGTGCGCGGACGATCTCCCACACCTGATTGCGGCTGCGCGGGTCGAGACCGGTGGTGGGTTCGTCGAGGAAGATCATCTCCGGGGTGACGATGATGCTGGCCGCGATGTCGAGTCGGCGTCGCATGCCGCCGGAGTAGTTCTTCACCTGCCGGTTGCCCGCCTCGTCGAGCCCGAACGCGGACAGCAACTGTTCGGACCGGGTTCGGGCCGCCGCGCGGGAGTACCCGTACAGCCGGCCGAGCAGCAGCAGATTCTCGCTGCCCGTCAGATCCTCGTCGAGCGAGGCGAACTGCCCGGTAAGGGAGACCTTGGCGCGCACGGCGTCCGGTTCGGTCGCGACGTCGTGACCCAGCACCGTGGCGGTGCCACCGTCGAGGGGCAGCAGCGTGGCCAGCATGCGGATCGCGGTGGTCTTGCCCGCGCCGTTCGGGCCTAGGACGCCGTAGACGCCTCCGAGGGGCACGGCCAGGTCGAGGCCGTCGACCGCGTGGGTGGATCCGAATGTCTTGACGAGTCCCGTCGTCTCGATGGCCAGCTTGGTCGCTGTGAGCATTGCACCCTGCTTTCGATTCGAGCGTCGGCGGTTCCGAGCCCCAAGCCTGTCCGATTTTTCCGATTCGGGCAACGGTTTTTCCCGCGAGGGTTTTCCCGCGAGCCGGTCAGAGTCCACCGCCCTGGCGCAGCAGCGCCCGCAGCATCACGTCGAGTTGCTCGTACGCGCCCGACGCGAGACGTTCGAGCAGTGCCAGCTTCAGTTTCGGCTCCTCCGAAGCCATTTCGGCGTAGCGCTCGGTGGTCAGCACCGCGACCGTCACCTCGGTGTCGGCACGGACGTCGTTGAGGAAACGGGAGTCGAGCATCATCGTCATCTCCCCGAAGCTCATCCCTGCCGACAACGTCATGAATCGGTGCACCGCACCCGACTGGTCGGTGATCGTGGAGCTGACCCTGCCGGACAGGATGAGGAACAGCCCGGCCGCCGGGTCACCCCGATGGATGACGAGGTCACCGCGTGCATACGAGTGGGTGACCAGGTCGCGGGTGAACCGTTCGAGTTGCTTCGCGCTGAGGGTGGACAGCATGGGGTGCTCGGCGATCGTGACGGAGGACGGTTGGCGGGCGGTGCTGCAGTGCCGGTCGAGGAGGATGTCCTCACACCACTGCACGGCGGCGTCCAGGTCGGCGAACACCCGGCCCGCCCTCCCCGACAGGTCGGAGCGGGTGTTGCCGAGCAGACCGGCCGGGTCGACGAACGCCAGCGCACACCCGCACTCTGCGAGGTCGGCCCGCAGTGTCTCGAACATCCGGCGCGCGACCCCGCTGACGTCGTCGACGCGCCGGACGTCGATCACCACCGCCTCCAGGTCTTCCTCGACGCCGCCGATCTCGCGGACGGCGCTCTCCGCGCCGGCGAACAGCAGATCCCCGTGCAGTTCGTAGATCCGGCTGCGCTTGCCGACGTCGTCGAGGGCAGCGCGCTCGGCGGGGGACCGCCGCATCCGCGAGGGGGCGTCCGACACCGAGTAGCGGGCGCGTACCGCGGAACGGGCGGCGCGGGTGACGTGCAGGAAGTGCAGCTCCAACTCGTTCGACAGGGCCCGGCACGCCTCGACTCCGCGGACGCTGTTGCCGTGGGAATCGAGACGCGGCGAGTAGATCGCGATCCCGATCTGCCCGGGTAGGACGGCGAGCACGCCGCCCCCGACGCCGCTCTTGGCGGGAAGCCCGACCTCGTAGACCCATTTGCCCGCGGCGTCGTACATTCCGCACGTCGACATCACACTCAGGACCCGCTCGACCAGCGCCGGCTCGAGGACGGTGTCCCCGGTGACGGGATTGACGCCGTTGTTCGCCATCGTCGCCGCCATCAGGCTCAGATCGCGGCACGTCACGTCGAGGGAGCACTGGCGGAAGTAGAGGTCGACCGCCTCGTCGGGGTCGCCGGTGATGATGTCGAACGAGCGGAGCATGTGGCCGATCGCCCGGTTGCGGTGCCCGCTCCCCGACTCGGACTCGTACACCGACCGGTTGAACGTCAGGTCCCGCCCCGCGTACCGGGAGTACGTGGACCGGATCCGCTCGAACCGCGTCTCCAGATCCGGACCGGCAACCAGCGACGTCGCGGTGATCGCCCCGGCGTTGATCATGGGATTGCGGGGCCGCTCCGTCCGCGGGTCGAGGCTGATCTCGTTGAACGGTTCCCCGGACGGTTCGACGTCGATCTTCTCGGCGACGGCGGCGGAACCGCGATCGGCGAGCGCGAGGGCGTACGTGAACGGTTTCGAGGTGGACTGGATCGTGAACGGCAGGCGGGTGTCGCCGACCTCGTACACGTAGCCGTCCACGGTCGCGACGCAGATGCCGAACGAGTCGGGGGCCACCGCGGCGAGTTCGGGAATGTAGTCGGCGAGCTGTCCGCCGCGGTTCTCCCGGGTCTCGGTGAAGACTTTTCCGATCAGCGCGTCCACGACGGTGCTCATGAGAAAACCCTAGAGCCTGTTCACGACGAAGTCGGGTGTTCCGCCGGGCCCGCCCAGCGCCGCAATTGTGTGAAGCCGGTCACGGCTGTGGCCGGAATGCCCGAGGACGAAGCCCCACCACTCGGTCGCCGCGACCGGTACCGTGTGTCCCGCCCTTCCGCGGCTCCGTAGACTGGTTCCACTGTGACGTGACACGAAGCCACGTGGCAGAGGCACGCAAGGCAGCGTGCATCACGGAGGGAGCGATCTCGTTGGGTGTTCTTGCCCGTATCCAGACGCCTGACGATCTTCGTCAGCTGAATCCGGCGGAGATGAAGCAGCTCGCCGCGGAGATTCGTGAGTTCCTCGTGCAGAAGGTCGCGGCGACCGGCGGGCATCTCGGCCCCAACCTGGGCGTCGTCGAACTGACCCTCGCACTGCACCGCATCTTCGAGTCGCCTGCCGACCCGATCGTCTTCGACACGGGCCACCAGGCGTACGTCCACAAGATCCTCACCGGCCGCAAGGACGATTTCGATTCGCTCCGCAAGCAGGGCGGCCTGTCCGGGTACCCGTGCCGGGCGGAGAGCGATCACGACTGGGTCGAGTCGTCCCACGCGTCGGCGGCGCTGTCGTACGCCGACGGCCTCGCGAAGGCCTTCGAACTGACCGGACAGGCCCGGCACGTCGTCGCCGTCGTCGGTGACGGCGCCCTGACCGGCGGCATGTGCTGGGAGGCGCTGAACAACATCGCCGCAGGCAAGGACCGCTCGGTGGTCATCGTCGTCAACGACAACGGCCGCTCGTACGCGCCGACCATCGGTGGTCTCGCCGACCACCTCGCCGCCCTCCGGCTCCAGCCGGGCTACGAGCGCATCCTCGACAGCGGCCGGCGGATGGTGAAGAAGCTGCCGTGGGTCGGACGCACCGCCTACTCGGTCCTGCACGGCATGAAGGCGGGCCTCAAGGACGCCGTCGCCCCGCAGGTGATGTTCACGGACCTGGGCATCAAGTACCTCGGACCGGTCGACGGCCACGACGAGGCCGCGCTCGAATCCGCGCTGCGCCGCGCGAAGGCGTTCGGCGGACCGGTCATCGTTCACGCCGTCACCCGCAAGGGCATGGGCTACGCGCCCGCCGAGAACCACGTTGCCGATCAGATGCACTCGACCGGCGTCATCGACCCGGTCACCGGCAAGTCGGCCGGATCGGCGTCCGCCGACTGGACGTCGGTGTTCTCCGCCGAGCTGATCGAGCAGGCGAGCCACCGACAGGACATCGTGGCGATCACCGCCGCCATGGCTGGCCCGACCGGTCTCGCCGCGTTCGGCGAGAAGTACCCCGACCGCATGTTCGACGTCGGCATCGCCGAGCAGCACGCCGTCACGTCGGCCGCAGGCCTGGCGCTCGGCGGCCTGCACCCGGTGGTCGCCGTCTACTCGACGTTCCTCAACCGTGCCTTCGACCAGTTGCTGATGGACGTGGCCCTGCTGAAGCTGCCCGTCACCCTCGTCCTCGACCGCGCGGGTATCACCGGCAGCGACGGCGCCAGCCACAACGGCATGTGGGACATGTCGCTGCTGGGCATCGTCCCCGGGATGCGGGTCGCGGCTCCCCGCGACACCGCCACCCTGCGGGAGGAACTGGGTGAGGCGCTGGCCGTCGACGACGGGCCGACCGCGCTCCGTTTCCCGAAGGGCACGGTCGGTGACGACGTGCCCGCCGTGAGCAGGCTCGACGGCGTCGTCGACATCCTGCACGCCCCCTCCGGGCGCAACGACGTGCTCATCGTGTCGGTCGGCGCGTTCGCCGGCCTCGCGCTCGCAGCCGCAAAACGTCTGGAACAGCAGGGCATCTCGGCGACCGTCGTCGACCCGCGGTGGGTGCTGCCGGTCCCGGAGTCGCTGCTGAAGCTCGCCGAGGACTACACGATGGTGGTCACCGTCGAGGACAGCGGTCTGCACGGCGGTGTCGGGTCCGCCGTGTCCGCCGCGCTGCGGTCGGCCGGGGTCGACGTGCCCTGTCGTGATCTCGGTGTTCCGCAGCGGTTCCTCGACCATGCGTCCCGCGCGCAGATCCACACCGAGCTGGGACTCACCGCGCAGGACGTCGCAAGGCAGATCACCGGGTGGTTCGCCGCCCTCGGCAACCTGCGCCCCGGGCAGCAGAACGGTGTCGTCGCCGGCCTCGACTCGCAGCGCGCGGAGAACAGCGGCCAGTAGACCGACCGCCCCGCACGAAAATCCGGCCGAATCACAGTGTGATTCGGCCGGATTCGTCGGTGCCGGGTCAGGATGCCGGGGTCAGGTGTGCATCTCCTCGAGTTCCATGCCCTTGGTCTCCCGGACCTTCAACCGGACGAAGAAGTAGGACAGCAACGCGAAGAACGCGAACAGCCCGTACAGGAACCACAGCCCCACCGAGCGGGTGAGCGGCGGGAACGACAGCGTGACCGTGAAGTTCGCGATCCAGTTCGCCGCCGTGCTGATGCCGAGGGCGTAGGCGCGCATGTTGTTGGGGAACATCTCGCCCAGCATCACCCACATGATCGGGCCCCAGGTGGCGGCGAAGAAGATCACGAACAGGTTGGCGCCGATCAGCGCGAGCGCTCCCCATGGGCTGGGGAGCACGACATCGTCGCCGCTGCCCGTCGCCTGGGAGAAGGCGACAGCGGCGAGGAGCAGGCTGACGAACATGCCGAGCGAGCCCACCTCGAGCAGAATCTTCCGGCCGATCCGGTCGACGAACAGGATGGCCACGAACGTCATGCCCACGTTGATGATCGCGGTGATCACCGACGTGGTGAACGATTCGTTCTCGGTGAAGCCCACCGACTTCCACAGCGTCGTGGAGTAGTAGAAGATCGCGTTGATACCCACGAACTGCTGGAAGATGGCCATGAAGATGCCGACCCAGACGAGTGGCTGCAGCCCGAACTTCGGGCCGCGAATATCGTCGAACGACGCCGTCGACTCGTGGCGGAGGGTCAGCCGGATCTCGGAGACGCGTTCGTGCGGGTCGAGCTCGCCGGTGATGTTCGCGAGGACGTCGGCGGCCTCCTGATCGAGATGCTTGCCCACCAGGTATCGCGGCGACTCGGGGATCATCAGGGCGAGAACGCCGTACACGACCGCGGGAATCACACCGACGAGGAACATCCAGCGCCACGCCTCGAGGTTGAGCCACAGCTCTTCCGACGCGCCGCCCGCCGCATTCTGCAGCACCGCGTCCGACAACAGCGCGGCGAAGATGCCGAGAGTGATCGCCAGTTGCTGCAGCGACGCCAGCGCGCCGCGGTAGCGGGCAGGCGCGATCTCCGAGATGTACGTGGGCGCAATGACCGACGCGATACCGATGCCCAGGCCGCCGAGGACGCGCCACACCATCAGGTCCGGGACGCTGAACGCGAGACCGGATCCGAACGAGGAGACCACGAACAGCACCGAGCCGAGCAGCATCACTTTCTTGCGGCCCCAGCGGTCCGCGAGGCGGCCCGCAAACCACGCCCCCACAGCACATCCGAGCAGCGCGATCGCCACGGCGAAGCCGGTGAAGAACGACCCCAGCTCGAAGTGGTCCTGGATGGAGTCGACGGCGCCGTTGATGACGGAACTGTCGAAACCGAAGAGAAACCCACCCACCGCGGCGGCGACGGTGACGCCGATGACCTTCGCGGTGTGTCTTTCGGACATCTGCGTCATCGCATACCTGCTTTCGACGAGCGTTCCTGATGCGGGCACAAGCGAACTAGGTGTCCCGGAATACGCTACGCCCGACACCGCCTCTCAGGCGGGCGTTCAGGCACCCGCTTTCTTCGCGGCCTCGCTGAGCTGAGGCGTCAGCTTGTCCAGAACCCACGGTGTCGCGAGGACGCTGGTCTGGCTGAGCCCCGAGATGATCTTCGTGTCCGACAGCGCGACGGCGGTACCACGGCCGATGGCACCGAGATTCGCGTAGGCCGGGTTCGCCGCGACGGTGGTGTTCTCCGGGACGAACGCGACGACGACGTCGGCGTCCACACCGGAGATGTTCTCCACGGAGATGTCGGCGAAGAACTTGTCGGGATCGTTCGACGCGGCCAGCTTCTGCACACCGGGCGACACGGTGAAGCCGAGCTCGGTCAGCACCTGGACGCGGGGATCGGAGGGCATGTAGACGTTGACGGTCGCGGCGTCGGTGTCGAAGTTGATCACCGAGATCGTCTTGCCTGCGAACTCGGGATGCGCGGCGGCGGTCTGGGCGAGGGTGTCGTCGAGACCGGCCACGAGCTGCTCGGCCTCGGCGCTCTTCCCGAGTGCCTGCCCGATCAGGGTGGTCTGGTCCTGCCACGTGGTCTGCCACGCCTTGTCCGGGTACGCCACGGTGGGGGCGATTCCCGACAGTTTCTCGTACGTCTCCTCGTCGAATCCCTCGTACGGGGCGAGGACTGCATCGGGTGCCAGCGCGGCGACGCCCTCGATGGGGGTGGACGTGGCCGCGTCGAGCAACGTGGTCGCGGACGGGTCGAAACGATCCTGCAGCCACGGCATCACGCCGTTCGTCTCGGCGCCGTACGTGTATTTCGGCATGCCGACCGGTGTCCGGCCGAGGGCGTAGACGACGTCCTGGGCGTTCCATCCGAGGGTGACGATGCGTTCGGGTGCCGCGTCGAGGGTGGTCGATCCGAACGTGTTCTCCATGGTGACCGGGAATCCCTCACCGGACGTCTCCGTGCTGCCTCCGCCGTCGCCGGACGAGCACGCGGCGAGGAAGAGGGACGAACTGGCCACGGCGAGTGCGACGGCGAGCTGACGTCGGGCGGTGGGTGCGAACACGGTGACGACTCCTTCGGGACGAAAATAGAAGGTAAGCCTAACCTAGAGTTGTGCGCTCGTTCGGCGGACGGAGCCACTTCGAATCACCGTGATTGGAACTCCCGGGCCCGCCTCCGACTGGCGCATTACCGGTACTCCGTCGTGTTCGCGCTGGTGAGACGAGTCGCCGCAGGAGCGGACCCGGCCGATTCGCCGAGGCGTCCGGGGCGGGTGTCCGCCACGACTCCGGGCCCCGCGGACTGCCGTTAGCGTGTGTCTTCGTCCAGCTCACACGCACAATCGACGAAGGAAACCTGGTGGTGAATCCGACTCCCCTCCCGACGGCGTCACGCAGTTCCCGTGCGGACCATGCGCGCAGATTCGCCGACCTGCTGCGTCAGCAGATCCACGCGGAGTCCTTCGCCGAGCGCGGATTGCCGTCGGAATCGGAGCTGGCCGCCGAGTTCGGCGTGTCGCGCAACGCGGTGCGCGACGGGCTGGCACTGCTGAAGCAGGAGGGACTCATCGACCGCGCCCCGCGCGTGGGAACCCACGTGGCGCAGCGCAAGTACGACCACGGCCTCGACGCCCTGCTGGGGCTGAAGGAGACGCTGAAGGGGCACGGCGAGGTCCGCAACGACGTCCGCGCGGCCGTGGAGATCGCCCCGCCGCCCGCAGTCGCCCGCCGGCTGCAGCTGGAGCCGGGCGAACCCGCCGTGTACATCGAACGGGTGCGCTACCTCGGCGACCTGCCGCTCAGCCTGGACCTCACGTACCTCGTCCCCGACATCGGCGCCGAGATCCTCGGCCGCGACCTCGAAACCAACGACGTGTTCGCGCTGATCGAGGAGGTCTGCGGTCAGCCACTGGGTTCCGCCGATCTGGCGATCGAATCCGTCAACGCCGACGCGCACTCCGCCGCGAACCTCCAGACCCCCGAGGGTGCGGCGCTCCTGCTGCTCGAGCGCCTCACCCGGCTCGTCGACGGACGTCCGGTCGACCTCGAATACATCCGCATGCGCGGTGACCGAATCACAATGCGCAGCAACCTCGTCCGCAGACCCGACATCACGAACTGGGAGCTCACCTCATGACCTTGGTCAACCAACGCGCCGACGTACCCGTCACCATCGACGAGTCGCTGTGCATCGAGGGCTGCACCCTGTGCGTCGAGATCTGCCCGCTCGATTCCCTCGCCATCAACCCGGAGAACGGCAAGGCGTTCATGCACGTCGACGAGTGCTGGTACTGCGGCCCCTGCGCCGCGCGCTGCCCGACCGGCGCGGTCACCGTGAACATGCCGTACCTCCTCCGCTGAGCGAAAGACCACACAGATGAAGCGACGTTTCTCCACCTTCGCGATCGCCGCCGCGGCACTGACACTCGTGGCGACGAGTTGCTCCCTCGATCCGTCGGCCGGCACCGGTGACGCGGTCACGGTGGTGATCGGGTACCAGTCCAAGACGATCAACACCGTCACCGCCGGAACCCTGCTGCGGGCGCAGGGCTACCTCGAACAGCGTCTGCAGGACGTCACGGAACTGACAGGGACGAAGTACTCCGTCGAGTGGCAGGACTACGACACCGGTGCGCCGATCACCGCCCAGATGGTGGCGGAGAAGATCGACATCGGATCGATGGGCGACTACCCCATGCTGATCAACGGCTCCCGCACACAGGCGAACCCGCGCTCGAAGACAGAGATCGTCTCGGTGACCGGCTACAACCCCAAGGGCGCCCTGAACATGGTGGTGGTGCCGCCGAACTCACCGGCGACCACGCTCGGCGATCTGGCGGGCCGGAAGGTCTCCGCCAGCGTCGGCTCCGCGGGCCACGGCACCCTCGTCCAGGCACTCGACCGTGCCGGAATCGACCCGGCCACCGGCGTCGAGGTGCTGAACCAGCAGCCGCAGGTCGGAACGTCGGCGCTGGAATCCGGTCAGGTGGCCGCGTTGTCGCAGTTCGTCGCGTGGCCCGGACTTCTCGTCTTCCAGGACAAGGCCAAGCTGCTGTACGACGGCGCCGAACTGAACACCCCGACCCTGCACGGTGTGGTGGTCCGGGAGGCGTACGCGGACGAGCACCCCGAGGTGCTCGACGCGTTCCTCCGGGCGCAACTCGACGCCACCCGGTTCGTGCAGACCGAACCTCTCGAGGCGTCGCGGATCGTCGCCGACGCGAGCGGCCTGCCGCAGGAGGTCGTGTACCTGTACAACGGCCCGGGCGGCACCTCCTTCGACACCACGCTCAAGCCCGGCCTGATCGGTGCGCTGAAGAACGATGTGCCGTACCTGAAGTCGATCGGCGACTTCGCCGACCTCGACGTCGACGGTTTCGTGAACGACGCACCGCTGCGGTCCGCGTTCGAGGCGGACGGGCAGGACTACGACACCACACTCGCGTCCACCACCAACCCCGCCGCCGTCGCCGGTACCGACCCCGTGTGCGCCGCGCCCGCGAGCGACCCGGCACTGGCCGGCGAGCTGTGGTTCGACGGCGCCGCCGAGACGCAGCCGGCCGCAAACCCCACCTGCCTGCTCCGGGCGGTGAAGCAGGCCCGCGCCGAGGGTCACACCGTGCGCGCCGGCTACGTTCCCGACGCCGAACTGGGCACCCGATGGTTCGCGGACAAGGCGGTGTGGGTGCGCGACGGCGACACGTTCCTGCCGTTCACCACCGGCGCCGCGGCCGACCGCTACCTGCGCGCGCACCCGTCGGGAGCCGTGGTCACCTACGACCGCGCCGTCGAGGAGGTCCGGCCGTGACCACGCTGGAACAACCGGACGTCCTGCCCGGCACCGAAGCCGTTGTGGAAGAACATGATCCGGCGACCCGCCGGCGGTCGTCGCCGTGGCGATCCCGGCTCGTGCGAGTCGCCTCCGTGCTGGGCGCGATCCTCGCGTGGCAACTGCTGACCGCCCACGACGTCCGGCTGTGGCTGCGGTTCGACACGCTCCCCACCGTCACCGACGTGGTGTCCGCGTTCGGCACCCAGCTGCAGACCGACCTGTTCTACCTCGACCTCGGACAGTCGCTGATCCGCATCCTCAGCGGATTCGGACTGGCCACGGTGGTCGGGGTGGCCACCGGAATCGCGCTCGGCCGATCGGAACTGTTCGCCGACGTCCTCGGCCCGCTGACCGAACTCGCCCGGCCGATCCCCGCCATCGCGGTCGTACCCGTCGCGATCCTGCTGTTTCCCAGCGACGAGGCGGGCATCGTGTTCATCACGTTCGTCGCCGCGTTCTTCCCGATCATGGTGAGCACCCGGCACGCCGTCCGGGCACTGCCGACGCTGTGGGAGGACTCGGTGCGCACCCTCGGCGGCGGACGCTGGGACGTGCTGGCCCGGGTCGTGCTGCCCGGGATCCTGCCCGGCGTGTTCGGTGGACTGTCCGTCGGGATCGGGGTCGCCTGGATCTGCGTGATCTCCGCCGAAATGATCTCCGGCAGGCTCGGTGTCGGGTACCGCACCTGGCAGGCGTACACGATCGTCGATTACCCCGGCGTCTTCGTCGGCATGATCACCATCGGCATCCTCGGGTTTCTCACGTCCGGGGCGGTCGAACTGCTCGGCAGGCGCGTCACCCGCTGGCTGCCACGAGGGGAGCGCGCATGACCGCCACCGCCGGAACCTCCGTGGCCGCGGGGATGTCGCTGGTCCTCGACGACGTCACCCTGTCCTACACCGGGAAACCCGTCATCCGTTCGCTGTCGCTGACCGTGGTGCCCGGCGAGATCCTGGTGCTCACCGGACCTTCGGGGTGCGGCAAGTCCACCGTGCTCCGGGCACTGGCGGGCCTGCTGCCGCCCGATTCGGGACGGGTCGTCGCCGACGGCGCCGCGGTGGAGTCGACGTCGCGGGACCGGGCGGTCGTGTTCCAGGACAACGCGCTGCTCCCGTGGCGCACGGTGCGCTCGAACATCGAACTGGCCCTCGCGCTACGCGGCGAACCCCGCAAGGGGCGCCGTGAGACCGCCGACCGCTGGATCGCGGAGGTGGGCCTGACCGGGTTCGGCGACTTCCTGCCGAAGAACCTGTCCGGCGGCATGCGCCAGCGGGTGCAGCTGGCGCGCGGCCTCGCCGGGGCACCGCGGGCCGTGATGATGGACGAACCGTTCGGCGCCCTCGACACCCAGACCCGCGGCGTCATGCAGCGACTGCTCGTCGACACGTGGAGCACGCACCCGACGACGGTGGTGTTCGTGACCCACGACGTGGACGAGGCGGTGCTGCTCGGTGACCGGGTGGCGGTGCTGGGCCGGGCGGGTGAGCCGCTGCGGGCACTCGTCGACATCCCGCACCCCCGTGACCGCGACCACCTCGACCATCCCGGCACCCGTGCCGCCCGCGCCGACGTTCTCGGCGCGCTGAACCACACTCCGGAGACCTGATGGACATCCCCGATCTCGCCGACACCGTCCGACTCGATTGCGACGTCCTCGTCATCGGCGGCGGCACGGCAGGCACGATGGCGGCACTGACCGCCGCCGAGAACGGCGCGAACGTGCTGCTGCTCGAGAAGGCGCACGTGCGCCATTCCGGTGCGCTCGCCATGGGAATGGACGGCGTCAACAACGCCGTCATCCCCGGCAAGGCCGAACCCGAGGACTACGTCGCCGAGATCACGCGCGCCAACGACGGAATCGTCAACCAGCGCACCGTGTACCAGACGGCCACCCGCGGTTTCGCAATGGTGCAGCGCCTCGAGAAGTACGGCGTCAAGTTCGAGAAGGACGAGTACGGCGAATACGCGGTCCGCCGGGTGCACCGCTCCGGTTCGTACGTGCTGCCGATGCCCGAGGGCAAGGACGTGAAGAAGGCTCTCTACCGGGTGCTACGGCAGCGGAAGATGCGCGAGAAGATCTGCATCGAGAACCGGCTGATGCCCGTCCGCGTCCTGACGGAGAACGGCCGGGCCGTCGGCGCCGCCGCGCTGAACACCCGCACGGGCGAGTTCGTCGCGGTCGGCGCGAAAGCGGTCATCCTCGCGACCGGCCCGTGCGGCCGGCTGGGGCTCCCGGCGTCGGGGTACCTCTACGGCACCTACGAGAACCCCACCAACGCGGGCGACGGTTACTCGATGGCCTACCACGCGGGCGCCGAACTGAGCGGCATCGAGTGCTTCCAGATCAACCCCCTGATCAAGGACTACAACGGCCCGGCCTGCGCGTACGTCGCGAACCCGTTCGGCGGCTACCAGGTCAACGCCGAGGGGGAGCGGTTCGTCGACTCCGACTACTGGTCGGGGCAGATGATGAGCGAGGTCAAGAGCGAGATCGAATCCGCGCGCGGCCCCATCTATCTCAAGGTCAGCCACCTGCCGGAGGAAACCCTCGACACGCTCGAGTCGATCCTGCACACCACCGAACGCCCCACCCGCGGCACGTTCCACGCGAACCGCGGGCACGACTACCGCAGCCACGACATCGAGATGCACATCTCCGAGATCGGCCTGTGCAGCGGACATTCCGCGTCCGGGGTGTGGGTGGACGAGCACGGCGCCACCACGGTCCCGGGGTTGTACGCCGCAGGCGACCTGGCCTGCGTCCCCCACAACTACATGATCGGCGCATTCGTCTACGGCGACCTCGCCGGATCGCACGCCACCGGCACCCTGCCCGATGTCGAGGCGCCGGCCGCGCTGCCCGCGGAGCAACTGGCCGCCGCGCACGAGCTGATCTACCGGCCGCTGCGCAACCCGGACGGCCCGCCCCAGCCGCAGGTCGAGTACAAGCTGCGCCGCTTCGTCAACGACTATGTGGCGCCGCCGAAGACGGCGACGAAGTTGTCGATCGCCGTCGAGACGTTCGAGCGGATGGCGGGGGAGATCGCCGGGATGGGCGCGACCACCCCGCACGAGCTGATGCGCTGCGCGGAGGTCACGTTCATCCGGGACTGCGCCGAAATGGCGTCCCGCAGTTCGCTCACGAGGACCGAGAGCCGCTGGGGGCTGTACCACGAACGCGCCGATCTTCCCGAGCAGCGGGACGACGAATGGGGTTACCACCTGAATCTGCGGCGCGGCGAGAACGGGGACATGGAGTTCCTCAAGCGCCCCGTCGAACCGTACTTCGTGCCGGTGCCCGGACTCGATTCCCTTCCGCCGGTGGACCGGACCGTCATTCCCGTCGCTCAGCCGCCGCTGGTCGGCGGCCGGGCGCCGGTGGAGGAACGCTCCCGCATCGCGGCGCCGGTCCGGCAGGAGCCGTCCTCGCCGGCCATCGTCGCGGTCCTCGGACTGGACGCCCCGAGCGTCGCCGAACTCGCACCGTATCTGGAGGACGCCGATCCGCAGGTCCGTGTCACGGCACTGTCCGTGCTGACGGAGGGAACACCCGACGGATTCGGTGCCGCCCTCGTCGACGCGCTCGGCGACGGCGCGGTGACGGTGCGCCGCGCCGCCGCCGACGGACTCCGCGAACTCGTCGAGGTGCTGCCGTCCGGCGACGGACTGGCCGAGCACCTGGGTTCGGCCGACGCCGTGGTCCGAGCCGCCGTGGTGGACGTTCTGCGGGCCCTGCACGCCGGTTCGGCGGAGCAGTTCCTGGCCGCACTGTCCGACGCCGATCACCACGTCCGGATCGAAGCAGTGCGGGCACTGGTGTCGCTCGACCGGTGGGAGTCGGTGGCCGAGGGAGCACACGACGAGAACCGCGAAGTGCGTATCACCGTCGCGCACGGCCTGGCCACCGTCGGGCTCGGCGGTGTCGCGACGGTGCGCACACTGGCCGGAGACCGGGATCCGCTGGTGCGCGCCGCCGCGCTCACGGCGTTCGCGAGTCTCGGCTGCCGCGGCGACGACGCCGCGCTCGCGACAGCGGCGCTGCGGGAGTCGGCCTGGCAGATCCGGCAGGGCGCCGCCCGGGCACTCGCCGGAGCGGACCCCGACGTCGCGGTGCCCGCGCTGGCGGACGCCCTGACGGACGCGCACCTCGACGTGCGCAAGGCCGCGGTCCTTGCACTCGGCCGGTGGACCGGCGACCGCGGCGCCGTCGACGCCCTCACGGCCGCCCTCGGGGTCACGGGAGGCGGCGCGCGGG
>NZ_WXYH01000244.1:0-1152 GCF_009872365.1 Rhodococcus sp. T7
GACGGTCGACGACGCCGGTCACTGGATTGTCGATCAACGACCCGAGCTGGTGCTCGACCGACTACGGGCGTTCCTGCAAGAAACCTGAATATGGGCTCGAAATCCCGAGTTGAATCAACCGGAGCAGGCCACGAAAGTGGGGCACCGTCTCCGACCGCGGTGATTGTCCGGCCCACCAGCACCGGTTGCATCAAACTCAGTCCGGTATTGGCCATGGAGAACGCCGTTGCCGCCCCGAGCAGCTGGCGGTGCTCACGTAGGTACGGCCACAAAACAGCGCACACCGCCCCGGCTGGAAGTGCGTGCTTTTCCTCCCCGCGACCCGTAAGCCCCCTAAACCCCAGAAACAAGTTCCGTCATCATATTTGGGCCGGTCCCGGATCTCGGGTTGACTGGCCGATCGGTGTTCTGCAGCGGTACGGATCTGACCCGACATACATCGGGTATCGGTGATCGCTCCGATTTCGTGACCAGGGCCGACGGAAAACATCGTCCCCGGTGCGGGCCACGCAGTGACTCCTCAAGGGCCGACAGCACACAGAGTTCGAGTGTCTGCCGCCGGCCGATCTTCCCGGTACGACCTGGTGCCAGACGACGGCCCGGTAGAGACGTACCTTATCCAGATGTGGCCGACCACCGACCGAGCAGGGGTATCGCTCACCAGTTCAACTCAGGACGATGAACTCGCCACGAAGTGCAGTATCGACTCTCGTGCAAGGTCACCAATTGACGATCCGCGCGCCCACACCCCAATACATCCAGTTCACCGCCGTGGAACCCGTCGGCCCGGACATGATCAACGCGAATGGGCAGAGTCACCTCGAAGGCATGGACCCTTACCCCGGTGGGACCAATCCCCTTCGTGCGCTGCAACAACGAGTGGAAGCTCTCCCGCACCTTCATCTGTGGTGGATTGTTTTCGCCGCACCGCAGGTCTGCGACTAGTACTGCAACGGCACATGTTTGACAGATAGACGATACTGACTGCGTGGTCCTCGATCTGGTTGCTGCCGAGTTGGAAGCCTTGCATGAGCGGATCTCCGGTCGGTTCACCCGGTCGGAGCCGAGGTCCCGCGTCCGTGAATATGTGACGGGATTGGTTGCGGGTCTGGAACGCAAGAACGGGTGGACCCTCGCCGAGCGGGCCGGTGA
>NZ_WXYH01000245.1:0-1104 GCF_009872365.1 Rhodococcus sp. T7
ACTCGGCAGCAACCAGATCGAGGACCACGCAATCAGTATCGTCCATCTGTCAAGCATGTGCCGTTGCAGTACTAGGACATGTCTCCCAATAGTTTGAGCCATTCGACGATGCCGGCGAGGAGGAATCCGGCCCGGTAAGTCAGGGCAAGCTTGTCATACCGGGTTGCCACCGCTCGCCACTGTTTTACCTTGTTGAAGGCCCTTTCCACCACGTTGCGGCCCTTGTACGACTCGGCATCGAAGTTCGGTGGCCGCCCGCCCGCGCTGCCCTTGTTCTTGCGGTTGGCCACCTGATCGGACTTCTCGGGAATGACCGCCTTGATGCCCTTGCTGCGTAGCAGTTCTCGATTGGCCTTGGATGTGTACGCCTTGTCGGCCCGGACCTCGTCCGGGCGCGTGCGGGGTGCGCCGCCACCGATGCGCGGCACGCAGATGCCGTCGAGGAGTGGGCCGAACATCGGGCTGTCGCCGGTCTGGCCAGGACCCACCAGCACCGACAACGGACGTCCGTCGCCGTCGCACGCCAGGTGAACTTTGCTGGTCAACCCGCCGCGGGACCGGCCGATGCCGTGATCGACCGGTTCGTCAAGCAGATTTGTGTAATTCGGCAGATCCCCCTGTGTCACGCGCGGCGTTGGCGCCGTGCTGGTGCACCCGCACCACGGTGGAATCCACCGACACCGCCCAATCCAGGTCGCCACCGGCATCGGCCATCGCGGCCAGGGCCATGAGTACCCGATCCCATGTTCCATCCCCGGCGTAGCGTCGATGCCGCTTCCACACCGTCTTCCAGGGGCCGAAATGCGCAGGTAGATCCCGCCACGGGAGCCCGGTACGCAGCCGGTAGAGCATCCCCTCCACCACGAGCCGGTTATTCTGGAACTTCCGCCCCCGCAGCCCATCCGAACTGGGTAAAAGCATCGCAAGCAACGCCCACTGCTTCTCGGTCAACACCTGATATCGATCCGTCACCTCTGCCACAGCAAACATGCTGCCGCACAACACCCCAAATCATTGGGAGACACGCCCTAGTACTGCAACGGCACTTATGGGAGGTGGCCGCGGCGTCGGTAGTGGGAGGTGCGGGCCTGGTGTTGTCGGCGT
>NZ_WXYH01000246.1:0-1100 GCF_009872365.1 Rhodococcus sp. T7
CTGGCCGCGGAAGTTGGTGCTGGACAGGCTGACCAGGATCAGCGGCTTCCGCTCCCCGACCGGGGTCAGGGTGGACGGCATCGGGTGCCCCACCACCCCGGTGTAGTGGACCGCCGGGGGGAGATCGCGGCGCCCGGCCGGGTCGAGATCCCGCTCGGTGGTCACCAGCACCAGGTCCGATGATGTCCACAACCGCAGCGGTCGTTGCCCTTTCAGGCGCGCCAGCACCGGTGCCGGGCCGCGTTTGGCGCCGGCCTCCATGAATTCGTAGAAGGTGTGCACCAGCGTCACCCGCGGCAGGCGCGCCCGCTCTGCGGCGGCGACGGCGCCGTAGAGCAGGCAGTCGATCACCACCACATCCGCCGGTTCGTCGGCGACGGTGTCGAGCAGGTCGATCCCGGGCCCAGGGTCGGTGAACACCGACAGATACGCGTACAGGCCCCGGATCCCGGGATGGGCGGTGGTCGACCGCCAGGGCCGGGCACGGCGGAACGCGGTGAACCGGAAACCCCGGTTCTCGATCAGCCGGCGCTGCTGAGGGTGCCCGAGGAACCGGACCTCGTGCCCGCGGCGGTGGAGCTCGGCCGCAATGCCGAGGGCGGGGGGCACATTGCCGCCGCCGTCCCAGGTGACGAACAGGATGTGTGCCATGGCGTGGCCTCCAGGAGGCTGGGGCTCGGGTGCGGGCCGGTTCAGGTTCGTGTGGGTGGGGTGTCGGGGAGCAGGGCGCGCAGCATGCCGAGCAGGGCCTGCCCGGTGCGCTCGGCCGACAAGCCGAGATCGGTGCGGAACACGTGCCAGACCAGCACGTCGGTGCCGGCGGCGAGCTGAGCGAACAACAGGTCACGATCCGCCGCTGACAGCGGGTCCAGGTACGGGGCGAACACCTGCTCCACCCAGCGGTGATGCAGGCCCTGCGCGCGTGCGACGATCGACGCGATCAGCGGTGAGCGCTGCGCCTGCATCACGTGCCGCAAACCCAGCGGCCCCCACTGCTCGTAGTGCGTCATCAGGTTCTCGACGGCGGCGTCGACATCACCGGCGACGACCGGGAAACGCTGCGCGGTCACCCGCCGGCCGATCCATTGCAGTGTCGCGGT
>NZ_WXYH01000247.1:0-1086 GCF_009872365.1 Rhodococcus sp. T7
ACGGTCACACCTCGAGACAACTTAGAAACGCGCAGGTCGCAGCTTCTTGAGATGTCATCGAAAGCGAGACGCTACAGGGTGATCAGTCGGGCTGTATGTGGCGTCGTGCCTGGCGGCGGGCGTGCCGGGCCATCAGGTGCGCTTTGTGTTTCTCGCTGCGGATGATCTCGTTGTTCACGGCTTGCTCGATCAGGCTGGGCTGGTCGAGCACACGGCGGGCGGCCAGGCGGACGAGCTCGGTGCGGTCGGACCCGACCTGTGCGGCCAGCTCGTCGAGCTTGGCGCGTAACGGGTCGTCGAAGTGCACCTTGATCGTGGCGGGATAGTTCTCGGGCCGCAGATCGCGCAGCGGGGCGATGGTTTCCAGGTCTGCGGCGAGGTCACCGGGCTCGTCGAGCAGTCGCCGTAGCACTACCCGAAGGAGTGCGGTGTTGAGCGTGTCGCCGTATCGGCCGGCGAGGTGCCAGATTCGCTGTCTGCTGGACGGGTTGACCATGACGTCGACCCGGTCGGACAGTCCGGTTCGCTCGGCTTCGCGGAGCATCGGGTGTTTGTAGGGGCCGGGCGCTTCCTCGAATGGTGCAGCGCGACCCGCATGAGTGCGCTGGCCGTGGTGTCGTGGTCGGCGGCCAGGGCCCCGAATTCTTGCACGGTCTCGGGTTCGAGCTTCATTTTGAGCTTGACCAGCGGAATCGTCCGAAGCGCTTCGGAGAGGCGACGGTGTTCCGCGAGAGCAGGACCGACGCTGTGGGGTTTGGCGACCAGTCGCCGGCTGGCCACGCGGATGAGCGCCTCGAATCGGCGCGGGCCGATCCCCCGGCCATCTCGTCGAGTCTGCGTTTGGTCTCAGTGTCGAAGCGAAGCCCGATCGGATCGCCCACCGGGATCCGACCTGGCCTCGTATGTGTCATCCCTCGATCTTCTCGTCTGACCCTGCGCATGATCGTGCCCCGGCATCGGGGGGAGGTGATGCCGGGGCACAAGGGGGATGTTCTGAGAACAAAATTAGCCTCGGGCTTTCACGCTGGTCATGCCCCGGCCGCGTGTTGATCATGAAGAAAGGTGCTCTGAACTGCAAGAATATGG
>NZ_WXYH01000248.1:0-1050 GCF_009872365.1 Rhodococcus sp. T7
TTCGCCATCGCGGACGGGACGACGAACGCGGATCCGCTCCAGACCCAGGTGGTGAGCGTCGACAGAACGACGCCCTTGGTCCCGCCTTCGATCCAGCGGCGACCCGCGGCGTGAGTGGTATTGAACGACCCGTTCATCACCGTGGACGTGACGGCTTCGAAGGCACGCGGGCTGAGTGATTCGGTGGGGGCGATGAAGTTCGCGGCAGCATTGTTGATCACGCCGGTGAGCGGACCGTGCAGCGTCCAGATCTCGTCCATCGCGGCCGACACGAGATCTGCCTTGCGCACATCGACGGTCTGCCAGTGGACCGAACCCGGCCGGGACACGGACGCCTCCGCCGCGGCTTCCTCGAGCACGGCGGGACGGCGGCCCCACAGGTGGACTTCAGCGCCGCGGTCGACGAGGTGCCGGGCGACGCCACGGCCGAGTCCGGTACCCCCGCCGGTGATGAGCACGCGCTTGCCCGCGAGGGCGTCGGAGGTGAAGGGAGTGGTGGTCATGCGATGGTCCTTACGATGGGGAACGAGGGCTACAGGCCCAGGCTCTTGCTGATGATCTCGCGCTGATTCTCGTTGATACCGCCATAGATCGGTGGTGCCAGAGAACGGCGATCCTGTTTCTCCATGCCGTACTCGCGGGTGTAGCCGGACCCACCCATTCCGTAAACGGCGTCACTAAATCCGAGTTCCGATGACGGCGATGCGAACGGGATGACCAGGTCATACGCTGGCCTCCATCCATGTCGTCATCATTCGATCCTTACTGGCCGGTAAAGCGTGGCGGCCGCTTCTCCTTGAACGCCGCATGCGCCTCCGGCATGTCGGCGCCCCGGGTGAGCAGCGCCTGTCCCCGGTTCTCCAACTCCAGTGCCGCCGCATACGACGTCACTTCCTGGTTGCACTGCAGCGCACGCTTCGACATCCGGACACCGCCCGGCGAATTCGATGCGATCGCCTCGGCCACCGCGACGGCCTCGTCGAACAGGTCCTCGCTCGGCACCACCCGGTTCGCCAATCCGATCCGGGCGGCCTCCTCGGCGCCGACGAA
>NZ_WXYH01000025.1:0-22438 GCF_009872365.1 Rhodococcus sp. T7
TGGGGTTGATCCGTCTCTCGCCCTGCTGGCGGGGTTGCTATGAACCGTTGGACTCAACTCACCCTGACACGCAGGGGCACGAGCCGAACCCGACCACTATGCGCGGGTGCGTTCTGAACAGCGCCGCCGCAGAGATCTGGGGCACGCCCAACAAACCGTCCCAGACGGTCAGCACCCTTCACGGGCAGCACGAGGTTGCCGACCGCCTCGGTACCGCGACCCTGCGAAAGACCACCCCGCCGGTCCCGGTCACAGCTCCCACAGTCCGAGCAACGCGGCTCGCAGGCTCGGGGAACGGACGTAGTGATCGGTGTGTAGCCGGGATCCCGGATGTCCAAGATCGGTGAGCGCCTTCGCTGCGCCGGCGAGGGGCAAGGCCGGCAGGTCGGTGCGGGTGCGCAGGAAATACAGCACCGCGCCGCCGGACCGCGGGACCCGCATGGCATCGGAGGTCACCACCGCCGGCGGGTAGACCCACTGGTCGTCGGCGGAGACGAAGACGATCACATCGCCGCGCCGGATGGTGCCGGGTTCGTCGAGGCGGAGGGAGTCGAGTTGGTATCTCACTGCCGGCCCACCGGTGGCGTGGCGGCCCCGTTGCTTGTCGAGCACCCGTTTCTCGGTGGGGGTCGGTTCGTAGTCGACGGCATGTTTGACGAACATCCGGGTGACCTGGGCGGGCAGGAAGTCCGCTTCGGCGCGGATCCGGCCGGTGACACCGGGAAGCGGGACGGCCCGGCCGATCTCCCACTCCCGGATGGCGTCGTCGAGGAACACTTGATCGACTTCGGTGATCTCGGTGAGAGCGTCGATGAACTTCCGTACCGAGGCGATGATCTCGGGGTCGTCGGTGATGACCACACCGTCGTCGGCGAGGGTCGAGTTCTCGGAGGCGTTCGCCGACCCGATCACCGCCCGCGTGGTGGTGGCGATGACTTTGGCGTGCAGGGTGGGGCAGGAAAGTACCCGGACACCCTTGTTCAGGTAGTGCGCGAGGGCTGCGGGGGAGGTGGCGTGCGCCTTTATCGCGGCCCTGGACGCGTTGACGACGAGAACGTCCCCGGCTCGCAGCGGCAGCAGGTCGGGTGCGTCCTGGCCGAGGTAGCCGATCGCCGCGTACCGGGCGCCGCGGGTGCGGATCGCGCGGGTGATGTGTGGCCACGGACTCGGCCCGTGGAAGGTGGTACCCATACCGACAGACGGTAATCGGCATGCAGGGGACAGGTGGGGCAATAGCCTGCCAGAAGCGCAGGTAGTGCGGAGCCTGATGCTGTGCAGTATCTTTCGGTATAGATGCGATCGTCCCGCGGTGACGTCGGGAATGCGCGCTGCTGAATATGTCGACGGTGTGGTCGCCAGTGGTTCGCGATATAAGGGAGGGCCAAGTCCTGGAGAGTGTACGAGGTCGTCACGCACCTCCTCGGGGTGGGTTATGCGGTCGATGCCGCGGGTGTCACCTTCTGAGCCGATTCGGTTCGGTAGTGGTGGTGCTGTCGCCGCGGGATTGTTGCTCCAGATCTGCCTCCAGATCTGCTTCGGGAACGCGGTGAACGCCAACAGGTCCGACCGTGCGGCGTGGAGGTGGTCGGCGACCTTCGGCCGCTTCTCAGACAGAGCGTCGATCACCCGATCATATTGGGCGTGAACAGAAACGGAGTCCGGTTGGTCGTAGACCGAGTGCAACCAGTCCGGGAAGTACGAACCCGCGCGCAGCTTGGGGATCGCGACGTTGGGAGTGCCGGCCCGGGTGGGGGCACCGCCCGGCAGGAAGTGCTTGGGGGAGCGAAGTCGCGGTGCCGGTACCCGTTTCGGAAGTTGATACAGGCATCGGAGCGTTCGCCGAAGCCGGCACCACACGGTCTGTCGGCCTCGGCACGCATCAACGCATCGATGAACGTGGACAGCAGGATGCGCAGCAGCTCGGGGCCAACACCCGGGTGACTTTGGTCGGTCTCTCGCAGAGTCACGCGATGGCCGCTTTCTTGGGTTACGACACGCCGGTCAGGTTCGGATCCGGTTCGTACACCACTCTGCTGGACGCAACCGCGAGTAGCATGACACTGCAGCAGGGTCGGGATTGATCCATCACGAGAGGCTAACGTCCGTCGTGCAGCAATTCGTCGTCCCTTCGTAGCCTGGGCCGCGGCATCCGTGGCGGTCCTCGCGATCCCGCTCTGCTCGTCCGCCACTGCGACCGCGAACGCACCGTCGGTCCCGGTAGCGACGACCACGGCGTTCCAGGTCCCGGTCCGGTTCGTCGCAGGATGTCTGCTGCTGACCACCTTGGCCTGTGACTACCCGCCGCCGCTGTCGACCGTGACGCCGTCAGCAACGACGGGTGCATCCGGCGTAGTGACCTTTGCGGCGGAGCGTTCAGCGACGAACTCGAGATACTGCGTCGCCGTGTCGGTGAACTGGCGGAACCTGACCACCGGCGTCGCCGGCACCACCGCCCTCCGACTCGCGGAGCCCGAGCACAGTCGGCCCACCGCACCGGAGAATCGGTGCCGATACGCCCCTACGACGGTCGTCACCGGCAGCGGCACGATCGCCGCGGTCGCCGACGTCGGCGCATATCCCCCTGTCGATGGGTACCAGATACTGGTCAACCCGGGGCTCGGCACCTTCCCTGTCCCGTAAAGCATGTGATACATGCTCTATTCGGGCAGTCCGATCTCGCGAGCGACTGTGTCGATTATCGGGTCGTCGTCGGCCGCTTCTGTCACCTGCCGGTGGAATTCTTGGAAGCGTTCGTGACGCTCCTTTGGATCACCGCTCTCTGCCGGCGGTGCGAAGTCCGGATTGGTCGAGTTGATCATCAGTTCTAGCTGGGTGAGTACCTTCTGCTTCTTCGTTGCGCTCACAGCTGACCTCCCTGTCTCGTGGACCGATGGTACCTGTGACACAACCACGCGACCGTGGCACTGTGCCGGCGGATCTGTTCGCGTATCGGCTCGTGTTGCGTCAACCCCGCGCACATGCGGTTGGCGACCAACGTCGTCATCCGCACCGAATACCACTTGTGTCGCCGCAATCTCGCCAGCCCGTTCGCCGACGTCCGCGGTCACGCGGGACGTACCCGGGCTATCGCCGCCGCGATCCGCACCGGTCTCGCCCGCGGCGACGATCCCGACAGCATCGACAGGTCGAGCTCGGGTGCGGAGGCCAGGTATTCGATCTGCGCCAATGTCACCGGGACGGTGGAACCCCCGATGGGGGTGCTGATGATGATCTGTTGGGTGGACGGGAGGACGATCGAGAAGTAGGCGCTGCCGTGCTCGGGATAGAACCCACGGGTGACAGTGGACCCGTCTGCTGACACCGTGGTGATGCGATTCGGGTCGATCTCGTTCAAGTATGCATTCTGCGGTGACACCTCGGGTTGACCGCTGGCGACGACGATCTCCAGCGCGTGCCCGGTCGAGCCGGGCCACCTTCTCCTGGGTCAGCTCCGGGCCGTTCCCATCGGTGAAGGCCCCACAGGATCGCATCAGCGGGACGGCCGGGATGACGGGTGCCGTCACCGCCAGGGACCGGGTGGTGGCGATCGCGGTCAACTCGTCGAGGGTCAACGGGATGCGCCCGCTGTGCCGGCCGCCCGCCCTCGGGTCGGTGTTGTCGGCATCATTGGCCGTGGTCACCATCCGGGTGCCGTCGGGAAGCTACGCGACGACAGTGCGTTCGAGCGTGCAGACACCGTTGACCTCGTACCAGGTGTCCAGTAAGTCGAGCAGCGTGCCGTCCGGGCGGGTGTCGCGTCGATCCACCGCTCCTGCGGTAGATCGATCGAGGAGGGCTCGGACATCGTTCTGGCCCTGCACCGCCCGCACGCGATCGACGGACAGCTCGGGATGGCCACCGCCGACTAGCGCACCGGATCGATTTCGAGGAAATCGTCACGGGCCGGCACAGGCCCAGTTCATACGCTCATGGCATGGCATCTTGTAAGCACCGATGAGCGAATTAGACTGTTCCCCAACAATGTTGCAGGTTCCGGATCTAGATGAGGGTTTCCGGGGTGGGCATTCGCTACGTGCGATCGCCCCATCCTGTATGTCCTTTTGTGTCGCATTCGGATAACGGACAAGTCGACGGCGCGCACTTCCTTCGCGCCGTGCGTACACGTGGGCTGACGCCGGCAGGTTCCGGCTGCGCTAGTGTGCCAAAGATACCCATGGGGGTATTGTCCTCGGGACTGGAAGATACCCGGGGGGTATAAAAGGCCGATCAATACCCCCGGGGGTACAGTGGGCGACAAGTCGAGGAAAGGAACTCGCCATGGTCGGCGTCGATGACGACAACATTGCCTTGGTGCTCAACCGGCTGCGCCGTGCCCACGGTCAGCTCGCCGGGGTGATCTCGATGATCGAGCAGGGCCGCGACTGCAAGGACGTCGTCACCCAGCTCGCCGCGGTCTCCCGGGCCCTGGATCGGGCCGGGTTCAAGATCGTCGCTTCCGGCCTGAGGGAATGCCTCACGGGCGAGACCGCCGAGGGCAAGGAGCCGATGACCGAGGCTGAACTCGAGAAGCTCTTCCTCGCCCTGGCCTGAGCCTCGCGCACCCGACTGCTCACAGAAACGGGCGACCGTGACCGACACCCTCCTCCAGCTGGGGGAGAGGGTGGTCCCGCTGTTGCACCGTCTCGGTGTGCCTCACCTCACCGTGTCCACCCCTACGAGGCGATGGCGCACCGGGCTCCGCGCCAAGGGCGATGACTGGTGCAGTGTGCAGGGTGGTCGACAGTGCGGGTGTTATGAGCGTGTCCGGCCTGTCTGTCCAGCTATCGAGTGATCGGCGACGGTCACCGGGGGCCGGTAGCCACGCCCGCCCGGGGCGTGAGCCCGAAGAACACAGCGTGACTTGTCATCTCACGCACGTGGGGTTTGCGTTCTTCCGCGTAGTGATCGAGTAGCGATTCCGGTAGTGCACCCGTGATGACGGCGTGCAATTTCCGGCACAGGGTCGCGACGCCCCGAATGTCGGAAGCCATGCCCTCACCGATCCATGGCGGCATGACCTGTTCGGCGTCGCCGGTGAGAAAGATCCGGCCCACTTGGCACCGGTCCGCGAAGCGGACGTGGTAGCGATACACCACGGCATGCAGGATTTTGACTACCTTCTCGGTAATGCCCTGTCGTTCGAGTAGTCGCCATACTGCTGCCGGACTGGCCAGTTCCCTCTCGTCCTCACCTGGAAGTGCAGTCGACTGCGCGACGGCCTGGATCGCCGTGGGACCGCAGTCGATCGTGTGTCGGCCATTCGTTGATCACTTCGGTGTCGATCACGATCCATCGATCCTCGCAGGTCTTTCCCTCAGGCAGATGCTCAGCTCAGTGGTGTGGACCCTGGGAAAGTCGCGCTAGGGCGGTACGGCCCGGTATCGCTAAATACCTTGGCTGAGTAGGCTCTTCGCGAAACCGGCAAGGAGAGCAACAGGCGCCGGTCACGCCGGCCGGGCCCAGGTCGGACTCGCGGCCTCGCGTTCGGCACTACCCGAACCTCGCGGGGGGATATCTCGCCTCACCATCCGGGAAGCGGTGTCCGCGGCGAGGCGTGGTGCACCTCATCTCCCCAAAATGGGCACCCGCACTGTGACAACGAGCACTGTTGGTTGAATACCCCCGGGGGTATAGGCACGATGGTTGCAGAGCCCGCACGAACCGCCCGTCGGAAGGCAACCGGATGATTCTCGAGCAGTACTACATCGAATGCTTATCCCACGCGTCGTACCTGGTCGGCGACCAGAGCACAGGCCGAGCTGTCGTGATCGACCCACGCCGCGACATCACCGATTACCTCGTCGACGCACGTCGCCACGGGCTGACCATCGAGGGCGTGATCAACACACATTTCCACGCGGATTTCGTTTCTGGCCACCTCGAACTGCGCGAGTCCACCGGTGCTTGGATCGGATTCGGGGACGCAGCCGAGACCGACTACCCGATTCGCCGATTCCGGCACGGGGAACGCCTGTCCCTCGGCGACGTCGACATCGAGGTGCTGGCTACTCCAGGCCACACCTGGGAGTCGATCAGCCTGCTGGTACGAGAGCGTCCACATACAATTCCTGTCGCGGTGCTGACCGGGGATGCGCTGTTCATCGGTGATGTCGGTCGCCCAGACCTGGTTAACCTCGCAGGCGGATCCGCGACCGACCTCGCCCGGGCCATGTATCGCACCATCCATCACACCCTGCTTGCTCTGCCCGACTCGACTACGATGATGCCCGCCCACGGCGCGGGATCCGCCTGCGGCAAGAACCTGTCGCGCGAATTGACCTCGACGATCGGCGAGCGACGCCGCACCAACCCCTCGGTCCAGCCGATGAGCGAGGAGGCGTTCGTCGCCCTCATCACCGACGGGCAGCCAGCGGTGCCCGCATACTTTGCCGCCAACGCTGCGCTGAATATGAGCGACCGCCCTCTGCTCGCTCAGCACCGCCGCGTCCCTGCGATGACTGCAGCCCAAGTCCGCATTGCACTTGCCTCTGGCACCCGTGTAATCGACGCCCGCACCCCCGACGACTTCGGTGCCAGTCACCTGCGGGGCACGGTGAACGTTGGGTTCGACGGCCGATTCGCCGAGACCGCGGGCATGGTGGCTGAGATCGGAGAAGAGATCGTGCTGATCACCTACCCGGGACAGGAACAGGACGCGGCCATGCGACTGGCTCGCATCGGCTCGGACCGCGTTGTCGGCTATCTGACCGTGGACGCCGGCGAGCCCTTCCCAGCGGAATTGGCGGATCTGACGCAAGCGGCCCCCAAAACCACCGCTCACGCACTGGACGACTTACTCGCCGCGAACGCGGTGGCCCTCGTCGACATTCGCAATCCGGGAGAACGTGAGCTCGGGGCTATTCCGAGCGCTGCGTCGATCCCCCTGGCACAGCTACGACTCAGGCTCGACGAACTCCCCGCCGATCGGCCGATCGTCGTGCACTGCGCCGGCGGCTGGAGGTCGAGCGTAGCGGCCTCCCTCCTACGCGCACACGGCTTCGAACAGGTCAGCGACCTTGTTGGCGGCTACAACGCATGGGCGGCACGCACCGCCGCCTGACCCCGCCGGGTCCATGTAGACCGAAACCCCGGCCAGCCAGAGAAGTTTCCTTCCAGCCACCGTCCGACCACCAACGTCATAGGCCCCTTGTCGGGGCACGACATCGATCCAACGGAGACATGCCATGTGTTACACCATCAACTGCTCGAGCTGTGAAAAGACGACGTGGGCAGGGTGCGGCCGGCACGCTGACAGCGTCCTGCGGTCCGTGCCGGCAGCCGACCGGTGCACTTGCGCCGCCCGGCCCACCCCTCAGCCGAAGTCGGGATTCATCCGCGCGCTCTTCGGACGTTGATCGCGCGAACTCCGCTATCGCGCCGACGAGGCGAATACTGATCGCCGGCCCGCAACCGACACCCAACCCACAGTCGGACTAACCTCCGGCGTTTCACGTGCGAAGACGGAAAGTGGACCATGACCCTCACAGCAGCGCTCATTCTCGGCGCGGTCATCGGCGTCCTACTCGGGCTACTCGGCGGCGGCGGATCCATTCTGGCCGTCCCAGCCCTCGTCTATGTCCTCGGACTCGATATCACGCAGGCGATTCCGATCTCTCTTCTCGTCATCGGCATCGCTTCCGCCGGGGGAGCCCTACCCAAACTTCGCGCGCACCAGGTCCAGTGGCGCCTCGCTGGTATCTTCGCTGCAGCGGGCATCCCCGGCACATTCGTCGGCAGTACTGTCGGGCAGCTACTCCCGCAATCGATGGTGATGATCGGCTTCGCAACGGTGATGATTGTTGCCGGTTTGCGAATGCTGCTGGCCCACGGGGGCACAGGGGCTGCGTGCACCACCGGAGATTCCGGAATCAACTGGCGCCGCTGTGCTTCCCGCTCGATTCCGGCCGGATTCGCGGTCGGAATCCTGACCGGGTTGTTCGGTGTCGGCGGCGGATTCCTCATCATCCCGGCCCTGGTGTTGATGCTCGGCGTCGAAATGCAGGTCGCCGTTCCACCTCATTGATAATTATCGTGGCGAACTCGGCCGCCGGACTCATCTCGCACCTGGGCGGCGCGAGTATCGACTGGGCGATCACCGCCGCCTTCGCTGGAACCGCGGTCATCGGATCGCTGATCGCCGGCCACTTCGGCGCCCGTATGCAGACCGACCGACTCCAGCGCTGGTTCGCGTATCTCATCTTCTCAGTCGCTGCATACGTCGTGTTCGATACCATCTGTCCGAGATGAGCGGGCCGCTCCAGTCCAAAAGATGTTTCGGTACTCGAGTGAGAACTGATCACAAGGAATGTCCGGTGTGGTCGAGGAAGCGTGCCACGTAGCTCGAGCCGATCCGAGTCGGCCCGGACTCGGTCGCCACACGGATCTCGTCGAGGGTATTACGAGCCGGGCAGCGGGGACGAGATCGAACGCGCCTACTACCGCGGATTGCTGACCGACGATGAGATCGGCCGGCTGACGGAACGAAACAAGGGCGCCCTCGAGCAGGCGGCACGGTCTGTGTGATTTTCCCGGATCGACTCCTTCCAACGACGCCAAGCGGTCTTCGCCGTGCGTTCGCCGTCGTGCAGTAGTTCGGCAACGACCTGGTCCGGCGGCGAGGTCACCGGATAGCGCTCACGGCGAGCAGCCCGGATCGATGATCACCACGACCGCACGTCAGACTCCAGCCACGCGTGGATCGGTGGCGTGGGTGGGCGTGGGCAGCGGCATTGCTACGAATGCCGAAGCCGTCCTACATTGGGGTATGTGTGACGGAGTGCCGGTGATCGCCGTGCGTGATCTCCGGATGCGGTACGGCGACAACGATGTTCTGACGGGCGTCGATTTCGATGTGTATCCGGGTGAGGTGCTCTGTTTGCTCGGGCCCAATGGCGCTGGGAAGACCACCACGATCGAAATCCTCGAGGGGTTCCGGATTCGGTCCTCCGGGCAGGTCACGGTACTCGGAATGGACCCCGCTTGGGCCGATGAACAGTGGCGGGCCCGTACAGGAGTGGTGCTGCAGTCCTGGCGCGATCACCCCCGGTGGACGCCGCGTGGGCTGCTCACCCAGCTCGGCGGATACTATGCGCCGTATTCCACCCCCGACCGGGTCCGGCCGCACGAGGCGGAGTTGCTGTTGGAGGCGGTGGGGCTGACCGCGCTTGCCGACCGCAAGATCGCGACCCTCTCCGGCGGTCAGCGGCGCCGCCTCGACGTCGCGATCGGCATCGTCGGTCGCCCCGAGGTGTTGTTCCTCGATGAGCCGACCGCGGGATTCGACCCGCAGGCGCGGCGCGAGTTCCACCAACTCGTGCGTCGTCTCGCCGATTGGGAGCACACCACGATCGTGCTCACCACACATGACCTCGACGAGGCCGAGAAGCTCGCCGACCGGGTGCTGATCCTGGCCGGTGGCAGAATCGTCGCCGACGACAGCGCCGACACCCTGGCCCGGAGGGTGTCCGGTGACGCCGAGATTTCGTGGTCACGCAATGGTGAGCGATTCGCGGTCTCGGCCGCCGATGCGACCGCCTATGTGCGTGAGTTGCTGGCCCGGCACGACGACATCCGGGATCTGGAAGTGCGCCGGGCCAGCCTCGAGGACGCCTACCTGGCTCTGGTCCGGCAGCACGAGGCCGGTCACGCGGAGGCCGCGGTACGGCTGTTCACGAGGGAGGTCGCCGGATGACGCCGCGGGTGTGCGCAGTGCGGTTGGGTCTACGCCGGGGCTGGACCGAGTTCGTGCAGAGTATCCGCAGCACCCAGGACCAAGAGTTCTACCTGTTTCTGGCGGTGCTGGTGGTGGGTTACCTGTACTTGCGCCGCGACACCCCGGTCGAGGGCACCGGTCTGACGGTGCCGTCGGTGGCGTTGCCGAGCATCCTCGGAGCGCTCATCGCCGTCGGAGTGGTGGTCGGTCCGGCGTTCAGCCTGGCGATGGAGAAGGAGGACGGCACGCTGCTGCGGGCCAAGGCGGTTCCCAACGGCACGGTCGGCTACTTCACCTCGCATCTGCTGCTGCAGTCGCTGAAGCTGCTGCCACAGATTGTGGTGATCCTGGTACCGAGCTTTCTGCTCTTCGACTCGCTCATGGCTGAGCCCGCCGGTTGGTTCACCGTCGCCTGGGTGCTGGTGCTGGGTTTGCTGGCGGTGATGCCGATCGGCATGTGCATCGGTGCGCTCGTTCCCACCATGCAGAAGGTGAACACGTGGGGAATGTTGCCGGTGATGCTCCTGGCGGGCATCTCCGGGATCTTCTATCCGATCCAGCAGTTGTGGGGCTGGGTGCAGGTGCTCGCGCAGATTTTTCCGATGTACTGGCTCGGACTGGGGATGCGCTCGGCGTTCCTACCGGATACGGCCGCGGCGCTCGAGATCACCGGGACCTGGCGCACCGGGCAGACGGTGGTCGTGCTCGGTGTGTGGGCGGTGCTGGGTGCAGCGGCGACACCGAAGATTCTGCGCCGGATGGCGAGGCGGCAGACCGGGTCGCAGGTGCAGGCGGCCCGCGACGCCGCGGTGCAATGGGTGCGGTAACCGGCGGTGGACGAGGCGGTGCGCGAACGGTGTGGAGTGCGCGCACGACCTTCCTCTACGGCCACACCCGCAGACAGACGGCAATCCGAGAATCTGCCACTGCCGGGGCGGCGGGCGGCTTAGGGTCGACAGAACCGGACATCTCTGTTTCGTTGGAACGGAGTCGAGCAATGGACGACACCACGCTCCTGTGCTTGCCCTACGCGGGTTCGGGAGCCTCGTTCTTTCGGGGCTGGCGCGGGTTGGCCCCGAAAGGCTTGTCCGTCGTGCCCCTGCAGCTGCCAGGGCGGGAGGAGCGGTTCGTCGAGCCGCTGTTGACCGATGTCGCAGCGGCCGTCGAAGATCTGTTGTCCCGAGCGCTCTGCGAGGGCCAGGACGCCGAGAGGATCGCGGTGTTCGGGCACAGCCTGGGAGCCGTTCTCGCCTACGAGCTCACGCATCGGCTGGTTGCGGAGGGCGATGTGCCGGTGACACGACTGTTCGTCAGCGGGTCACCGGGACCGCGCCATGTTCGCGAGATTCGCGCGGCACTGCTCGATGATGCCGAGTTCCTGGCCCGGGTCCACGAACTGGCCGGATACTCGCACCCTGCTTTGGAGAACCCCGAATTGCGTGATTTGTTGTTGCCGGTCCTGCGCGCCGACGTCGACATGCACGAGAGCTATCGGCCCCCGCCGCACCCGTGTCTGGACATTCCGATCACAGCCCTGCGCGGTCGTGACGATCACTTGGTCAGCTCGGTGCAGGCAGCCGAGTGGCAGGCGGCTACCACGGCCGACACCTCGGTGCTGGAACTCGACGGCGGCCACATGTACCTCACCGATCACCCGCACGCTCTACTGCGCCTCGTCGCTGCCCAGCTCGCGGAATCGGGTTCCCGATGAGTCCGGACCTGGACGGCAAGGCGTCCGTCGTGACCGGAGCGGCCAGGGGCATCGGCCGGGCGTGCGCGGTGACGTTGGCCGCCGGCGGTGCGGACCTGATGCTGGTGGACGTCGCGCGGAATTTGCCGGGTGTTCCGTATCCACTCGGCACGCCGAGCCAGCTCGAGTACACCGCGGAGTTGTGCCGCGCCCAGGGGGTCTCGGTGCTGACGAGTGCGGTCGACGTGCGCGTGCTGGGTGAGGTCAGAGACGCGGTGGACGCCGCGCACGAACGGTTCGGCCACATCGACATCCTCGTCAACAACGCCGGAATCGCGGCGCCCTCGGGGTCCCTGGCCCATGAGATCGAGGAGGACGAGTGGCAGTTGATGCTCGACATCGATCTCTCCGGGGCCTGGCGCACGATCGCCGTCGCCGGAAAGATCATGGTCGGGCAGCGCAGCGGCAGCATCATCAATATCTCGTCGACAGCGGGCATTGTCGGCTACCGCCGTTTCGCAGGTTATGTCGCCGCCAAACACGGATTGATCGGACTGACGAAGGCCGTTGCGCTCGACTACGCCCCGAGCGGGGTCCGGGTGAACGCCCTGTGTCCTGGTTCGGTGCGCGACAGTCCCGCATTCGAGGGCAGAATGCTGGCCGAGATCACGCGCTCGCTCGGTCTGGAGGTCGAGGAACACGAATCCGTATTCGTGCAGTCGCAGCCGAACAACGCTCTCATCGAACCCGAGGACGTCGCATCCGCCGCGCGATGGCTTGCCTCCGACGACTCGCAGCATGTCACCGGCACCGTCGTGACGGTGGACGGCGGGTTCACCGCGCGATGACGGCGGACGGAGGTGGCGCTCCGGCGCTTATGATGTGGACCGTTCTTCGGTAGAGTTACCTTATGCACCAATCCCATTGGGGTCGGGCTGGGCTGGCGCGCGCGGCGTACGGCCATGCGCAGTCGGTGCGAATAGCCAGGGGTGTCGATCCTGATGCGACAGCGGAGCTGCTGGAGTCCGCGGGGGCGCGATGGTGGGGGGATGAGGTTGCGGCCCCGCGCTTGTGGATCGAACGGGTGGACGGATCTGCCGCGGACGCCGCCGCACGGTGTCGTCGAGACCGTGAGTTGCGGCGGCCGGTCGGCACGAACGGGTGCGGGGTCAGGGCCGTTCTGCTGCTCTACTCGGACGGGGTGGCCGACCTGGTTCTCGCAGCGGACCGCCGGGATCTGGATTCGACGTCGCTTGCCACGATGAGTGAGGTCCTGACCGGTGACCTGGGGGTGGACGCCGTATCGGCGGGGCCGCTCGGCGAGCACCATGACGGCGACGCCCTCGATCCGTTGCCGTCGGCGAGTATGGGACGCCATCGATTCCCCTGGGCGGCAGCCGCCCAGCGTTCCGGACCGGTGTCCTACGAGTATGCGCTGGGGCGGATCGATGGGGACATCACTGCCACGATCACCGTCGCGGCCGCACTGGTCCTGGGCCGGTACGAGCACCGTGACAGCGTGCGGGTGGCGGCCTGGTGCGAGGATCGAGATCGTCCGTCGTGCGTCCTGGGCGGTTTCTACCACTGCGTGGTGCCGACGGTCGACTGCTCCGAAAACGCTGTGCTGCAGGAAGTTGTCAGCAGCACGCTCCATTCGCTGGATCAAAACGCTCGTGCCCCGCTGGACACCGACGCCGCCTACGGTCCGCGCGGCATTCGCGAGGTCGGCGTCGGTGTGCTGGGTGGGACGACGACGTTCCCCCGGGCCGCCCGGGACTGGCTGGCCTGTCAGTCCGCACCGCTTCCGCTGACCCTCGCCCCCGTCGTCGACGCCACCGGAGCAGTCCTGCTCCAACTACATCGTCAGCAGGATGTGGTGGATGACGAGGCCGCACGGCAGTTCGGGCGGCACGTGATGCACATGTGTCATCAGCTGCGCGGTGCGGGTGCGAACGTTCGCGTCGGCGATCTCCCGGTGGGTGACGAGCAGACGAATTCTGGGGCGGGTCTCGACGTGGTCGCGCCGCCCGTACCCGGTCCAGGACGGATCGAGGCGTTGTTCCGGGTCCGCGCGAAGGACCAGCCCGACGCGATTGCAGTGGTACACGGTCATCGCCAGCTCACCTATGCCGAGCTCGACGACCAATCACGGTGGGCGGCAGCTGGCCTCCGGATCCGTGGGATCCGCCCGGGGGACCGGGTCGGTCTGTGCCTGGATCGGTCCGTGGAGCTGATCGTCGCCATGCTGGCGGTGCTCGACGTGGGGGCGGCATACGTCCCGATGGATGTGCGGCATCCCGCGGACCGGCTCGCGTACACCGTGGACGACGCCGACGTGCAACTGGTCGTCACCGACGTCGAGGACCCGGCGTGGAGCCGCGAGATCCGGGTGGTCTCACCGCGGGAGCTGGTATCGACCCGAGATGACACCACGGATACGGACGGGAACGGGCCCGGCACGGACGCGGCGGCGTACGTGATCTACACCTCCGGTTCCACCGGTCGACCGAAGGGTGTGATGATTCCGCACCGCGCTGTGTTGGCGCTTCTCGCGGCAACTGCTGCGGACTTCCGGCTCCACCCCGAGGACACCTGGTCGATGTTTCATTCGTCGGCCTTCGACTTCTCGGTCTGGGAGATCTGGGGTGCGCTGCTCACGGGAGCGCGACTGGTCATCGTGCCCTACTGGATTTCTCGGTCGCCGGTCGAATTCCATGCACTGCTCGCCGACGAGCGGGTGAGTGTCCTGAGTCAAACTCCCTCGGCCTTCGCGCAACTCGCCGACGCGGACCGGGAGCTCGACCGCCTCGGCGCGCTGCGCCTGGTCGTCTTCGGCGGCGAGTCGCTCGATGCGCGGACGCTTCTGCCCTGGATGGACCGGTATCCGGAGTCGAGATGCCGACTGGTCGACATGTACGGAACAACGGAGACGACGGTGCACGTCACGGCGCACACCGTGACGCGCGGCGACGCGGTGGCCGGCACCCGGGTAGTGGGACGACCGCTGCCCGGCTGGTACGTGTTCGTGCTCGACGAACGAGGACGACCGGTTCCGGGGGGTGTGGACGGGGAAGTGTACGTCGGCGGTGTGGGGGTCGCGCTCGGGTATCTCCGTAGGCCCGAGCTCACCGCGGAGCGTTTTCTCCGTGTCCCGTCGTGCGGGAACCGAAGGCTGTACCGAACCGGAGACCGGGGTCGACTCCGTCGCGACGGCACGCTCGAACACCTCGGCCGGCTGGACACTCAGGTACAGATCCGCGGCTTCCGGGTCGAACTCGGTGAGGTGCGCAGTGTGCTGCTCGACGATCCCTCCGTCGTCGATGCGGCGGTGGTGACCAGTGGAAGTGACGACGCGCCAGGAGGATTCGGTCTCGATGCGTATGTGGTGTCCTCGGACGAGAACGGCAAAGCGATTCGGCAGCGGGCCGAGAAGTTCCTCCCGGAGTACATGGTGCCGCGCACCATCACAATGGTCGACGCCCTTCCCCTCACGATCAACGGCAAGCTCGACGTGGCCCGGCTTCCCGAACCCGATCGGCCCGCGCCGCGCTCCCCGATACCCCACGGATCCCCGGCAGGTGGGCTGGCCGGAACGCTCACCGACATCTGGGAAGCGGTGCTGGGGGTACCGATCGCCGCCGACGACAATCTCTTCGAGCTCGGCGGCAACTCGTTGTGCGCCATCAAAGCCGACAGCATGATGCGCCGTCAGGGGTTGCCGGTGCTTCCGATGCGGGAGTTGTATCTGCATCCGAGTATCAACGGCATCTGTGCCACCCTCGACAGGCTCTACCCGTCGCCGGACAGATAGGCCTCGACGATCGCGCCGATCTGCTGTGCGGGTCCGGGTTGCATCATGTCATTGTGGGCGCACAGCACCTGATGTTCGCGGATGTTTCCGGTGATCGACGGTCGCCAGGCATCGAGGGCCGTGCCTGTTTCCGGCGTCGTTGTCGCGGCGGTGACGAAAAGCACGTCCCCGTTGAATACCTCTGGAGTGAAGTGAGTCAGCATTCGAGACGAGCGTTCGTATCCCTCGTTGATTCGGCGCAGGTGCTCGGGTGTCAGAGCCGCCGCAGGCCCATACACCTCTTCGAGGACTTCTGCCGCTCGCGCGTAGGTCAGCTCGCCGGCATCGTTCGTTGCGGCCTCGACGCCGAGACCTTCGAGTAGCTGATCGACACCCAACTGCGCTGGTGGGGTGCCGTCCGGGTTCCCTGGGTAGCTGTCGAGGAGGATGAGGGAGGCAACATCGTCGCCGTCGCGGCGCAGCTCCGTCGCCACCGCGTAGGCGATGGTCCCGCCCAGCGACCAGCCGAGGAGATGGTAGGGACCCACCGATTGGACCGTTCTGATTTCCTCGACGTATCGGTGGGCCAGCTCCTCGATCGAATCGAGCTCCGGTCCACCACTGATCGACGGCAATTGCAGACCGTAGACGGGTCGACCCGGCGCGAGGTGCCGCACCAGCGCCGTGTACGCCCATGCCAGACCGATTCCGGCGTGCACACAGAACAGTGGTCGTGCGGTGCCGGTCGGGCGGAGCGGCACCAATACTCGCAGTGCCTCGTCCACCGTGTCCGGTGCGGATCGAGCGTCGATCCGCGCGGCGAGCCCGGCCGGGGTGGGATCGAGAAACAGCGCCTGCAATGGGACGGTGCGACCGAGCCGCTCCTGCAGGGTGGTCAGCACCCGGATCGCCGTCAAGGAGGTACCGCCGAGAGCGAAGAAGTCGTCGTCGACACCTATCCCTCCGGACCGTCCCTGCTCGGTGCCGAGGATCTCCGCGAAAGCATCGACCACGTCCCGCTCCAGTGGTGTCCGCGGTGGCCGGAACCGCGCTGTGCGCGACTGGAACTGTGGATCGGGAAGGGCGGCACGATCGAGCTTTCCGGTGGGGGTCAACGGGATGTGGTCGAGCTCGACGAAGGCCGTCGGCACCATGTGTGCGGGCAGCCGCCGGGACAGGTACTGGTCGAGATTCTCGGTGTCGATGGTGGAACCGGGACGAGCAACGACGTAGGTGACCAGCACGGTGTCTCCGCCCGGGGCGGGCCGGCCGAGAGTGACGGCGAAATCCACGTCCCGCCGAGCTGCCAGTGCGGAATCGATCTCGCCCGGTTCGATCCGGAATCCCCGAACCTTGATCTGGAAGTCGGTCCGACCTAGATGTTCGAGCGAGCCGTCGGGGAGCGTCCGTACCAGATCCCCGGTGCGATACATCCGTTCGCCCGCGCCGGCGAACGGGCAGGCGACGAAGTTCCGTGCGGTGTCGGCGGGTCGAGCGTGGTATCCACGGGCCAGCCCGGGACCGGCGAGGTACAGCTCGCCCGGCGTTCCCGCTGGGACGGGATGCAGCCGGCTGTCGAGTACCGCGGCAACGAATCCCCGGGCGGGACGGCCGATGGAGACCGGGCCGTCCGGCGTCAGCTGTTCGCTGATGTGCGACATGATCGTCGTCTCGGTGGGGCCGTAGGCGTTGAACATGCGCCGGCCGGGGGCCCAGCGCGTGGCCAGTGCCGGCGGGCACGGCTCACCCGCAACGGTCAGGACCCGTAGTGACTCGAGTCGACTGGGGTCGAGGGACGCGAGCGCGGTCGGGGTGATGAAGGCGTGACTGACGCGCGCGTCGTCGAGGAGTCGGGTCAGTTCTGGTCCACCGTAGGTTAAGGGTGGCACGATCACGACGTGGGCGCCGGCACAGAATGCCATGGTCAACTCGAAGATTGACGCGTCGAAGCTGGGTGAGGCAAGGTGCGACACTCGTGCGCCGGGTGCGACCGCCAGTTGCGTGCGTTCGTGTTCGGCCAGATTCGCCAGCCCGGTGTGGGTGAGCACGACGCCCTTCGGTGTCCCGGTCGACCCGGAGGTGTAGATCAGATACGCGGGATGGGCGAGCTTCACTGGAGCGAGTCGATCCGCATCGGTCAGGGCGGTCCGCTCATATGCGGAGAGGTCGTCTTGGAAGGCGGGGTCGTCGAGAATCAGCCAGGGCACCGTACCGGGGAGGTGTGCCCGATACGCGGACGACGTCACCCCCAGTAACGCTCGGCAATCTGTCAGCATGTGGTTGATGCGGTCGGCCGGGTACGTCGGGTCGACCGGCACCGGGGCGGCGCCGGATTTCACTACCGCCCACAGGACCACCACCGATTCGATGGAGCGTGGGAGAGCCGACGCGACAAAGGTTTCCGGTCCCGCCCCGCGATCGATCAGAAGTCGGGCCAGCCGGCTGGAACGCTCGTCGAGTCGACGGTAGGTGATCTCGCGTCCCTCGCAGCTCACGGCCACGGCATCGCAGCCCATCCGGGCCGCATCGGACAGCAGTTCCGGCCACGGCCGGGGATCCGGTCCTCGGGCGCCGACATCCGGTTCGCGCTCCACGGCATCGACGATCTCGATGTCACCGACCGGCCGGTCCGGGTCGTCGGCAACCGATTCGAGGATGCGGATGAACAGTTCCGCGAACCTGGCGACCGTGGGGGAGTCGAACAGGTCGGTGGCATAGGTGAAGGCCGCAGCGATTCCCGCAGGTGCACCGCCGCTGTCGAATTCCTCGACGACCAGGAGTTCGAGATCTTCCTTGGCGATTGCCGTCGCAACGGCGACTGCCTCGACCTCGACCTCGGGCAGGGTGAGGTGCGCGGGCCGGGCGGGGCTCTCGAACTCGAGCGACACCTGGAACAGCGGGGAGTGTGAGGTGGAGCGAACCGGGGTCAGCGCCTCGACGAGTCGCTCGAACGGCAGGTCGGCGTGGGTGAACGCGCCGAGATCGGTTTCGCGAGTGTGCGCGAGGAGAGCGGTGAACGTATCGGCGGCGTCGACACGAGTACGCAGGACGAGGGTGTTGACGAACATGCCGACCAGGTCGTCCAGTGCCGGTTCCGGCCTGCCCGCAACGGCGGTACCGATGGCGATGTCGGCGGTCCCGGTCAGTCGCGACACCAGCGCGGCCAGCGCCGCGTGCACCGTCATGAACAGGGTGGTGTTTCGGTGACGTGCCATCGATCGCAGGGCGCCGTGCACGTCCGCGTCGATGCGGAAGTCCCACCGGTCGCCGCGCAGGCTTCGCTGCAGTGGGCGTGGCCGGTCCGTGGGCAGGGGCAGAACCTCGGGCAGTCCGTCGAGCGTGCGTGTCCAGTACTCGAGCCCGCTCGCGAGCCGGCTGTGCGGGCCGGCCGGCGTCCCGAACAACTCGTGCTGACGGAGCGCGTAATCCGCGTACTGGACGGGCAGGGGTGCCCAGCGGGGCGGCTCGTGACGCGTCCGGGCGGCGTAGGCAGTGACGAAGTCCCGGGTCAGCGGGGCCATCGATTGGCCGTCGGCGCTGATGTGGTGCAGGACGAGGACGAGGACGTGGTGTTCGGGCGTGAGACGGAGCAGCCTGCAGCGCAACGGAGGGTCGACGGTGACGTCGAACCCCGTGGTCACGAACCGGGAGATGCGGGCCGTCAGGTCGTCATCGGTGGCACTGACGATGTCGGCGTGCGGGACTGCATCCCTGGGGGGCAGTACGTGCTGGACGGGCTGACCGTCGCGCAGCGGGTAGATGGTGCGGAGTGCTTCGTGCCGTGTCACGACGTCGGTCAGGGCCGCCGAGAGTGCGTCGGGGTCGAGCTCCCCGGTGAGGCGAAGCGTGACGGGAATGTTGTAGGCGGGTGAGGCGGTGTCGTACTGGTTGAGGAACCACATCCGGTGTTGTGCGGGTGACAGCGGGAGCACGGGGGGTCGGGGGCCGGCCATCAACGGTCGCGGGGAGTCACCCGTCCGTCGCGCCAGCTGGTGGGCGAGGGTGCGTGGCGTCGGGTTCTCGAACAGATCGCGGACTCCGAGATCGGTGTCGAGGGCCGCATCGACGCGCGCGACCGCTCGCGTGGCGCTGAGCGAGTTGCCGCCGGCATCGAAGAAGTTGTCGTCGACACCGACGTGGGCGATGCCGAGCACCGCGGCGAAGGCGTCCGCCACGATCTCCTCCACGGGAGTCGCGGCGCGGCGCGATCGGCGGGTGGTCGAGTCGATCCGAGGGTCGGGAAGCGCGGCGCGGTCGAGCTTGCCGACACGCGTCAACGGGATCTCGTCGATCGTCACGACGGCGGCGGGGACCAGGTACGAGGGAAGACGATCGGCCAGGTAGGTGCGCAGCTCGGTGGGCTGGGGGTCGGTGTCCTCGGCGGGCAGTACGTACGAGACGAGAATCGGGTCTCCGGCAGGTCCCAGCCGGCTGACGGTGGCGGCGTAGTCGACGTCGGGGTGCAGGGCGAGCGCGTTGTCGATCTCACCCGGTTCGATGCGGAAACCGCGGATCTTCACCTGGAAGTCGCTCCGGCCGAGGTATTCGAGCGCATGGGTGTCCCTCGTCCACCGCACCATGTCACCGGTCCGGTACATCCGTTCGCCCGGTTCGCCGAAGGGGTTGGCGACGAACGACGCGGCGGTGAGGCCGGGACGCCGGTGATAACCGCGGGCAAGCCCGCCCCCGGCGATGTAGAGCTCACCGGGCACACCGGCCGGGACCGGCTGCATTCGGCAGTCGAGGACGAGTTCGGCGACCCCGCCGATCGGGCCCCCGACGGTCACCGGAGATCCGACGGCCATCGGCTCACTGATGTTGCACATCACGGTGGTTTCGGTCGGGCCGTAGCCGTTGCGCAGTCGGCGACCCGGGGCCCAGCGGGTCACCAGTCCGGGCGGGCACGCCTCGCCTCCGACCACCACATCGGTCAGGCAGTGGAGGTCTTCGGGGTCGGTCGACGCCAGCGCCGCTGTGGGAACGAACGCGTGGGTGATCCGTTCGGAGGCCAGCAGCCGGGCCAGTTCGCTGCCGCCGTACACCGTCGGGGCGGTGATCACCATCGTCGTCCCGACCCCGAACGCCAGCAGATAGTCGAAGATCGAACCGTCGAATGTGGGCGAGGAGAAGTGCAGGACACGCGACCGTCGATCCGTCCCCGTCAGCTGGGCTTGGGTGGCCGCGAGGGTCGCGAGTCCCCGGTGGCTGACCACCACTCCCTTGGGGGTGCCGGTGGACCCGGAGGTGTAGATCAGGTAGGCGGGATGATCTACCCGCAGCGGTGCCCGCCGTTCGGAGTCACCGACGGCGGTCGCAGGGTAGCGCCCGATCGCCGCGGTGATGTCCGGGGCGTCGAGGACGATCCATCGGACGGTCAGCGGCAAGCGGCCTCGGTGGGCCTCGAGCGTGATACCGAGGATAGAACCGGAATCGGTGAGCAGGTGCTCGATCCGCACGTCGGGATAGGTCACATCGACAGGCATGAAGGCCGCACCGGTCTTGACCACCGCCCACGTCGCGACCACGGAATCGATCGACCGCGGAATCGCGAGGGCAACGAACGTTTCCGGCCGGGCTCCCTGTTCGACGAGCAGGCGCGCCAACCGATTCGATGTCTCGTCGAGCTCGCGGTAGGACACCACCCGACTTCCGTACGACAATGCCGGTGCCGCGGGGTCGAATGCGACCGCATCGGTCAGGATGTCGGCGAAAGTCCTGTCGGGTCCGGGAACAGCACCACGGGCGGGACGGAGTTCGCGCATCTCGGTGTCACTGAGCAGGTGGAGCCGGGCGAGGGGAAGATCTGGACGGGTGGCGATCATCTCCAGCACCCGGATCACCTGCCGCGCCAGGGATTCGACCGCCGTACGGTCGAGTGCGACCGGAAGATATTCGAACTTCAGGTGAAGAGCGGTTCCCTCGGTGACGGCGAGGGCGAGGGGGTAGTGGGTGGCGTCGGTGCCCTGGACATCGGTGATGTGGAGGCCGGTGGTGTCGCCGGTGGTGAGGGTGGTGGGGTCGAGGGGGTAGGACTCGAGGACGGTGAGGGTGTCGAAGGTGGCGGCGGGTCCGGTGGCGGTGTGGATGTCGGTGAGGCCGAGGTGGTGGTGGTCGAGGAGTCGGGTGTGGGTGGTGTGGGTTCGGTGGAGGAGGTCGGTGAGGGTGTCGGTGGGGTGGAGGGTGATGCGGACGGGGATGGTGTTGATGAACAGTCCGATCATCGTTTCGATGCCGGGGATGTGGGGTGGGCGTCCGGAGACGGTGGTGCCGAAGACGACGTCGTTGCGGTGGGTGTGGGTGGACAGGACGATGCCCCAGGCGGTGTGGAGGATGGTGTTGAGGGTGAGGTTGCGGTCGCGGGCCAGTGACCGCAGGGCCTCGGTCAGCTCCTCGGTCAGCGTCACCGCGCGCTCGGCCGAGGGGCCGGTCCGCCCCCGGGCCACCTCGGCCGGGACGAGCAGGGTGGGTTCGTCGATGCCGTGGAGGGCGTGTTGCCAGGCGGTGATGCTGTCGGTGGCGTCGCGGTGGGTGAGCCAGGTGAGGTAGTCGCGGTAGGGGGTGGTGTGGGGGAGGTGGTGGTCGTTGCCGGTGGTGTAGAGGTGGAGCAGTTCGCGCAGGAGCAGGGGGGTGGACCAGCCGTCGAGGAGGATGTGGTGGTTGGTGATGGCGAGGCGGTGGTCGGTGGGGGTGTGGGTGATGAGGGTCAGGCGGATCAGTGGGGGGTCGGTGAGGTCGAAGCGGGTGGTGCGGTCGGTGGTGAGGAGGTGGTCGGTGGTGGCGTGGCGGTGGTGGGGGTCGAGGGGGGTGAGGTCGTGGTGGGTGAAGGGCAGTTCGGTGTGGGCGGTGATGATTTGGGTGGGGGTGCCGTCGGGGGTGTGGGTGAAGGCGGCGCGGAGGTTGGGGTGGCGGTGGAGGAGGGTGTTGGCGGCGGTGTGGAGTTGGTGGGGGTCGAGGGGGCCGTGGAGGGTGAGGACGAGTTGGACGGTGTAGGTGTCGTGGGTGTGGGTGAGTTCGGAGTGGTAGAGGAGTCCGGCTTGGAGTGGGGTGAGGGGCCAGATGTCGGTGAGGGTGGGGTAGTGGGTTTCGAGGGTGTCGATGGTGTGTTGGTCGAGGGTGATGAGGTCGAGGTCGGTGGGGGTGAGTCCGCCTGCGTGGGGGGTGTGGGTGTGGGTGGTCAGTGCGGTGAGGGCTTGGGTCCAGAGTTCGGCGAGTTCGGTGACCTCGCCGGCGGTCAGCACCCCGGCCG
>NZ_WXYH01000249.1:0-1045 GCF_009872365.1 Rhodococcus sp. T7
TGTTGAGCGTCTCTGCATATGACGACCACGGGGCCACCAACCGTCACCCGTGATGCAGATGGGTTCCGGGCAGAGGGCCGATCGTCTGCATCGTCACCGTGCCGAGGAACGAGAACAGCCGTGATGAGCGATGCCGGATCGGGCGGACACGACCGTGCGGTGACGGCGGCGACGTCGTTCGTCGTCCGGCGTGACGGCGTGCCGTGAGAAGCGCTGCTACCAACACGAACCGGCCCCTGGTGCGATTGGATGTAGTCGTCGACACTGGTCCCACCATGAGCGGAGTCATCGGCTGTGATCGTCATACGCCGGCCCGAGGAGGCCGACACCTTCCTCGACGCCGGCACCATGCGATGCCCGCAGTGCCGGGGCACGGTGGCCAGGTGGGGACACGGGCGTGCCCGCACCGTCCGCGAGACGACCCTGACCGTGCGCCCACAAGGGTGCGCTGCCGCGACTGCGGCGCCACGCACATCCTGTTGCCCACCGCCCTGCAGGTGCGCCGGGCCGACACCGCCGAGGTGATCGGGAATGCGTTGGCCCACAAGGCGAAAGGCCTGGGGTTCCGGAGGATCGCCGAGCGGATGGGCCGCCCGGAATCGACCGTGCGCCGCTGGCTACGTCGCACTACCGGTGAGCATGTGCAGTGGCTACATCGCCGGGGTACCGAGCGGCTGGGCCTCGTCGCCCGCGAGGCGTTCTGCACCATCCGGTACGTCGGGAATCCGCTCGGGGACGCACTGTGCGTCCTGTCGGCGGCCGCGGTCGAGGATCGTCGCCGCTTCGGGTTCCCCGATCCACCGTGGGACCTGATCGGGATCTACACACAGGGACGTCTGCTGTCCCCACCCCGCAGCGGCTGACAAAACTGTCCCGTCCGGTCTTGCCGTGCCCGGGTACGTCCGTCATCGTGCCGATCGGCGGCGTTCACAATGACGCACAGCAGTCACCGTGCCGACGGGCCCGTCAGCCTGCCGACGAACGGCGACACCTGCGTCTGCAAATTCCGTGACGCCATCGTCTGCATTCTCAGCGACGGCCAACA
>NZ_WXYH01000250.1:0-1045 GCF_009872365.1 Rhodococcus sp. T7
TGCAAGGGGTTGGCCTGGACTTCGACTTCCTTCTCGGCCGAAAGTACGCACGTCTGCTGGACCGGCGCAGCGGCAGCTCCGGCCTCGGCGTCGATCTCGTACTGTTCGAGCAGTGGGTCGCGCGACTGACCGAACTGGGCCACTCCCCGGCCAAGGCCCGGAACAGTCTGACGTGGTGCCTGGGCCGGGTCATGCTCCACCGCGGCGACCCCGACCTGACCGCGATCACCGCCGCCGATCTGTTCGCATTCGGGTCAGCCATCCGCGACTTCGCCGCACGCGACGATTTCAATGTTCTGCGCCGGACCCTGTTCGCGAACGGCCAGTTTCACGATGACCCGGACGCCAACCGCGGGTTCCTCCGCAATCACCTCGCGAACCTGCACGCCACCCACGTGCTGCTGTACAACCTCGGCCAGGTCACCACAGCGCCGCGCATCGGCACGCGAACGATCGAAAACTGGACCGACCGATTGCTCCCCGAACCGTGTCCGCCCAAAATCAGGGCGGTCATCGAGAGATACCTACAACTGCGGCTCGACGCCAAGCTCGATCGCCCGCAGACAGTGCACAACGCCCGGCAGGCTCTGCGCCGGTTCGTCAACTGGCTCGGCGAAAATCACCCGCAGGTCCACAGTTTCGCCCAGGTTGATCGCGCCATCGTCGAGGAGTACATGCGGTGGCTGCCGACCTGTCCGAGTCAGCACACCGGTCTGCCGCTGGCGACGACCACGGTTAAGCACGAACTCAACGCGATCGCCGGGTTCTGCCGCGACACCGCGGTCTGGGGATGGGCGGAGGTGCCAGGGCGACCGTTGCTGACCTCTCGTGACACACCCCGGCGCCCGGAGTCGATTCCCCGGTATCTTCCGCAACACGAACTCGACGCGATCATGACCGCGGTCGACGACCTGGCCGACCCGCTACAAAGGGCCGCGCTGTTGTTGCTGCGGTGGTCCGGCGCCCGCCGCGACGAAATCCGCCGACTGACCTGGGATTGCCTCGACACCTATCCGGGCGGGCATCCACGGCTGCGGATCCCGGT
>NZ_WXYH01000251.1:0-1020 GCF_009872365.1 Rhodococcus sp. T7
GTCCGTGAATATGTGACGGGATTGGTTGCGGGTCTGGAACGCAAGAACGGGTGGACCCTCGCCGAGCGGGCCGGTGAGATCAGCCCGGACGGGATGCAACGGTTGCTGCGGCGGGCGGACTGGGACGTCGACGGCGTCCGCGACGACGTCCGTGACTACGTGGTCGAACGCCTCGGCGATCCGGCCGGTGTCCTGGTTGTCGACGACACCGGATTCCTCAAGAAGGGCACCCGCTCGGCCGGGGTGCAACGCCAGTACTCCGGCACCGCCGGGCGGGTGGAAAACTGCCAGATCGGAGTGTTCCTCGCCTACGCCAGCGCCGCCGGCCACGCGTTGATCGACCGGGAGCTGTACCTGCCCGAATCGTGGACCTCCGACCGCGACCGGTGCCGCGCCGCCGGCATCACTGACGACGTGGAGTTCGCGACCAAACCGAGACTGGCGCAACACATGATCGCGCGCGCCCTCGACGCGCGGGTCCCGTTTTCGTGGGTCACCGCGGACGAGGCCTACGGACAGGTCAAGTACCTACGGGTCTGGCTCGAGGAACGCGATATTTCCTACGTCCTGGCCACGCGCTGCAACGACGACGTCTTCACCCCGAGCGGACGCGGCGGCCGCGCCGACGAGATGATCGCCGCAGTCCCGCCGAAACAGTGGCGGCGCATCTCCGCCGGCGACGGCGCCCACGGACCGCGCGAATACTCCTGGGCGCGGATCCCGATCTTCGATCGCTTGGGCGCCCGGTCGCGGGCACTGGCTGCTCGCGCGCCGCTCCCTCTCCGATCCGACCGAGATCGCGTACTACATCTGTGCCGGACCCAGGCGGACCACGCTCACCGAACTCGCCACCATCGCCGGATCACGGTGGCGGGTCGAGGAATGCTTCCAGCAAGCCAAGAACGAGGCCGGCCTCGACCACTACCAGGTACGCACCTATCGCGCCTGGTACGCCCACATCACCTTGTCGATGCTCGCCCTCGCCTGGCTCGCCGGGACGAAAACCCAAGCTATAAAAGG
>NZ_WXYH01000252.1:0-1017 GCF_009872365.1 Rhodococcus sp. T7
AACTCGGCAGCAACCAGATCGAGGACCACGCAATCAGTATCGTCCATCTGTCAAGCATGTGCCGTTGCAGTACTAGGGCACGACTGTGATCCCACCCAAAAAGTGGCGTGTCCTGCATCACAGTATCCGAATCGTCGTGTCGAGGAACTCCTCGTCGATCAGCTCCTGGGGGTTTCCCCCTGAATGAGGACATCGTGAACACTAGGTCGTGAAGGACCCAGAGGAAGAGATGTCACCAATGGTCATGAAGGCGTACTCGGCGGAGTTCAAGGCCAATGCCGTCGCGCTGTTACCACGGTCCCCGAACCCTCCGCGGCTCCGGTGCCGGACCTGATCCGGCGGGACTTCACTGCGAGCGCGCCGAACACCCGATACGTCGGCGACATTCCCCCGAGCACTGCGTGCAGGTAGGTACCCCACCTACCTCCCCGTCGGGGACGGCCAGTTCCCCTACCTGGCAACGGTCTTGGACCTGAACTCGAAACGGCTGGCGGGTTGGTCGATCGCTGCACACATGCGCACCGAGCTGGTCACCGACGCGCTGCGGGCGGCAGCCGCCGCCCGTGGTGCCAGCGGTCTCGACGGGGCAATATTTCACAGCGACAACGGCGCCCAATACGTCTCGCAGAACTTCGCGGATGTCTGCCGCGAGCTGGGAGTGACCCGGTCGCAGGGCGCAGTCGGAACGTCAGCGGACAGCGCCGCTGCCGAATCGTTGAACGCGACGTTGAAGCGAGAGACGCTGCAGGGCACAAAGCGCTGGACCAGCGCGGCTGAGGCCCGCGCCGCCGTCTTCCGCTGGATCACCCACTACAACACGCGAAGGAGGCATTCCACTCTCGGTCAGATCTGTCCGATCGAATACGAGAAGCGATCGGCTACGCTGGCCACCGCAGCATAGGAATTGGTGTCCACATCTCGGGGGAAGCCCCCTGATGCTGCCCGGGTACCGACCCGGGGCAGGCCGATCACCCACACGTATCCGCCACGAGAGTTAGCCTCGGGCTTTCACGCTGG
>NZ_WXYH01000253.1:0-1003 GCF_009872365.1 Rhodococcus sp. T7
GTGGCCGACAAGCACCGTATCAACTTCGAGCCCGTCGACATCGAGATGGAAGTCGGCGAAGACGAGTACATCCTCGATGCCGCATTCCGGCAAGGCATCCACCTGATGCACGGCTGCCGTGAGGGGCGGTGCTCGGCCTGCAAGTCCTACGTCCTCGACGGCGATATCCAGATGGAGAACTACTCGACGTTTGCGTGCAACGAATCCGAGGTCGACGAGGGGCACGTACTGCTGTGCCGCGCAACCGCATACAGTGACTGCACGATCGAACTGCTCAACTTCGACGAGGACGAACTTCTCGGCGGGGTTCCCATCCAAGACGTGCGTACCCGCGTGGTAGCGATCGAATCGATGACCAAGGACATCGTGTCGCTGCAGCTGCAGCCCGTCGAGCCGGCAACGTTCGAGTTCAAACCCGGCCAGTACGCCGACCTGACAATCCCGGGCAGCGAGGAACACCGGTCCTTCTCCATGGCGACCACCCAGATGACACCGGACCGGGTGGAGTTCCTCATCAAGAAGTACCCCGGCGGGAAATTCGCCGGCCTGCTCGAGGACGGCATCTCGGTTGGCGACGAGATCGCCCTGACGGGCCCGTACGGGTCGTTCACCCTCAAAGAAGGCCACGTCCTGCCGATCGTCCTGATCGGAGGCGGGGCGGGGATGGCCCCGGTCCTCTCGCTGCTGCGGCACATGAGCGAGACAGCCAACACCCGCCCGGTGCACTTCTACTACGGTGCCCGCACTCCCGCCGACCTGTTCTACGTCGACGAGATCCTCGAACTCGGACGAGGGCTGACGGACTTCACGTTCGTGGCCTGCCTGTCGGAATCGATGGACCCACAGCCCGCGGGGTCGATCGTCGTCGAAGAAGGCAATGTCACCGACGTGGTGAGCCGCCGCGAACCGGACATCAGCAAGACCGAGGTCTACCTCTGTGGGCCACCGCCGATGGTGGATGCCGCTCTGGCCTTGCTCGACGCCAATGGCGCCCCGCACGACC
>NZ_WXYH01000254.1:0-83484 GCF_009872365.1 Rhodococcus sp. T7
GTCCGTGGCGTGCCTGGGTTCGGCCGATCTGGTCGAGGGGATCCGGGCGCAGGTCGTCGACAAGGACCGCAACCCGCACTGGTCGCCCGCGACGATCGACGACGTGACCGACGCCGACGTCGCGCAGTTCTTCGCACCCCTCGGCGACCTCGAACTCGGCCTGACGGCCCCTACGACAACCGGAGATCAGCAATGACCGACTACGACACCATCCTCCTCGACCGCAAGGGCCGGGTCGGGATCATCACCCTCAACCGCCCGAAAGCGCTGAACGCGTTGAACTCCCAACTGCTGCGCGAACTCGTCACGGCAATCGAGGAACTCGACAGCGACAGCGACATCGGCGCGATCCTCCTCACCGGGTCCGACCGGGCGTTCGCCGCCGGCGCCGACATCAAGGAGATGCAGACCAAGTCGTACATGGACGTGTACCTCGACGACTTCTTCTCCATCGGCGACCGCATCGCCGCCGCCCGTAAACCCATCGTTGCCGCCGTGGCGGGCTACGCCCTCGGCGGCGGATGCGAACTGGCGATGATGTGTGACATCCTCCTCGCCGCCGACACCGCCAAGTTCGGTCAGCCCGAGATCAAACTCGGTGTCATCCCCGGCATCGGCGGCTCGCAGCGCCTCACGCGTGCCGTCGGTAAGGCCAAGGCGATGGAACTGTGCCTGACGGGCCGGAACATGGACGCCGTGGAGGCCGAACGCGCCGGACTCGTCGCCCGCATCGTCCCGGCCGCCGATCTGTTCGACGAAGCGCTGGACACGGCCACCACCGTCGCCGAGATGTCGCTGCCCGTCGCGATGATGGCGAAGGAAGCGGTCAACCGGTCCTTCGAGACCACCCTCAGCGAGGGAATTCGCTTCGAGCGACGCGTCTTCCACTCGACCTTCGCCACCGAGGACCAGAAGGAAGGCATGGCCGCGTTCGTCGAAAAGCGGTCGCCGGAGTTCACCCACCGGTAGTCCCCCGCCTGACCCGAACACCCCGCACCGAGCATTCGGTGCGGGGTGTTCGTGTTTGCGCCCCGGGCGGCTCCGCCGCTAGACCGGCACGACTGCCGAATCATCTTCTACCGGCTGCGCTTTCGATCGACGGTCGACTGCAGTGGCGACAAGGAGGACGGCAAGCGCGGCCACGGTGAGTGCCGCTCCCATCCAGATCGGGGAGGTGAAGCCGAGTCCCGCTGCGATGGTGATGCCGCCGAGCCAGGCTCCGAGTGCGTTGCCGACGTTGAAGGCGGCGATGTTGGCGCCGGATGCCATGGTCGGCGCCTGCGCCGCGTAGTTCATGATGCGCATCTGCAGTCCGGGGACGGTCGCGAATCCGAAGAGTCCCATGAGGAACAGGGCGACGATCGTCATCGGCTTGCTGCCGGCCGTGAGGGCGAATACGACGAGCACGACGGTGAGCACGGCGAGAACGGTGGTCAGGGTTCGGGTGAGCGCCTTGTCGGCGGCGCGTCCGCCGAGGACGTTGCCGACGAACAGGCCGCCGCCGAAGAGCACGAGCAGCCACGGGACGCTGGTCGACGCGAAGCCGCCGACCTCGGTGAGGGTGAACGCGATGTAGGTGAACGCACCGAACATGCCGCCGAATCCGAGGATGGTGACGGCGATCGAGAACCACACCTGCGGGTTCCGGAAGGCCCGCAGTTCGCTGCGCAGACTGGCAGGTTCCGGTGCGTCCGCTGCACGGGACACGGACGGCACCAGCGCGGTGATGCCGATCAACGCCACGACTCCGATGACGGTGATGGCCCAGAACGTGGAGCGCCAGCCGAACTGCTGGCCGAGGAACGTGCCGAACGGGACACCGAGAACGTTCGCGATGGTGAGCCCGGCGAACATCGTCGCGATGGCGCCGGCCCGCTTGCTCGCGGGCACGAGGTCGGCGGCGAGAACCGACCCGATGCCGAAGAACGCGCCGTGGCACAGGGCCGCGAGGACGCGTCCGCCCATCATGACCTCGTAGGTCGGGGCGATCGCCGACAGGAGGTTGCCGCCGATGAACAGCACCATCAGCGCCTGGAGGACTGTTTTGCGGTCGAAGCGGGTGACCGCTGCGGTGATGACGATGGCCCCGATGGCGACAGAGAGGGCGTAGCCGGAGATGAGGTAGCCGGCCACCGATTCGGTCACCTGAAAATCGGCCGACACCTCCGGCAGCAGTCCCATGATTACGAATTCGGTGAGACCGATCCCGAAGCCGCCCATTGCGAGGGCGAGCAGACCCAGTGGCATCGCAGCCACTCCTTTCGTACAGCTTCGAAGAGATAAGAGCGCTAGCTCGAATACTGCGTCTGCATTAGTTGCAAGCGCGCCATAAATAGTTGCACACGCCTGATATGTGCGCAAGCTGGTATTCTGACCCGGCACTCGTATCCACAGGAGGTGGCCATGGCAGTCGCTGACGACGCCGTCGAGATCCGGTCGCAGGGATGGCGCACGCTCGCGGCCCTGCACGGTCTGCTCGAGGCGGAACTCGAACGCGCCCTGCAGCGGGGTCACGACCTCTCGGTGGTCGAGTACACGGTGCTCGACGCACTGAGCCGCCAGGACGGCTGGCACATGCGGATGGCGCAGCTCGCCCGCGCGGCCGCGCTGAGCAGCAGTGCCACCACCCGGCTCGTGAACCGGCTGGAGAACCGCGGGCTGCTCACCCGGATCCTGTGCGACGACGACCGTCGCGGCATCTACACCGAACTCACGCCCGCGGGCCGGGCGGCGCTGGACGAGGCGCGTCCCACCCACGACGCCACCCTGGAGTCGGCGCTGGACCGGGCCGCCGAGGTTCCCGAACTCGCCCACCTCGCCCGCGCCCTGCACGAGCTCCCGGCGTAGGTGAGTGGCGCGGCGTGCCGGGGCACACTGCGCCACTCACGTCAGGACAACGGCGTGAAGTCGCGCGACGCGATGTACTCCGGCCGCGGTCGCGGTGCGGCGAACGGCGCGACGAGCGTGTTCTCGACACTGTTGAACACGAGAAACAGATTCGACCGCGGGTACGGCGTGATGTTGTTGCCCGACCCGTGCATGACGTTGGAGTCGAACCACAGCGCGGTGCCCGCCGCACCGGTGAACTGGTCGATCCCGAACTCCGCGGCCATCCGGGTCACGTCCTCCCGGCGCGGAACCCCGACCTCCTGCTCGACGAGAGACGACGTGTAGTTGTCGTCGGGGGTTGCGCCGACGCACTGGACGAACCGCTTGTGCGAACCGGGCATCACCATCAGCGACCCGTTGAACGGGTAGTTCTCGGTGAGGGTGATCGAGCAGCTGACGGCCCGCGGCACCGGGAGCCCGTCCTCGGCGTGCCAGGTCTCGAAGTCCGAGTGCCAGTAGAAACCGGTGCCCTTGAAACCGGGCATGGAGTTGATCCGGCTCTGGTGGATGTAGACGTCGGAGCCGAGAAGTTGCCGTGCGCGGTCGAGAATCCGGCCGTCGCGGATCAGCGCGGCCACCACGTCACTGCGCCGGTGGACGTCGAAGACGGACCGAACCTCGTCGGTGCCGCGTTCGGTGATGACGCGACCGCTGTCGCGCATCGACGGATCCCGGGACAGCCGGTCGAGTTCCTCCCGGCACGACGTCACTTCGCCGTCGCCCAGGACGTGGTCGACGATGGTGAAGCCGCGTGCCTCGTGTCCGGCGAAGGCGGCCGCGTCGAAGGGACCGTCCGCGGGTTTACCCCAGACGGCGGGTTCGTTCCGTTGGAGCATCGACGGCTCGGAGGCGATCCGAGTGGGGTACCGATCGTGACTGTTGGTGGATCCCTGAACCTCAGCTACCTGAGTCATTGCCCCTCCTCGGCAGTTACCTCTACTGCACTGTCGCTATGACGACAGCGTCTTCTGATCGGCGCGGAGCCGCTGGACGGCGTCGTCCAGGTGTTCCGCGAGCAGTTTCTGCACCTCGCCTGCCGTGCCCGACCGGATCGCCTCGCGCAGGGTCGCGTGTTCCTGCGCCTGCTCGCGGATGTCGTCGTAGGTGGTCTGCAATGCACCCAGGCACATCCGGGTCTCGATCAGCAGCGTCCGCGCCGCGCGGATGAGCCGCGGGCTCTGCGCGCTCTCCACCAGGATCTGGTGGAACTGCTGATCGGCGTCCGAGACGGCGGCGGCGTCGCCACGCTCGGCCGCGGCCTGCATCACGAGGACGGTGGGTTCGAGCGCCAGGTAGGTGGCTTCCCGGCGACCGTCGGCGAGAATCATCTCGAGGGCCCCGCGCTCGATGACCGACCGGCTGCGGTACACGTCGACGACGTCGTCGAGGCTCAGTTCCGTCACGAAGATCCCACGGTGACGGATGCTGTGCAGTATGCCCTCGGACACGAGCCTCTGCATGGCTTCGCGCAGGGGTCCGCGTGAGACCTGGAAGTGCGCGGCCAGTTCCGCCTCGCCCAGCTGTGCACCCGGTTCGAGGGCACCCTTCATGATGGCGACCCGCAGGCGGTCCGCGATGAATTCGGCAGTCGATTGACGACTGACGGGTTCCAGGTCAGTCAGAGCCATGACTGTGGCCTTTCTCGAACAAGGTTCCTAACGACGGTTGTACCGCCGTGTGGCCCGCAAGACGCAGGCCTTCCCAGATGGTCACCTGGTTTGCCGTGAGGACCGGCTTGCCGAGGCGCTGCTCGAGAGTACTCAGCGCGCCCAGCGTCCTCATGGCCGTGTCGGGGATGAGCAGGGCTTCGGCGTCCGGGTGGTCGTTTTCCACCGCGAGTTCCACCACGGATTCGGGGCTGAGCTGACCGACCTCGGCGGCGGTGTCGATTCCCGCGCTCGACATCGACAGCACCTCGATGCCGGCGGCGGCGAGGAATTCGACGAACAGCTTCGCGACGTCCTCCGGGTAGCTCGCGGCCACCGCGACCCGGGTGATCCCCAGGGCGTGCAGGGCGTTGACGAACGCGAAACTGGTGCTGGACGTGGGCACCCCGGTGGCGGCGGCGAGCGTCTCGGCCTGCTGCTTCGCGCCGTCGGGGCCGTAGACGAAGCTGCCCGACGTGCACGCCCACACGACGGCGTCCGGCTTCTCGTCGGCGAGCAGTGCGGCCCCGCCGGCGAGTTTCTCCGGGCTGCCGAGGTCGAGCAGTTCGGGCACGGCGTGCAGGTCGGTGCCGTAGATGTGCACGACCGGCAGATCCACTCCGAGCATCTCCGCGGCGAAAGGGTAGTCGTCTTCGGCGGCGTGATCCGGGTAGATGAATCCCACAGTGGGTGTCGGCGTGCTCGTCATGCATTCTCCTCTTTTCGTGTCGTGAGGGGGTGTGTCAGAAGACGTTGCGGAGCCACTTGCCGGGCCCTGTCATGGGGAGTTTCATCCGGCCCAGACAGGCCCAGATCGTGAGTTGGTTGGCGGTGAGGACCGGTTTGCCGAGTTCCTGCTCGATCGGGGCGATGATGTCGTAGGTCGGCAGGTTGGTACAGCTGACGAAGATCGCCTCCGACCGGGGGTCGTCCGCCGCGATGATCCGCTCGGCGATCGTGCGGTAGTTGACCTTCCAGATGCCGCCGCCGAGCCCGAGGTGATCGGAGCGCACCACCTCGGTGCCGGCCTCGTTCAGGAACGCGTGTAACCGTTCGGTCAGCGGGGCGTCGTACGGCGTGATCACCGACAGCCGGCTGAGCTCGAGGTGTTCGATCGCCTCGACCAGCGCCCCGGACGTGGTGACCGCGTGCAGGGCGCCTGCCTCGCAGATCGCGTCGCACAGCGTCCGCTCGTAGTCGAGGCCCTTGATGAAACTTCCCGACGTGCACAGATAGGCCACGACCTCCGGCTCGACGTGCAGGACGTCGCGCGTCGCCGCCATGAGGTGTCTTCGTTCGGATACGAGTTCGGCCATCTCCAGGCTGACGGGCACGGGTTCGTACGGCGTGCGCGCCAGATGCAGGCTCACCTCGAGGGGAGCCCAACGCCAGAGTTCACGTTCGAGGGCCAGGTCGAACGGGGCGATGATGCCTATTCCCCGTTGCGCGATCGGCCCTTCGAATTCGGGAATGTTCAGTTCCAACACCAGGCCTCACCTTCGTTTCGGCCGCGCCCGAGCATTATCAGATTGTTGACAATCATACGAGTTACTCTTACGGTGTCAACGTGAGTCGGAACCCGATCGTCGCGGTGCTACATGCCCACGTTCTGCCGAGCGACGAACTCATGGCACCGGTCGCGTCCCGTGCCGAAGTTCGCTACACCGGCAAGGCGGGGCTGAGTGACGCCCTCGACGGCGCGGACGTGCTGTTCCTCTACGACTTCCTCACCGACGCGGTGCCCGGAGCGTGGCATGCCGCCGGTTCCCTGCAGTGGTTGCACATCGCCGCGGCCGGCGTCGATCCCGTCATGTTCCCCGAGGCCCGCGACAGCGACGTCACGATCACCAACTCCCGGGGCGTGTTCGACGGCGCGATCGCCGAGTACGTGCTCGCCCAGATCCTCTCGTTCGCGAAGGATCTGCGGGGTTCGCTCCGACTGCAGCAGTCCCACACGTGGCAGCACCGCGAATCCGAGCGGATCGCGGGCCGCACCGCCCTGATCGTCGGCACCGGACCCATCGGCCGCGCGATCGCCCGGCTTCTCCGCGCCGCGGGGATGAAGGTCAGCGGATCGGGTCGCACCGCCCGCAACGCCGATCCCGACTTCGGGACGGTCACCGCCACGGAAGACCTTCCGAATCAGCTCGCCGTCGCCGATTACGTGATCGCGGTGGCCCCGCTCACCGAGCAGACCCGCCACCTGTTCCGCGATACGACGTTCGCCGCGATGAAGCCGGGCGCGCGGTTCGTCAATGTGGGACGGGGTGAGCTCGTGCGCACCGACGACCTCGTCGCCGCGCTGCGGGCGGGAACGATCGCGGGCGCCGCGCTCGACGTGTTCGACACGGAACCACTCCCCGCGGACCATCCGCTCTGGGAGATGCCGAACGTGTCGATCACGCCCCACAATTCGGGCGACTTCGCCGGCTGGCGAGACGACCTCGTCACCGTGTTCACCGAGAATTTCGAACGCTGGGTGACGGGGTACCCGCTCGAGAACGTAGTTGACAAGCATCTCGGGTACGTACCGAGCCGATGATGACAGGGCCCGAACGTCCAGGCTGAAGGAGTTCTCATGAATCCCACCGACATGACCGCCGTCGAACTGGTCACGGCCTACTCGTCCGGAGAACTTTCGCCGGTGGAAGCCACGCAGGCGATGCTCGACGCCATCACCGAGCGCGACCGCACCATCAATTCCTATTGCCTCGTCGACGAGGAGCGGGCGCTCGCGCAGGCCCGGAATTCCGAGGAGCGCTGGAACACCGGCTACTCCAAGGGACTGCTCGACGGCGTCCCGATCTCCATCAAGGACATCTTCCTGACGGACGGCTGGCCGACGCTCCGCGGATCGCAGGCCGTCGACGAGGACCAGCCGTGGGACGTCGACAGTCCCGTGGCCGCCCGCCTGCGCGAGGACGGGATGGTGTTCCTCGGCAAGACCACGACCCCCGAGATCGCCTGGAAGGCCGTCACCGACAGCGCCCTGTGCGGGATCACCCGCAACCCGGCCGACCCGACCAAGACGGCCGGTGGTTCTTCGGGCGGCAGTGCCGCGGCGGTCGCGGCGGGTCTCGGCCCCTGCTCCGTCGGCACCGACGGCGGCGGCAGTGTGCGGATCCCCGCGTCGTTCTGCGGCGTCGTCGGTTTCAAGCCCACCCACGGCCGGATCCCCCTGTTCCCGGCGAGCCCGTTCGGGCCGCTGGCGCACGCAGGCCCGATCACCCGCACCGTCGAGGACGCGGCACTGCTGATGGACATCCTGTCGCTGCCCGACCCGCGCGACCCGACGTCGCTGGCCCCGTTCCCGACGACGTTCCGCGGCGAGATCGGCCGCGACGTGGTCGGACTCGGCGTCGCGTACTCCCCCACGCTCGGTTACGTGACCGTCGATCCGGAGGTCCGGGCGATCGTCGACCGAGCGGTGCAGGCGATCGACGCCGCGGGTCTGCCGGTCACCGCCGCCGACCCCGGGTTCGGCGATCCGATCGACGCCTTCGAACTGTTGTGGGCGGCCGGGGCCGCGGCCATGCTGAAGAACTTCCCGGACGGGGCACGCGACAAGGTCGACCCGGGTCTCGGCAAGGTGTGGGAACGGGGCGAGAAGTTCAGCGCGGTAGACTATCTCGACGCTCGCGCGGTCGCCGCGGACATCGGCATCACGATGGGCAAATTCCATCTGACGCACAATGTCCTGCTCACACCCACCGTCCCCATTCCGGCTTTCGAGGCGGGCTACGACGTGCCGCCGGGCAGCGACCTCACCGGGTGGCCGCAGTGGACGCCGTTCACGTACCCGTTCAACCTGACGCAGCAACCGGCGATCAGCATCCCGGTCGGACGCACCGCGGCGGGTCTTCCGGTGGGCCTGCAGATCATCGGCCCCCGGCATTCGGACGACCTAGTGCTCGCGGTCGCACGGTACGCGGAACACGTCCTCGGCTAGGTCGGCCGAAAAGCACCCGATTCGCGCGGCATCCGAGGATGATCGGGACTGGGCCCGGTGCTGCGAACGTCTGCTCTGCGGCCGGGTGGCAGTTGCCTGACAGAAGTTTTCGGGGTCGGGGAGAGTAGATGACAGCAATGCCGGTGTCCGGGGTCCCGCCGCATTCGCCGCAGGACCGGGATCCGTTCGCCCCGGGCATGGTCGTCGCCACTCGATACACACTCCTCGGACGATTCGCCGGACCCGACTGGGTGCAGTGGTGGCACGCGCACGACACCGAACTGTGCAGGGACGTCTCGCTCAGCCTCGTCGACTCGGCGCACCTCCGCGACACCGATACCCGTCCGGATCCGGTGGAGCGGTTCTGCCGGAACACCACCGGGACCAGCTTCAGCCACGAGGGCCGGATCGCGCAGGTCTACGACATCGCGGCGGTCGGCGACCGGATCGCCGTGGTCGCGGAATGGACGCCCGGATGGCGTCTCGCGGATATCGCGCGCACGGTTCCGCGGCCGTTGGACGCCGCGCGCATCGTGCGCGACCTCGCCGCCGCCACCGCGGACGCGCACCATTTCGGTGCCCGCATCTCACTCGATCATCCCAACCGGGTGCGGATCTCCCGTGACGGACTCGCGGTCCTCGCCTTCCCCGCCACCCTCGCCGACAGCAGCACGGCCGACGACGTCGCCGGCCTCGGCGCGCTGCTGTACACGCTGTTGCTCGGCACGTGGCCGCTGCCGCAGTCCGGCGAGACCCTCCCGGCCGGACTTCCCCCCGCCGGCCGTCGGGGTGACGGTTCCGTCGTCCCACCGCATCGGGTGCGGCCCACAATTCCCCATCGGCTGTCCGACGTCGCCGTGAACGCCCTCACCCGCCAACCCGGAATGGACACCGCGCAGGCGATGGTCGACGCCCTCGACCGGATGCTGTCCGACGCGCGGGCTCGGTCGGCTCCCGCGTTCGCCCCGAGGAAGAAGCTCCGCCCGAAGACCGACGAGCGGTCGGCCCGACCGCGGGCGCCGCTTCCCGCGATGAGCGCCGCGCTCGCCGTGGTCGTCGCGCTCGGCGCCGCCGGGTGGGCGATCAGCACCGCGTTCACCGCGTCGGACGCACCGCCCGCGGCCGTCGCGGACAGCACTCTCAGCGAGATCGCGCCCGCGCCGGAACCCGACCCGACGCCGCTGATCCCGTCGTCCGCGGCCGTCTACTCACCCCAGCACTTCCCCGACAACGGGACGAGGGCGTCGCTCGCGGTCGATGCGAACCCGGCAACGTTCTGGGCCACCGACCGCTACCCGCAACAACTGCCGCCGACGACGGGCGGTGTCGGCCTGATCGTGTCGTTTCCGCAGCCCGTCGATCTGCGGACCGTCTGGATCGAATCCCCCACGCCGGGCACCCGGGTCGAGATCCGGACCGCGCCCGCCGCATGGGCCAACATCGGCCACACCCAGTTGCTCGGCGCCGCCACGCTCGCGCCCGGGGTCACCCGGATCGCCGCCCGGACGCCCGCACCCACCACCCGCGTCCTCGTCTGGATCTCCGGACTGTCCCCGGTCGATTCCGGATTCCAGTCGAGCCTGTCGGAGATCGGGTTCCTGGGCGGCGGCGCGTGAGTCGCGACATCTTCGGCCCCACCCAGCCGAACACGGGCAGCACCGCACGCGACCACCTCGCGAACGAACGCACCTATCTCGCGTGGCACCGCACCGGCATCAGTGTCGCCGCACTCGGGGTGGCGGTGGCGAAGTTCGCCCCGCACCGCGGCGACCACGCCATTGCCGCCGGATTCATCCTGATCGCCGCGGGCCTGCTGGTATCCGCCTACGGCACCTACCGCTACCGGGTCATCAGCAGGCAGATCGAATCCGGGGTATTCGCGCCGGCGACGTTCGCCGCCGTCGTCACGTCCAGCGTCGTCACACTGCTCGCGCTCCTCGCCGTGCTGGTCCTACTCTGACCCGGCCTACTCTGATACGGGCACGGCCTCGACGCAGCGGAATCCGATGTGGCTCATCCCGGTGTCGACCATCTGCGGCCGCCGCGCCGCGGGCCGGTACCGGCGGCAGTAACTGTCGGCGCAGAGGAACGATCCACCCTTGATCACCCTCCGTGGAACCCGGAACTGGGGTTGGCGCGGGTCGAAGCTCTCCGACATGCCGGGCCCACGCGGATTGCGTGGCGCACAGCACGACTCCGCGGAACCACTGTGCCGCTCGGCGTACCAGTCGGCGGTCCACTCCCACACGTTTCCCGCCATGTCGAACAGTCCGTAGTCGTTGGGCCGATAGCTTCCGACGGCGGTCGTGGTGCCGTACCCGGGGTCGGCGCGCCACGGGAAGTCCCCGTGCCAGTAGTTCGCCGGCGGCGGGGATCCGGCGTCCGGGGCGTCGCCCCAGGTGAATTCGGCCTGGTCGAGACCGCCGCGCGCCGCCGCCTCCCACTGCGCCTCGGTGGGGAGGGACCGTCCGGCCCACTGTGCGTACGCAGCCGCGTCCTCGTGGGCGACGTGGACGACGGGATGTCGTTCACGGCCGGTGATCGTCGACGCCGGCCCGGTGGGTCGCTGCCAGGACGCGCCGACCGTCCAGGTCCACCACTGGCTCAGGTGCCGGAGATCGACCGGTCCCCGGGTGGGGACGAACACCATCGATCCGGGTTGCAGATTTTCCGCGGGCGCCCCCGGAAAGTCGTCGGGGTCCAGCGGACGTTCGGCGACCGTGACGTAACCGGTGTCTTGGACGAACCGCGCGAACTGTTCGTTGGTGACCTGGTGCGCCTCGATCGCGAACGCGTCGACCGCCACCCGATGCGCCGGACCCTCTTCCGGATAGTGCCGATCCGAGCCCATGGTGAACGTCTGGGCGGGGATGCGACGGACGTCGGAAACGGTCACGGTGTCCACGAAGTCTCCCTTCCGACTGCTCAGGTGACGGCCGGAGAGAAGACGCTCGTCCAATCGTTCTTCATGCTTACCACGGTCCAGTCGTTCGCTCGTGCCTCTTCGAGGGCATGCTCGGCACCCGCGACGTAGTCGAATTCGCGGTCGGCGTCGTCGTGCAGGATCAGCACCCGCAGGGCCGGGCGGTCGGGTCGCCCGGAGAACGCGAGCATCGGCAGGTCGCCGTTGGAGTTGCCGACCGACAGGATCGGCCGCCGACCGATCCTGCTCCAGATCCGCACCGGTTTCTCCGGTCCGTCGTCGAAGAAATCCATCGCCGCCTTGTAGAGCAGCTCCGTCCGGCCTTCCTCGGCGCGGTAGGTGAGGCCGAGTGCACTGCCGATGATCCGTTCCGGCGGTATCCCGTAGAGCTGCCCGGCGATGGGGCGCATGAAGTCCCGGTCACCGCCGGACGCGATGTAGAGCGTGAATCCGTTCGCCTCCAGGTAGCGCAGGAGATCGACCATCGGTGCGTATCCGCAGCCCCGGTACGGGCGATCGAGCGTCGGATGGTCCGCTCCATCGAAGAACGCGGTGACCCGGGCGTCGTAGTTCTCGACGCTGATCTCGTCGAACGCCCGGGTGATCGCACCCATCAACAGTTTCAGATCCGCGTCGTCGCCGTGATAGTGCTTGACGATCGCGGCGCCGAGCCATTTCAGGTCGTGCTCGTGCGCGGCCTGCCAGGGCTGCGTCTGCTGCAGTTCGGGATCGTCGGCGGCCATCTCCGCCAGCCGCCGGATGGTGAAGTCGAGCTGGATCGGCATCGGCTTCTCGCACCACAGTGTGCCGTCGTTGTCGAAAACGGCCACCCGGTCCGCCGGCTCGACGAAGTCCGGTCCCGGGGCCGTCACCCGTCCCACGAAGTCCTCGATCGCGGACCGCGACGATCCGTCCGACCAGGAACCACCCAGTCCGGCGCCCATCCCGGTCAGTCCTTCGCCAGGAAGGCGTGCAGCTTTGCCACCGCATGGTCGATCGTGAAGCTCGCCGGCTCCTGCCTCGGAGGAAATTCCTTGAACGTCTCGAGGAATTGAGTCGTGATGACCGTTCCGTAGATGGCGATGTAGTCGTGGTCGAGGAACCAGTCCCAGTAGGTGTTCGACGTGATGTCCGCACGCTCGAACGGGTCGGTGCGCAGGTTGAACAGTTTCGGCAGCCGTAGCGGCGTGAACGGCTCCGCCCACAATCCGAGGGTGCCCTGCGCCCGCTGCTCCATGAACACGATCTTCCAGTTGTCGAAACGGATCCCCAGCACGTCGCCGTCGTCGGAGAAGTAGACCATTCCCCGGCGCGGCGACGTCTCGACCTCACCCGTGAGGTACGGCAGGAGGTTGTAGCCGTCGATGTGCGCCTTGAACGTCTTCTCGCCGGCGTCGTGGCCGGTCTTCAGTTGCTCGACGACCTCGGGCGCACCCGCGGCGGCGAGGAACGTCGGAAGCCAGTCGTGGTGCTGAACGATCTCGTTGGATACGACGCCGGCGGGAATCCTTCCCGGCCAGCGGATCACCTCGGGGACCCGGAACGCGCCCTCCCAGTTGGTGTCCTTCTCGCTGCGGAACGGGGTGGTCGCGCCGTCCGGCCACGTGTTCGCGTGCGGGCCGTTGTCGGTGCTGTAGATGACGATGGTGTTCTCGGTGAGACCGAGTTCGTCGACCGCGTCGAGCAACTGGCCCACGTGCTTGTCGTGATCGACCATGGTGTCGTGGTACGGCGACTGCCAGTGCCCGGCCTGCCCGATACTCTCCGGTTTGGTGTGGGTCCGCAGGTGCATGTGCGTCGTGTTCATCCACACGAAGAACGGTGTGTCCGCTTCCTTCTGCCGTGTGATGAAGTCGATTGCCGCGGAGACCGTCTCATCGTCGATGGTCTCCATGCGCTTCTTGTTCAGCGGCCCGGTGTCCTCGATGCGCTGCTTCCCGAACGGCCCGTACCGCGGATCGACCTCGCCGCCGTCTTCCTCGGTGGCCCAGCAGTGGAGGACGCCGCGCGGCATCATCACCTCGTGCAGTTTCGGATAGTCGTGCGCGCTGGGATAGTCGGGGAGCTCGGGTTCTTCCTCCGCGTTGAGGTGATAGAGGTTGCCGAAGAACTCGTCGAACCCGTGCACGGTCGGCAGATACTTGTTCAGGTCGCCGAGATGGTTCTTCCCGAACTGCCCGGTCGCGTATCCGAGGGGCTTGAGCAGTTCGGCGATGGTGGGGTCTTCGGGCGACAACCCGACGTCGACACCGGGAATGCCCACCTTGCTCATGCCGGTCCGGTACACGCTCTGCCCGGTGATGAACGCCGCCCGGCCCGCGGTGCAGCTCTGTTCGCCGTAGGAGTCGGTGAACCTCATGCCCTCGTCCGCGATACGGTCGATGTTCGGTGTGCGGTAGCCCATCAGTCCGTCGCTGTAGCAACTGAGATTGGTGATTCCGATGTCGTCGCCCCAGATGACCAGGATGTTGGGTTTCGCGTCCGTCATCGTGCTCTCCTCGCGTCATCGGTCGGCTGCGATTCCCTGCGGCCGTCGCCCGCACGACAGCCGGGACTCGCAGTCCTGACGATGCTCGCGGGACGTCCCGGCCACATCACCCGCACCGGGTGAGACCTCGGTCCGCCGACCGGCCGTCAGTCCGGTGGCACAGACGCCGGTCGGTCCACGGTCAGGATGTACACACTGATCACCATCACCCACGCCGGAAACACCAGCGTCACCCAGAGACTGAAGCTGACGACGACCAGGAGCGTGAGCGACAGCAGGTACGTCGCGACGGCCAGCCACCGCGGCATCAGCCCGGTGCGCAACCAGATGGTCCCCAGCGAGATCATGAACACCCCGGCCATGCGAACTCCGTAGACGTTGTTCACGTGCAGCATCACCTCGCGACCGAAGTAGACGAGGTCGTTCTGCGGGGCGCTGGGCAGCCGGGATACGGCGAGCATTCCCCCGGCGAGTGCCATCGACACGAATGTCGTCGCGAGGAACAACAGCCCACTGCCCAGGAAGACGGTCGAGAAGAATCGGTCTTCGAGATCTCCGAGCCGGTCGCGAATGACGCCGATGAACCACAGGAACGCGATGCCCGCGAAGGGCGCGAGGATCAGGGCCGTCGTGATCTGCGTCTGGTGGCTCACCCACGGGGTGCCCGCGGCGCCCGGCAGTGCGCTGCGCAGCAGGACGATGCTGGAGGCGAACAGGACGCCGAAGAGGACACCGGCCACGGCTGCGGCCCGTGGGGTCCGCAGCCGGTGGTATTCGGCATCGCCACGTGTGCCGGCCATGAGATTCAGTCTTCGCCGAGGTCGCGCTCCGGGGCAACAGGGACCGCGGATCGAGCCGCTACCCGGACGCCTCCAGCGTCGCTTTGAGAACGGTGACGTCCAGCGTGGCCGCCAGATCCGCGATCGTCACACCCGACAGCGTGCTCCGCCATGCACGCTCCGCGTCGGCCATGACCCTCGCGATGCCGCAGGGGGTCTTGCATTGTTCCGGTGGCGCGGCGAGCAGCCCCTGCTGCCGGATCTCGGTGCACCGAAACGCCGGCGCATCGCCGTCGACCGCCTGCACGACGTCGAGCACGGTGATGTCCCCGGGGGCGCGGGTGAGGACGTACCCGCCGTCGCGGCCCTCGGTCGGGTGGACGAGACCGGCGCGGGCCAGCGACTGCAGGTGCTTGGCGAGATAGGACTTCGACACCCCGTGCAGGTCGGCCAGCCGGGCGGTGGGCACCGGGCCCTCGGCCTGGCTGAGCACGACGCAGCAGTGGAGCGACCACTCCACACCACCGGAAATCTTCATGCTGACAACCCTATTTGCGAAGCCATTCGTCCAGGGTGGTCGGGGCGATCCAGGCGCCGGCGCCGGGTGTCGGAGTGATTGCCGCGTCGTCGAGTTGCGCACCGAAGTAGCCGGCGGCGGGATCGCTCCTCACGGTCCGCTTGTCGCCGGTCGACGCGAACAGCCGGCGCACCAGTTCGTCGATGCCCAGCGGCTCGGGACCGGCGATCTCGACGGTGCCGTTCAGTGGGGCGCCGGCGGCGACCTCCGCCACCCGGGTCACGACGTCGCGCGAGGCGATGGGCTGCAGGTGCGCCGGCGTCGCGTGCACCGTGTCGCCGACGGTCCCGGCGTCGGCGATGCCCGCGATGAACTCGAAGAACTGGGTCGACCGCACGATCGAGTAGGGCACCGGACCGGCCTTGACCACGTCTTCCTGCGCGACCTTGGCCCGCATGTATCCGGAGTCGGGAAGCCTGTCGGCGCCGACGATCGACAAGACCACGTGGTGCCCGACGCCTGCGGCCTCCTCGGCGGCGAGCATGTGCTTCGTCGAGTCCCGGAAGAACGCCAGGACGTCGTCGTCCGCCCACGACGGCGAATTGGTCAGGTCCACCACCGCGTCGGCTCCCGCGACGGCCTCTGCGACACCCTTGCCGGTGGTCGTGTCGATTCCGTCGCCGCGGCCGAGGGCCACGACGTCGTGCCCGGCCTCGCCGAGCTTCGCCGCGACCTGCCGTCCGATCAGTCCGTTCCCGAAAATGACGATCTTCACGTCTTGTCTCCTTTACTCGGATAAGTCATGTCCGAGTTTACTCCGACAAGTGTTGTCCGAGTCAAGACCCGCATCACGCCGATTCCGGCCGCACCATGACGGGCACGCCCTCGTACGGCGCGAGGGTGATCGGGAAACTGTGCAGCTCGTCCACTGCGCCGATGTGCTCGTCGGTGAACAAGTTGACCGCAGGCGAGCCCGCAGGCAGGAACTGCGACTGGACGGTCGCGGCGATCTCCTCGGACGTGAAGTTGAGGACCGTGACCTCCAGACTCGAGTCCGCCAGTTCGTGAACCATCACGAGCAGCCCCTTGTGGGAGACGGTCGGCACGTCGAGTTGGACGGCGGTGGCGATGCCGAATCGGTTCCGGATATCGATGATGCGGGCCAGCCTGCGCGCGAACGACGTCGGATCCTGCAGTTGCACAGGCAGACTCCCATACAGACTGCGTCCACGGGGAATGCCCGACTCCGACCGCTCGGCATCCGGGTTGACGCCCATCAGGTCGTGCGCACCCCGGTTGATCCAGCGGGTGTCCCCCTCCGCGAGGAGATCGGCGACGTCCTCAGACGGCACGGGAAGCAAACCGCACAGGTCCCAGCCCGACAGGGCGAACACTCCCGGCTGGAGTGCGTTGAACATCGCCAGCAGCAGGTGAGCCTGCTTGACGGTGTCGATGTCGGCATCGTCCATCCGGTCGAGGTCGCGGATGCCCAGCGCGGCGGTGATGACACTGGCTGTCGTGCAGGCGATCCCGTTCGTGGTGAACGTGCGGTTGTACGGCGCCCACCGCCCGGTGAGCCGCTCGCACAGGTCTTTGCGGATGCGGTCACCGAGGTCGGTCCCGGTGACGGACTCGCCGCCGTAGTCGAATTCGTCGTCCTTGTGCAGGGTCGCGAAATGGACCAGCTCGAACGTCAGTTCGTCGTGGTTCTGCAGAGCATGGACGAGCGACGCCGCGTCGACGCCGTGATCGCGGGCGAGGTTCATCGTCAACCGCAGGAATTCGGTGTTCCCCATGACCAGCGCATGGTGGTAGGCGGGCCGATTGATGAAGTCGTACGACAGGTCGGCGCCGGTCGTGCCCATCGCCTTGATGTCGTCGATGGTGAGGTTCAACTCCTGGAACGTGAATCCGCCCATCTTCCGCACAATGCTGGCGATCAGGTGATTCGCCGCCTCCGACAGCGGGTGCCCCTCCGACCAGCCGGGAAGCCCCTCGGTGCGGCGTTCCACCCCGAGGAAACCGTTGGCGTCCAGGCGGAGCGCGCCCGCGCCGAGGTCGGCGATGGAATGGCAGGCGTCGCCGATGACGAGGCGCATGCCCGCGAACGACGGATCGAGCCAGTTGATCGACGGCTGCCCGGCCTTGAAATAGTGCAGATACACCCACCGGCGCTCGACGCCGTCCACCCCCATCACCGCGGGCGTGACACTCCAGTTGGTCTCCTTCACCCCGAGTTCGTAGAAGATGACGCGCTGCAGTTGCCCGATGATGTACCCGGCGCGGGCGAGTTGCGCCTCGGTGTCGGCGTCGATGTTCACCGCGTCCCGGCCGTCCGGCACGCGGGGAAGCAGGTGCCAGTCCTGCTGTTCGATCTCCACCATGTGATAGATGCCGGGGTAGTCGGCGTGCGCCATCTCGGCGAGCCGGAAGTCGGCGCCCTTACCCGTGTGGCCGGGGACGATGTCGTCGATGACGATGCCGTCGTACGCTGCGGCGACGACGCAGAGCTTGCGGAACTCCTCCTCCGTCCCGAACGCCGAGTCGATCTGCATGCTGATGCGGTCGAAGTGGCCGTCCACCGAGGGCGTCGCCCGCCACCCTTTGATCCCACCGGCCTGCTTCACCGGCCCCGTGTGCACCGCCGTCACCCCGATCTCGGAGAACGCCTGCCACAGCGACTCGTCGCCGAGCGAACTCAGGAAACTCGCGCCCGGCGCGGTGATGATCGAGATCGGGTACGCCGTGAACCACACCGAACCCCGCTCCACCGCGGCCCGCGGATCGGGGTCGGCATAGGGGTTCTGCCACATGCTGCCCTTGCCGGACAACTGCTCCGCGATCAACTTCGCATCGTGCAGGATCGACTGGTTGATCAGCCACTCCACGTACTTCGGGTTGTCCGGCACCGGCTCACCCGACTGCGCATCCACCCTCGCCGCGCGGCGGACCGACGGTTTCAACGGCCGCGGACGCGCCGGATAGAACTGCTCGTCGTAGCTGATCTCGCTGGGCTCGTGATGGATCTCGGGGTTCATGGTCCTCCGTCGTCATCTCGTCGACTCCGCCGCACCGGTCGGCTACCCGTCCACCGTCCCACGGAAACGACCGCCCGGCATGCGGAGTTGGAGATCGAACCGCGCGATCACCTGGCGAGCAGCGGTTTGACGTCCCGTCCGACGAATTCGACGAATCCCAGCAGATCCGGTTCGTCCTCGGTCGGTGTGATCGCCACGGACGTCGCACCCAGATCGGCGAGTCTGCGCACCTCCGCGGCGATGGTGGCCGCGTCACCGGCGACCCCGATTCCCGCGTCGGCCGGTCTCTCCCACCGCGCCAGTTCCGCATCCACCCGTCGCTGCGCACCGTCGCCGGTCGCGGCGATCTTCGGGACGACCACATGATGCGAGGCGGCCCGGGCCGCGCCGATCTCCTCCGCGATCAGATCGCGGGTCCGGCGGACGTCGTCGTCGCCGACCGCGGACGGGAGCAGGTTGCCGTCACCCAGCCGTGCCGCCAGGCGGATCGACCTGGGACCTTCGCCCTCGAGCATCAGCGGCACCCGCTCGGCCGGGGGCCAGTCCAGTTTCACGTCGTCGAGCCGAACGTACCGCCCGCTCGTGCTCACCGACTCGCCGTCGAGCAGCGCCCGCAGCGCTACCGAATACTCCTCGAGCAGGGTCATCGGTGACCCCGCCCGGGCACCCGCCTGCTCCATCCAGTCCTGCACCCCGTGCCCGACACCCGCGATCACCCGGCCGGGAAACAACCGGGCCATCGTGGCGATCTCCATCGCGGTGAGCGCGACGTTGCGCAGCGGGACGGGCATCAACCCGACACCGACGTGGATTCGTTCCGTCCACGCGAGCGCCGCGGCCGCCGACGCGACGCCACTTTCCTTGAAACAGTCTTCCCACAACCAGATCTCGTCGAGACCACTGCTCTCGGCCACCCGCGCGAAATCCCTCAACCGCTCGGGTTCGATCGTCGGGATGAACGTCACGCCCAGTCGCGGCACCGCAGTCGTCATCGATCCATCATGCGCGATGAGGCCCGGCCGCCGCGGGGCATCGTCACGATTCCCGCAACCGGGCGGTGCTGTCGCGAACGACCAGTGACGTCTTCATCAACGATCGGGTGCGGGTGCCGCCACCCAGCCGATCGAGCAGGATCGTCGCGGCCGCACGCCCCTTCTCGACGATCGGTTGATGAATCGTGCTGAGACCGAGCAGTTCTGCGACGGGCGCGTCGTCGAAGCCGATGACGGACATGTCGTCCGGCACCGACAGCCCGCGCTCGCGCAGCACCTGCCACGCCGCCACCGCGTGCACGTCGGACGTCGCAACGAGCGCGGTAGGTTGCGCGGACGCGAGCAGGATCCGCGTGGCCTCGGCGCCGGCGGCACGGTCGATGTTGCCCGCCACCACGATGGACAATTCCCCCACCGGAAGGTGATGGTCGCGGGCCGCGTCGAAATAGCCGGCCAGGCGTTCGCGTGCGTTGCGCTCGGTTGCCGCACCGACGTCGTCCGCCGTGACCATCCGGCAGTCGGAGTCCTGGCCGAGTTTGTCGACGATGATCCCGACGCGCCGGTGGCCCAGTTTCAGGATGTGATCCATCTGGAGATAGGCGCCGTTCCGGTCGTCGATGGCCACGAACGGCAGTCCCGCGCCTCTCGGCGAATCGACGACGACGGCCGGGATCCCGCGCGCGATGATCGCCTCGACCAGGGGATGACCGTCCGGGACGTTGTGGATGACCACGCCGTCCACGAGCCCACGCAGGACCAGCGAGTTCGGCGGTGAATCCGCGGCGCCACCGCGGGAGGCCGGAAACAGGGTGAGAGCGATGTCGGCGGAGTTCCCGATCTCCGCGATGCCCTTCATCAGCAGGGTCACGGACGGATCCTCCAGCGCTTGCACGGGAGAATCGGGCACGATCACGCCGACCGCGCCGATCCGCCCCGACCGCAGGCTGCTCCCGGCGATGTTCGGCCCGGCGTAGCCGAGTTCCGCCGCGACCGAGTAGATCCGTTCCCGTTGTGCCGCAGAGACCTTCGACGATTTACTGAACGCGTAGGAGACGGAGGCGACCGACACCCCGGCAGTTCGGGCGACGTCTTTCATCGTGACCACGTGGTACTCCCTCGTCGGCGTTCATCGGCCACAACCGGCCGCCCGCGCACCGAAGCGCACCGATGGCGAAGACCGATCCTAGTCCGCGCCCGGGCGCGCTCGACGCTCCCCTCGACATCCCCCATTGACAGCACTCCATCCGGTGATACGATTCACCATCATAAGTCAATCGTTTCACCATTTCAGTTTCACCATCCCCGGGAGCACTCATGACCAAGGTCCTCTACCTCTACGGCGGCTGGCCCGGCCACCATCCGTACGACATCGCCGCATGGGCACGCGAACTGTTCTCCGAGCTGAACTACCAGGTCGAGGAGTCGCAGGACATCTTCACCCTCGACCGCGACCTCACCGGCTACGACCTGATCGTGCTCGGCTGGAACAACGCGCTCACCACCGAGGACCTCAGCGATTCGCAGGAGAAGAACCTGCTCGACGCCGTCGCCGCCGGAACCGGGGTCGCGGCGTGGCACGGGGCCGCCGCCGCGTTCCGGGCGAGCCTGAAGTACCACTTCCTCCTCGGCGGCGACTTCGTCGAACACCCTGCGGGAGAAGCTTTCCCGCAGCCGTACAAGGTGAGCATCACCGACCGCGAGCACGAGGTGACGGCGGGTGTCGAGGACTTCGTCGTCGCGTCCGAGCAGTACTACATGCACGTCGACCCGAACAACCGGGTCCTCGCGGAAACCGAGTTCAGCGGCGAGCACCTGCCCTGGCTGGAGGGGCTGCGCAGCCCGGTGGCGTGGGTGCGGCAGTGGGGCGCCGGCCGCGTCTTCTACCACTCGATCGGCCACACCCCGGCCGACCTGTCCGACCCGAACGTCCGCCGGCTGACCAAGCAGGGACTGCGCTACGCCGCCCGCGTAGCGCACTGACACGACCCATCACGACACGAGGAGAAACGATCATGGCGAAATTGACCGGCGGGCAGGTAGTCGCCCAGGTCCTGAAACAGTACGGCGTCGAATACGTCACCGGCATTCCCGGCCACGGCATCTGGTCGCTCACCGATGCGTTCCTGGAGAAGGGATCCGAGATCCCGTTCATCCAGGTCTACCACGAGCAGAGCGCCACGCACCTCGCGGACGGCTACTACCGGGTGTCCGGCAGGCCGATGGCCGCGGTGGCGTCGATCGGGGCGGGCGCCGCGAACACCGTGCTCGGTCTCGCGACCGCGTACAGCGACTCGACGAGCCTGCTGTGTATTACCGGCGGGCCGCCCACCCACATGCGCGGACGCGGTCTGCTCCAGGAACTCGAGCGGCACACCGACAACGGATTTCCGCAGGTCACCGACGCGGTGTCGAAGCGCAGCTGGGTCGCCACCCGGGTGGAGGAACTGCCGTTCATCATGCACCGCGCGTTCAGCACCATGCTCACCGGCCGCCCGGGACCGGCACACATCGAGGTGCCGATGGATGTGCAGGCCGAGGCCGCCGACGTCTCCCTGCACGACCTCGCGCGACGGCTGCCGGTCGGCCTGCAGCAGCCCGACCCGCTGGCCATCGACAAGGCCGTCGACGTGCTCAGCGATTCGCGTAGGCCGGTGATCGTCGTCGGCGGCGGCGCCATCACGTCCGACTCGGCCGACGAAGTGCTCGCTCTCGCCGAGGCGTGGCAGATCCCCGTGGTCACCACGTGGAACGGCAAGGGCGCGTTCCCCGAGGACCACGCACTGTTCGCCGGCAGCGTCGGCCAGACCGGAACGATCGTGGGCAACGCCGTCGCCTCCCGCGCCGACGTGGTGATCTCCATCGGATGCCGGTTCACCGACTGGTCGTCGTCGAGTTACGCACAGGGAGTGACGTTCTCGATTCCGCCGGCCAAGCTCATCCACATCGACATCGACCCGCACGAAATCGGCAAGAACTACCCGGCCGAAGTCGGCATCGTCGCCGACGCCAAGCCGACCGTCGCCGCGATCGTCTCCTCCCTCCCCCGCAGCGGCGCCGACCGCTCCGAATACCTCGCCGAACTCGAGCAACTGAAGGCGGAGTGGGAGGCCAAGCTCGCAGGCCGTCGCGACTCCGACCGGTTCCCGTTCACCTCGCAACGCCCCCTCGGCGGCCTGCGGTCGGTGATGGAGCGGGACGGCATCATCGTCGCCGGTTCCGGCAACACCCAGGGCGCCGTGAAGCAGACGTTCCCGGTGTATCACCCGCGCACACACCTGACCTCCGGCGGATTCTCGTCGATGGGCTGGGCAGTGCCCGCCGCGATCGGCGCCAAACTCGCCGCCCCCGACCGTCAGGTCGCGTGTGTGCTGGGTGACGGCGACTTCCTCATGACGTCGCAGGAGATCGGTGTCTGCGTGCAGCACGACATTCCGGTCGTGTTCGTGGTCCAGGACAACGCCGGCTACATGTCCATCCGGGGTGGGCAGCGCAAACAGACCAGCCGGCACATCGGCACCGAATTCAACCGCCCCGACGGCACCCCGTACAGCCCCGACTTCAAGGCGCTCGGCCAGTCGTTCGGCCTCGAATCGTTCCGGGTGGACGACCCGGCCGACCTCGACAGCACGTACCGGAAGGCCTTCGACTCGAAAGCGCCTGCCCTGATCGAGATCCCGACGGATCGCGACGCCGCCGGACCGTGGGTTCCCGGGTGGTGGGACTTCCCCGTCCCCGCGTACATCGACGACGAACGTCAGGACGAGTACTGGGCGACCCGAGCCAAGGAACAGCACCTGTGAGAACCTCGGGCCACGATCAGATCGACGCGTATTCACCGCTGCGCGAGGGCGCGGTGGTGGAGGTGGGCGACTCCGACACGGTCACGGCCGATGTCGTGGTCGTCGGGTCCGGGATGGGTGGTTCGACCCTGGCGTGGGCGCTCCGGGATCGGGACGTCGACGTCCTGGTCGTCGAGCGCGGCCGGTTCCTCCCCCGTGAGGTGGAGAATTCGCAGGCCGCGGAGATGTTCCTCGAGGGCCGGTACAAGACCGCCGAACCGTGGTTCGACGGCAGCAACGGTGAGCCGTTCCAGCCCGGTGTGTACTACTGGGTGGGCGGCAACACGAAGTTCTACGGCGGCAGCCTTCCCCGCTTCCGCGTCACGGATTTCGAAGAGACGCAGCACTACGACGGCGTCTCACCGAAGTGGCCGTTCAGCTACGCCGACCTCGAACCGTTCTACGCCGAGGCGGAGCGTCTCTACCAGGTGCACGGCGTCGACGGCGAGGATCCGACCGAACCCCCGCGGTCGTCTCCGTATCCGTTGCCCCCGCTGCCGCACGAACCGACGATCGAGCGTTTCGCCTCCTCGCTGCGCAAGCAGGGTCTGCACCCGTTCCACACGCCGAACGGCATGAACCTGACCACGCAGGAGCATCGCCGGCAGTCGACGGCGTCGGACGGCACCCCGTCGCAGACCGACCACAAGAGTGAAGCGGAGAACCGCGCGCTGCGCCCCGCCCTGGAATCGGAGCGGGTCCGCCTGCTCACCGAAGCCAAGGTGACGCGTCTGCTCACCGACGCGAAGGGCACTCGAATCGTCGCTGCGGAGGCCGAGTTCCGTGGCCGCAAAATCCGGATCACGGCCAACCAGTTCGTGGTCTCGGCGGGGGCGGTCAACACCGCGGCGCTGCTGCTCCGGTCGGGCGGCGAACGGAACCCGGACGGTCTCGGCAACTCGTCGGGACTACTGGGCCGGAACTACATGGTGCACAACAGCACGTTCTTCATGGGCGTGAACCCCTTCCGGACCAACACGACCGCGTGGCAGAAGACGCTGGGAATCAACGACTGGTACGTCGCGGGCCCCGACAACGAGTACCCGCTCGGCAATCTGCAGATGCTCGGCAAACTGCAGGCTGCGCACGTGAAGGGGGCACGGCCCTGGGCGCCGATGTGGGCGCTGAAGGCGGTGGTGGATCGCAGTCTCGACATCTACCTCACCACCGAGGATCTCCCGGCACACAGCAACCGGGTTCGGGTCGACGGCGACCGGATCATCGTCGACTGGACACCCAACAACACTGCGCCGCATCGTGAACTGGTTCGCCGCGTCTCCGCGGCGGTCCGTAGGGCGGGGTATCCGATCATCCTCACCGAACGGATGGGGATCGCGACGAACTCGCACATGTGCGGAACCGCGGTCGCCGGCACCGATCCGGCGGCGAGTGTCCTCGACCCGCACTGCCGAAGTCACGACGTCGACAATCTGTGGGTGGTGGACGGGTCGTTCTTCCCGTCGTCGGCGGCGCTCAACCCCGCGCTGACCATCGCAGCCAACGCGCTGCGGGTCGCACCCCACATCGCGTCCGCCGCAGAATAACCTCGATCCGCGGCCATTCCGACCGCGTCGCGCCCCGCTCGACGGGCGTATCTCTATCGATTGTCGACAACATTGCAAGGTCTAGTTTATTGTCGACAGATCGTTCATCGCAGCGGACTCGCGCCACGTAACGCGCCCGCTGATTTGCCGAGGGCGATGTTCTCACCCCCTGCGGGACAGTCGATCCCGCCGAATGAATAGGTTTCCCATGCGAAAGATTTTCCTGGCCTGCCCGTACAGCCACGCGGACGAGCGTGTCGTCCACGAGCGATTCCTCGCCTGCAACGAGGTCGCCGCGACGATCGTCGAGTCGGGCAACGTCGTCTTCAGCCAGGTGTCGATGTCACACCCGATCAATCTGGCCTTCAAGACAATCGACCCCAGCGAGGTCGGCAAGCTGTGGGCGCCCGTCGACGCCCACTTCATGGAATCGATGGAGGAGTTGATCATTCTCGACGTGGACGGGTGGGATCGGAGTTCGGGAATCCAGCGAGAGATCGAGTTCTTCGAAAGCCGCGGCCGTCGCGTCAGCCTGTGGTCGCAGGCGTCGGAAGAGTTCGTCACGGAGACCGCCCGCGCCTGAGGTAGTGCCTCGGTTCGTCCCGTCACGGACGGCGGTCGGTCACCGGCCGCCGTCCACCGACGGGGCACCATCGTCCCATGTACATGTCAAGCCGAAGGCTGGGACTCCCACTGCATCTGGGTACCCGGTGGGCGTGAGCGAGGAAGCACACGCAGGGCGCGGCGCCGGCGTGTCTCGTCCCGTCTCGCGCGCGGGATCATCGTCTGCCGGTCGCGCTCGGTGGTTCCACCCCACACGCCGTACGTCTCGCCGGCCGTGACGGCGTGGTGTGCGCACGCTCGCCGGACGGGGCAGCCCAGGCAGATTTCCATGGCCGCTCGCTCTCGGCGGGCACGAGCAGCTCGCCCTTCGCCGTCATGCGAGTAGAACAGCTCGGTGTCCATCTGCCGGCACTGCGCATGGATCTGCCAATCCCATTCCGGAGTAATCGGTTTGGGAAGAATCAACGCGCGAATCGTGGTCATCGTCAGCTTTCCCGCCCCGATGCGGGAGGTCCGGTTTCGGACCTGCCCACGGGGCGAAGGCATTGCGAAGGCCGACCGGAACCGCGGCGCCTGGCCAGTGTCCGGTCAGCGGTGTGCAGTCGGGAGTCAGTGGTCGACGAGTGCGCTGACACCCATCTCGAGGCTTCTCCGTCCGTCACGGGTGCGGAACGGTGTGCGCGCCGCCGCCGACTCGGCGCACAGCGCCGCGGGGTCACGGTCGAGCCAGTGGTCGATCGCCACCCGGATTCGTTCCCGCAACGGCCGGGGTGCCAGGCGAAACTCCTCGACCGCGGTGGTCACCGCGAACTCGCCGACAACACGGGACCCACGGCACTGCACCACTGAGTGGCCGCGTCGATGATCAATCCTGCGACCTCGCGGTGCGCGAGGTCGTTGGGAATGTCGTGGTAGCCACCGGGGATCGCGACGGCGCGGCAGTGGTGGAGTTCGCCCGCGAACTCCGAGGCCTTACCGGGTGCGGCGAATGCATCGTGCTCGCCGTTGATCAACAGGATCGGCATGATGAGGACCGGAAGCCCCGTGCGGACCTTGCATCCGGCGACGGCGAGCGCGCTCCACAGGTTCGGTTCGGCCGGGGCTGTGTCGAATCCGAGCGGATCGTTCGCGAGCGCGTCGAGGTATGCCTCGTCCTTCGCCATGATCAGATCGGTGCGTCCCTCAGCCTCGGGCGGCAGCCCCCACAGCGGTGCACCGGTCATCACCAGGCCGGTGCGGGCGGTCGCGGTGCGCATCGCCAGCAACGCCCCGGTCAACGCGCCCAGCGAGTGCCCGACAATGACGACGGGCAGGTCCGGGTGAGTGCTCGTCATGAGATCGAGCAGGATGCCGGCGTTGGACGCGAGTTCGTCGACGGAGGGGAACATTCCCGCGCGGCCGCCGGTGTGGCCGTGTCCGAGATGATCCGGGCCCCACACCTCGATGCCCGCATCGGTCAGTTGCCCGGCCAGCCGGTGGTAGTGCCCGGTGTGCTCCCCGAAGCCGTGCAGAAGCAGCACCTGGGCGTGGGGGAACCGGGCAGCCCAGCGCCGGTAGTAGACCTTGTTGCGTACGCCGTCGAAGAAGGGCACGTCACACCTCCGGTGCGGTCGAGTCGGGGGCCTGTCCGTCGGACAGTTCCTGCAGCCAGGTCGGCGACGTCAGCCACTTCAGCGGGATCGGGGGGCTGGGGTAGCCGGCGACGAGGATGGTGTTCGCGTGCACCGAGTAGTCCCCGGTCTGGACGAAAACCTTGACCCGGTCCCGTAGTTGGTAGAACTCGGGCAGATAGCGCAGTTCGTGCACGTTCTCCTCCCCCACCAGTTCGGAGACGAGTTTCCGGCCCTCCGGGTTGGCCCGGATCATGTCCTCGGTGACGATGGCCGCCTCGAAATCTCCGGACTCGCACAGCACGGAGAGCAGGTCACCGACCGAGGGCAGCCCGGGAGCGATGCCCAGATCGATCGTCTCGACCTGCGGCGACAGCGGCACCAGACTGGCCGCCGACGTGCCGCTTCCGGCATCGGCGATGTAGACCATCTCGCCGTGGCGTAGCTGGCTCACCACTGCCGCCAACCTCTCGTGCAACAGACGGACCTTCGGTGCCATGGATGTGCCCTCTCCTCGTGGTGGAAACGCCGCGATCCGCGGTCGGAACGACCGATCGACCTCGGCCCGTCGAGCGCCGAATGTGCTCTAGTCGACAATCGACTAAAAACGTAAGCCGGACGACGGCATCCGTCAAGAGGTGTTCCGCCCGACAAATCAAGGCTTGACCCCGCCGCCCGGAGCACGCACACTAAACGTGTCGGTCGATTGTCGACAAAGGATCAATCCGCTGCGTGGCACGACCTGTTTCCGCGAAACCCACCCTGAAGGAGCGAACTATGGGCCAGCTGCTCGAAGGCAAGACAGTAATCATCACCGGTGCCGGTGGCGGGATCGGCCTGGCCACCGCGCTGCATCTGCACGACGAGGGCGCCCAGGTGGTCGCCACCGTCCACTCCGAGGCGAGCTTGCCGCAGCTGAAGGTGGACGACGACCGCCTGATCGCCAAGGTCGTGGACGTGACCGACGAAGAGCAGGTCAAGGGCATTATCGACTTCACCGTGCAGACCTTCGGAAAGCTCGACGGCATCGTCAACAACGCCGGCGTCCTCAAGCCCGGGACGATCCTCGACGCCAGCGTCGAGGACTTCCAGAAGACGTTCGACGTGAACGTCAAGGGCGTGTTCCTCGGGACGAAGTACGCCATCCCCGAGTTGCTGAAGGCCGGCGGCGGATCGATCGTCAACTTCGGCTCGATCAACTCGGTCGGCGCGGAGAAGTTGCTGACCACCTACACCGCGAGCAAGGGTGCGGTGCTGACGCTGACCAAGGCGGTCGCCCTCGACTTCGGCGCGCAGGGCATTCGGGCCAACACCCTGTGCCCGGGCTTCGTCGACACCCCGCTGAACGTCCCGCACTACACCGCCCTCGGTGGTCGCGACGAGCTCGAGGCCGGGCTCCCCGACTTCCAGCCGATCGGACGCGCCATCCTCCCCATCGAGATCGCCCACTCGGTCGCGTTCCTGCTCTCGGATCACTCCACGGCCATCACCGGCACGGCGTTCGTGGTCGACGGCGGCGTCCTCGCCGGCGCCTGATCACACCCGACGTGCGGCGGAGGCCCGGGAGCCTCGCGCCTCCACCGCACTTCCATTTGACAGCGGACGTGACGCACGCCACTATGGCAAAATGTCGACAATTAGACGAAATGAGGTCGACTCCGATGACTTCCACCAGCCACGATGTCACCGAGCACGATTCCGTCGATGTGCTTGTGATCGGCGCGGGTCCGTCCGGCGCAGTGGTCACCCACACGGCCGCGACTGCCGGCCTGAACGTCCTGTGCCTCGAGCAGGGCGACTGGGTCAACCCCAGCGATTTCCCCGCCAACCACCCGGAATGGGAATTGCTGATCCAGCACGACTGGGCACACGACCCGAACGTGCGCGCACTCCCCTCCGACTACCCGGTGGACATCCGCGACTCGGACATGTGGCCGGTGATGTTCAACGCCGTCGGCGGCAGTTCCATCTACTACGGTGCCGAGTGGCCGCGACTGCTGCCCTCGGACTTTCGGGTCAAGTCACTCGACGGCGTCGCCGACGACTGGCCGATCGCCTACGACGACCTCAAGCCGTACCACGACGAGGTCGACGCGTTCATCGGCGTGTCCGGTGTCGACGGTGACACCGCCTACCCCGACGGCCTCGAGTACCCGCTGCCGCCGCATCCACTGGGCAAGCCGGGGATGAAGGCGGCCGAGGCGGCGAACAAGCTGGGCTGGCACTGGTGGCCCGGCACCAACGCGATCCCGAGCCAGAAGAACAAGACCCTCGAGCAGTGCGGCCGCTGGGGCGTGTGCGAATGGGGTTGTCCGCAGGGCGCAAAAGCCTCGTTCGATCTGATCTACATGCCGCAGGCGCAGCAGGCCGGGGCGCAGGTGCAGACCGGGGCGCGCGTGCGCAGGATCCGAACCGACGACACCGGGCAGGCAACCGGCGCCGAGTGGATCGACCGCGACGGCACCGTCCACTTCCAGCCGGCGAAGTCGGTCGTACTGTGCGCCAACGGAATCGGCACACCCCGACTGCTGCTGCTGTCGGCGGACGAGCGCAACCCGGACGGGCTCGCCAACTCCTCCGGACTGGTCGGCAAGAACCTGATGCTGCACCCGAACTGCACCGCGGTCGGCTACTACGAGGAGAACCTCGAGAGTTGGCGCGGCCCGGCCGGTCAGCTGATCCACTCGATGCAGTTCTACGACACCGACACCTCCCGCGGTTTCGTCCGTGGTGCGAAGTTGCACGCACTGCCGACCCCGGGACCTCTGAACACCATCGAGACCCACCGCCAACTCGACTTCGACGAGCTGTGGGGTCCGGCCGTCCACGACGTGGCCCGCGCGTCGTCGAACGGCATCCTGTGGGCGGCCAACGTGGAGGATCTACCCGAGGAACACAACCGGGTCACCCTCTCCACGGCGGAGTTCGATTCGGACGGACTGCCCGCACCGAAGGTCGAATACCGGGTCAGCGAGAACACCCGCAAGATCCTGAAGTACACCGTCGAGCGGATGGTGGAATTGCACAAAGCGGCCGGCGCCAAGCAGATCATCACCCAGGAACTGTGGATCGATCAGCCCGGACATCTGCTCGGCACCGCCCGGATGGGCGACGACCCGGCCACCTCGGTCGTCGATTCCTTCGGCCGCAGCCACGACGTCGACAACCTCTACATCGCCGACGGCAGCATCTTCGTCACCTCGGGCTCGGCCAATCCGACCTGCACCATCAGCGCTCTGGCACTGCGGGTGGGCCGCAAGGTCGTCGAGGACGTCACCGCAGGAAAGGTCCAGGCATGAGCACCACCCCCATCGAACTGAAGACCTCGGCGCCGCGACGTCTGTCCGTGCCGGTTCGCACGCTCCGCCCGCCCCGGCAACTGTCCGAGGACGAGCTGACCATTCTGTTGCGGATCGCGGACAGCCTCATCCCCGAATCCGGAGAGAATCCCGCCGCCAGCAACGCGCAGGACTATCTGCGGTACCTCGATCTGGCGCTGGCCGCCCGCGCCGATGTCTTCGACGCGGTCGTCACGGCGATCAACGATGTCGCGGACCTCCACGGCGACGAACTCCACGCCCGGTTGAAGCGCATGTGGGCCGAGGACAAGTTCACCTTCGACCCGCTCTCCTCCATCGTGGCCGGGGCCTACTTCATGACCCCGCAGGTCAAGGCGCTGATCGGGTACCCCGGACAGCACCGGGACGCGGCCGGATTCGAGGACGCCGCAAACGAGTTGTCGACCGGCATCCTCGACCCGGTGATCGAACGCGGATCCATCTACGTCTCCGCTACCGGGGAGTGACGCCCCCGGGCCGGTCACCAGCTGATCTACTGTCGACAAGACACCTGCAACCCGAGTAGGACTGATACCACCTCGTCGAGTGAGCAACCACGAGGCCGAAGCAAGAAAGGACAACGGGATGACTCTGTCACCGAATCGTCCGGGGTCGACAGTGGGCCGCGAGGAGGGGGAGATTTCCCTCGGACGGATCCAGCAGCGCACCACGCCCGGTACCGTCGCCAACGTGCTGCGTACCGCCATTCTCGACGGCACCCTGGCCCCTGGAAGCCAGCTGCGGGAGGCACACATCGCGGCCGATCTGGGAGTGAGCCGGGCACCTCTCCGCGAAGCTCTGGGCATCCTCGCCGACGAAGGTCTCGTGGTGAAGATCGCCTACAAGGGTGCGTTCGTCGCCGAGGTCAGCGCCCAGGGCATGGCCGAGATCGCCAGCCTGCGCAAGCGCCTGGAACCGTACGCGATCGAGCTGGCGATGCCGCGGCTGGCGGCCGGTGGCCGCACGAAGGTCATCCGCGCGTTGCAGGACATGGCCCGCGGCGCCGACGACGGCGACATGACCCGAACCATCGACGCCCACATGAGTTTTCACCGGGTGTTCTACGAGCTCTCCGAGCACGGACTGCTGCTCGATCTGTGGCGCAGCTGGGAATCGCAGTTGCAGCTGTTCCTGTCCGCCGATCACCAGTCCTTCGCCGACCTGCACGACGTGGTCGCCGAGCACGAGCGGCTCCTGTCGATAATCGACACCGGCGACATGGACGCGATCACCCGGGAGATCGATCGTCACGTGCACGGTCCTGCATCCGCCCTGGACGCCGTCGACTCCGCGCGCGAGGCCGCTTCCGCCACGCATGCGTGAGTACGTCGACTTCCTGGGCGGTCAGCCGCCGTACGACGAACTCGAGTCGACCGACCTCGACGCCCTGGCACGCCTGGTCGAGGTCGAGTTCTTCCCGGCCGGACCCGCATCATCGAGGCAGGCGAATCTCCGTTGTCGCACTTCTACGTGGTGCGCACCGGGGAGGTCGAGGTCGTCGACCGAGGACGGGTGATCGACCTGCTCGGGTCCGGGGAGACCTTCGGGCAGATCTCGGTCCTGTCCGGGCTGCCGCCGCCCCTGGACGTGCGGGCCGCCGAGGACAGCCTCTGCTACCGGTTCCCGGACCCGAGACCGATCCTCGCTCACCCCGAACGCCTGCAATTTCAGCACTACAACACGCTCGTCACCCGGGAACGCCTCACCCGGTCCGGCCTGGTGGATCAGGCACTGCGCGCCGCCCGCCACCAGATGCGACCCGCCGTGTGGTGCCCCGTCGGGGCCACCGTGTCCGAGGCCGCGGCCGTGATCACCGACGCCGCCCAGTCCTACGCCCTGCTCGACCGCGGTGGGGAGATCGGGATCGTCACCGACAGCGACTTCCGGCGCGCCCTCGCGACGGCGTCGTTCGATCCGCACGCCCCCGTGACCACCATCTCCTCCTTTCCCGCCGAATCCATCGGTGCCGATGCCCTGGTGGGTGACGCCTTCCTGCGCATGATCGAGTGCGGACTGCACCACCTGGTGGTCCGGGGCGCCGCCGACCGGCCGGTGGGCGTGCTGCGGGTGGTCGACCTCGCCTCCGCCGAGGTACGCAATCCACTCGTCATCCGCCGTGCCGTGGACGACGCGCACACCATCGACGAACTCGCCGCCGCGGCCGCGTTGCTGCCCGGCACCTGGGTCGAGCTGTACGACACGGGCGTGGCACCGATGCACATCGCCGGACTTCTCTCGGCGGTCGTGGACGCCCTGGTGCAGCGGCTGGTCGAACTCACCGACATCGGTGACGACTGCGTGCCCCACCGGACGTCCTGGTTGCTGCTGGGCTCGGTGGCACGCCGGGAGCCGCTTCCCCGCTCGGACGTCGACACCAGCCTGGTCTGGGAAGACCTACCCGGAGAACGCAATCCGGCGCGGAAGTTGCAGCGCTGGGCCGGGCGCGTCCTCGACAACATGGAGCGGTGCGGGCTGGAGCGCTGCGTCGACGGCGCCAACGCCACCAACCCGGAGTTCGCCCGCTCCCGCGCCGATGCCGTCTCCACCGCCACGTCGTGGATCCGCAATCCCACCCAGCACAACGCACTGCTGCTGTCGTCGATGATCGCGGACAGCCGCCCGGTGACCGGACTGTCGCTGGGCCGCTCGGTGTCGGATGCGATGCTGGCGACCACCCGGAGCCACGAGTACCTCTCGGCGCTGCTGCGCTACACCGTCTCGAGCCGCCCGCCGGTGGGTTTCGTCCGCAACTTCGTGGTCGAGCAGTCCGGTGCCAACCGCGGCCACCTCGACCTCAAGGCCCGCGGACTGGTCCCGATCGCCTCGCTGGGGCGGTGGATCGCGGTGGTAACCGGCGACGACCGCGGCTCGACGATCACCCGGTTGCGGCGTGGCGGTGCGTCGAACCTGCTCACACCGGACGAGACGGAGGTCCTCGTGCAGGCCTTCGAGTACATCTACGGGCTGATCCTGGGCCGAGAGATCGACGCGATCAAGACCTCCACTGCCGCGACCACCTGGGTGGCGCCGAATCAGCTCGACTCCCTGACCCGTCGTTACCTGCGGGAGGCGTTCCGCGCCGTCGCGGAGGTGCAGAACCGGCTCGAGAGCGAGTGGGTGGCGCGACTGCCATGACGCCGCTCTGGAGACGAAGACGCGAGGACCCTCTGCGAAAACCGTGGCGGCAGAGCGAATACCTCGTCGTCGACCTCGAGACCACCGGGCTGGACCTGAAGAAGGACACCATCGTCTCCTACGGCGCCGTCGTCATCCGGGACGGCCGGGTGATCACCGCCGAAAAAGTCTACGACCTGGTCCGCCCGCGGTCGGCGATGTCTCCGGAGGCGATCGCCGTCCACACCCTGCGCCCAGCGGACGTCGCGGATGCCCCACCGCCGGATGCCGCGGTGCACACTCTCGCCGCCCTGATGACCGATCGGGTGGTCGTCGCACACTCGGCGTGGGTCGAGCAGGCCTTCCTCACCCGCGCGTTCCGCGACGCCGGCATCCGGTTTCGGACCCCGCTGATCGACACCGCGGCCCTGGCCCGCGCGTGCGCCACCGCGCCTGCGGGTCAGCGCGGCGACGCGGGTCTCGAGTGGCTCGCCACCGCGCTGGGACTACCCGTCATCGATCCGCACCACGCACTCGGTGACGCCGTCACCACGGCACAGATCTTTCTGGTGCTGGCCTCCCGTCTGAGCGGCCGCGGATACGACACCGCTCGCTCCCTGGTCTATCTGACCTGCGGGGATCGGGGTCTGTCGTCCCCGTGATCGGGCAGTAGCCCGGCGGAAACGATCAGTGATTGAGATCACACAGATCTATGGTAGATTGTCGACAGTTGCTCAAAGAGCGAATAGACTTCCCCTTGTGCGGCTACCCCCGACCCCAGCCTCGCCGCACTGCCGAGGCTTTCTCGACACCGACCAGTGAGGTCAGCATGGCCACAAAACCCGAAGAGCCAACCGTGTCCACTCAGCCACCCGTGCCCGGACCCGACTTCGAGTCCGCACCCACCGGGACGCCCGCGGACTCCGATGCCGCGTACCTGGAAAAGCTCGGGTACAAGCAGGAGCTCAACCGCACGCTCGGACTCTTCTCCGCGTTCGGGGTGCAGTTCACCTCGATCGCGATCGCCTCCGGCATCTTCACCACCCTCATCGTGGGATTCGGATTCTTCGGCCCCGCCTCGTTCTGGTCCTTCCTCGTGGGCGGCGGCCTGCAGGTGTTCACCGTGGGCCTGGCAGTGGCGCAGCTGGTGTCCGCCTACCCGCTGGCCGGCGGCGTCTACCAGATCACCGGCCGGATCACCGGCAAGCCGTGGCTCGCCTGGCAGACCGGATGGTGGCTGCTCATCGCCCACACGGTCGCCGTCACCACCGTGGCGGTCAGTATTTCCCCGTTCATCGCCGGGTGGTTCGGCGTCACGTTCGACGGCCCCGCCGACACCCTGCCCTGGGCGCTGGGCCTGATCGTCCTCGGCACGATCATCAACATCGCGGGCGTCAAGGTCGCCGCGGTACTCAACAACATCGGCGTCGTCGCCGAGGTGCTGTGCGTGGTTGCACTCGTCGGCGTCCTGCTGGTCGTCAAGCATCCCACCCAGCCGCTGTCCTTCCTGCGCGACTCGGCCGGGACCGCCTCCGGCGGGAACTGGTTCGTCCCGTTCCTGTTCGCGATGATCCTGCCCGCCTATGCGATTTCGTCCTTCGATGCCACCGGCAACGCGTCCGAGGAGACCAAGGACGCTGCCCGCAAGGCCCCGATGGCCTCGGTGATGGCGAACGTGTCGTCCTACGTGGTCGGCGTGTTCATGGTCGCCCTGATCATGCTCGCGATCCAGGACCTGCCCGCCGTGATGGACAGCGACACCCCGGTCAAGCTGATCCTCGACACCGCCGTCGGCTCCGCGTTCGCCAACGTCTTCGAGGCTGTCGCCATCATCGCGCTGTTCGCGGCGCTGGTGATGTTGCAGCTCACCGGAATCCGGGTTCTGTGGTCGCAGGCCCGCGACGGTCAGGTGCCTGCCGCACACTGGCTGCGCAAGGTCAGTGCGCAGCGCATCCCGATCAACGCCACTCTCACCATCTTCGCCCTGTCGGTGATCTTCGCCCTGTGGTCTTCGCTGCTGTCGGTACTGGCCGCCATGACCGCCCTGGCATGGGGACTGGCGTACGGCGTCGTGGTCACCGTCGGCCTCTGGGGTCTGCTCGAGCACAAGCTGCCGAAGCACCCGTGGCACTACGGATTCCTGAGCCCGCTCATCTTCGTCCTGGCCATCGCCTGGTCGGTGGTGCTGTGCGCGCTGCTGATCTACTCCGACCCCACCCACGTCGGAATCGGCATGCTGCTGGTGATCCTCTCCGGCGCAGTCGTGTACATGACCATCCCCAAGAGCCGACGCGGCAAGTCCATCGACACCCTGCAAGGCCACCTGTAACCCCACCCGCCGACAATTCGCAACCGAGGAAAGGTTTCACATGTCGTCCTCCATCCAGCTCACCAACATCATCGACGGCAAGGCGGTGACGGGATCCTCCGACAAGATCCGCACGGTCCTCAACCCCTCCACCGGTGAGGTGGTCGCCGAGCTGACCGAGTCCACGATCGACGACGCCGACCGGGCGGTCGCCGCCGCCCGCGCCGCCTTCCCCGCCTGGTCCGCCAAGACCCCCGGCGAACGTTCGCAGATCCTGCACGAACTGGCGAATCTGCTCGAGGCCAACCTCGACGAACTCGCCCACCTGGAAACGATCGACGCCGGCAAGCCCACCACCGCGGCCACCGGTGACGAACTGCCCGGGATCGTCGCGGCGTTCCGGCACTTCGCCGGGGCGGGCCGGACACTGGCCGCCCAGGCCGCCGGGGAATTCGTCGCCGGCAACACCAGCTTCGTCCGGCGTGAGCCCCTCGGCGTCGTTCTCGGCATCACCCCGTGGAACTTCCCTCTGTGGCAGGCGGTCTGGAAGCTGGCTCCGGCCCTGGTCGCCGGCAACACGGTCGTGATCAAGCCGGCCGAGCTGACCCCGATCGCCACCACCCGGTTCGCCGAACTCGCGCAGCAGCTGCTGCCCGCCGGTGTCCTCAACGTCGTACACGGCAAGGGCAGCGTCGTCGGTGATCACCTGGTGCGCCACCCCGAGGTCAACCTGGTCTCCTTCACCGGCTCCACCTCGGCCGGTCAGCGCATCGCGGAGGCGGCGGGCGCGACGCCCAAGCGTCTCGTGCTCGAACTCGGCGGCAACGCGCCGGTCGTGATCTACGACGACATCGACCTCGAGGCCGCGCTGCCGATCCTGACCAACGGCATCCTGTTCAACGCCGGCCAGGAGTGCATGTCCGCCACCCGTCTGCTGGTGAGCGAGAAGATCCACGACCGGTTCGTCGAGGCGCTCGCGGCGAGCCTGGCCGCCACCAGGATCGGGGACGCGGCCGACGCGTCGACCGTCCTCGGACCGCTGATCTCCGAAGGCCAGCGCGCCCGGGTCGCCGAGCTGGTCGACCGGCTCCCCGCTCACGCCCGCGTCGTCACCGGCGGCAAGGTCGTCGACGGTCCGGGTTACTTCTACGAGGCCACCCTGATCGACGGGCTGCAGCAGGACGACGAGCTGGTCCAGGAGGAGATCTTCGGACCGGTCGCGACGGTGCAGACGTTCACCGACGAAGCCGATGCCCTCGCCAAGGCCAACGCGGTCGAGCAGGGACTGGCCGCCTCGGTGTGGACCCGCGACATCGGCCGCGCTCTGCGGAACGTCAACGCCATCGAGTCCGGGGTGGTCTGGGTGAACAACCACATGGCCGTCGGACCGGAAGGCCCGCTCGGCGGCTTCAAGGGCTCCGGCTACGGCAAGGAAGGCGGCGCTGCGGGGCTCGAGGAGTTCACGCGAGTCAAGCAGGTCATCGTCAGCCTCTCCTGACCCGCTCCTCGCGATCTCCCGCTGATCACTGAAGTGCGCCGCGCCATGTCGAAAGCATTGGTGCGGCGCACTTTTCGCTTCACAGAGCGTTGCGAATCGCCTTGACCGACGCCCCACAATAGTCCACAATTACAGTCAACAGTCCTCGATAATCCACAGAATCAGGGAGGGTCGCCATGCTCGCAGCAGAACGTCACCGCCGGATGACCGAGGCACTGCGAGTGAGCCGGATCGTCAGCACCGAGGAATTCTCACGACTGCTGGGCGTGTCCACGGAGACCGTCCGCCGCGACCTCGTAGCCCTCGAACGCACCGGCGTCCTGGTTCGCGTCCACGGCGGCGCCACCATCGACACCGACACGGTCGGCGAGGAGGCACCGTTCGCCGAGAGATCGGCGGAGCGGCACGAGACGAAGAGCCGGATCGGGAAGTTGGCCGCGGAGCAGGTGTTCCCGGGCCAGACGCTGATCTTCGATGTCGGCACCACCGTCCTCGAGGTCGCTCGTGCCCTGCCGAACTCCTTCCGCGGAACCGTCGCCACCTGCTCGTTGCTGGTCGCTGCCGAACTCGCCGGGCGGACGGGCGTCGAGGTACTCGTCTCCGGCGGCTGGGTGCGGGGCGGCGATCTCGCCTGCTCGAATCATCAAGCACTCGAGTTTTTTTCGAACATTCGTGCCGACGTCGCGTTCCTCGGGTCCGGCGGTCTCGACGCCGATGCCGGGCTGACGGACTTCCATATCGACGAGGCCGCTACCCGCAAGACGATCCTCGCCGGCACCGCCAAGAGTTACGTCCTGGCCGACGCGACGAAATTCGGTCGCGTCGCCCCACACCGGGTCTGCGGATTCGACCGCGTCGAGGCAGTGATCACCGACCAGTGTCCGCCCGACCGGATCCGCGACGCCATCGAGTCCGCCGGCGCATCCGCGCTGTTCTGATCCGGCGCTCACACTCTCGAAAGGAAGAGATCGTGGCAGTCCTTGCCATCGACCAGGGCACGTCCGGGACCAAGGCGGTCGTCGTCTCCGACGACGGCGACGTCCTCGCCATCGCCGAGAACACCGTGCGTCCCGCATATCTCGCGGCAGGTGGCGTCGAGCAGGATCCGATGGACCTGCTGCACTCCGTCCTGGACGCCGGCCGGAAGGCGGTCACCCGGGCGGGAGTGCCGGTATCGGCCGTCTCCCTCGCCAATCAGGGCGAGACCGTCCTGGTGTGGGATCCGGAGACCGGACGACCGCTGAGCCCGGCAGTGGTCTGGCAGGACCGCCGGTCGGAGACGCTGTGCCGCGACAAGGCGGCCGCCCGGAGTTGGGTCGAACAGCGGACCGGATTGATTCTGGACCCGTACTTCTCGGCGCCCAAGATGCAGTGGCTGCGCCGCAACGTCTCCCGCGAGGGCGTGGTCACCACCACCGACACCTGGATCGTGCATCACCTGACCGGCGAATTCGTCACCGACACCGCCACCGCGAGCCGCTCGCTGCTGACCGGTCTCGACACCGAAGCGTGGGATCGGGAACTGCTGGAGCTGTTCGAACTCGCCGAGGAGCGGTTGCCCGAGATCGTCGGCAACGACGCCCTGGTGGGCAAGACCGATGCCTTCGGCGGGAGCGCCGCCGTGGGCGGGCTGATCGTCGACCAGCAGGCGGCACTGCTGGCGGAGCAGTGCCTCGATCCCGGAACCGCCAAGTGCACCTTCGGCACCGGAGTGTTCCTGCTCGCCAACACCGGCCTGCGCCCGGTGCGCTCGGCCTCCCAGCTCGCGTCCTGCGTGGCGTGGAACGTGCGGGGGCAGAACTCCTACTGCGTGGACGGGCAGGCGTACACCGCCGCGTCGGCGATCCGGTGGATACAGGACCTCGGGCTGATCGCGTCGGCGCGGGATCTCGACAGCACCGCCGCCGAGGATTCCGGAGGCACCTACTTCGTCCCGGCGCTGGCGGGACTGGCCGCACCGTGGTGGCGACCGGACGCGACCGCCTCGTTCACCGGAATGACCCTGTCCACCGATCGGGCGCAGTTGGTGGCCGCGGTATTGGAAGGCCTGGCGGCGCAGACCGCCGAGTTGGTGTCGGCCGTGGAGGTCGATCTGGGCGGTCCGCTCACCCGGCTGCGCGTCGACGGTGGGCTCACCCAGTCTCGGCGGTTGATGCAGGCGACCGCGGACCTGACCCAGATCCCCATCGACGTCTATCCCTCCTCGCATGCGACCGCTCTCGGCGCGGCCGCGTGCGCGCGCCTGGCAATGAATCCCGGCCTGTCCCTTGCCGACGCGGTCACCGACTGGACTCCCGCCACCACCTACGAACCTCGCTGGTCACCCGACCGCGCAGCAGAATTCCGACACCACTGGACGTCGGCGGCACACGCGACGCTTCCCCAGGAGAAACGATGACTGACTCACCCACCCCCACCGACTACGACTTCGTCGTCCTCGGTGCCGGCATCGTCGGCTCGGCGATCGCCCGCGAACTGGCCGGATACAACCTCACCATCGCGCTCGTCGAGGCCCGTGACGACGTCGGTGACGGCACCAGCAAGGCGAACACCGCGATCCTGCACACCGGATTCGACGCGAAACCCGGCACCCTCGAATCACGGATGGTCAGCCGCGGCTACACCCTGCTGTCGGCATACGCCGAGCAGACCGGAATTCCCGTCGAACACACCGGCGCGATCCTCGTCGCCTGGAACGACGAGGAGTACGACGCTCTGCCGAGTCTGCGGGACAAGGCCGCCGCCAACGGCTACACCGAGTGCGAAATCGTGGACGCCGACACCGTGTACGGGATGGTGCCCGATCTCGGCGAGGGCGTCCTCGGCGGTCTGACCGTGCCGGACGAGTCCATCATCTGCACCTGGACGACCAACCTCGCGCTGGCCACCGACGCGGTCGCCCGCGGGGTGACGCTGCGGACCAACACTCGCGCCGATTCGGTCACGGTCGAGGCAGACCGCACCACCCTGCACACCTCGGCCGGCGACATCACCGCCCGCTGGGTGATCAACGCGGCCGGGCTCGGGGCTGACTTCCTCGATCAGGCCTTCGGCTACGACCGCTTCCACATCACCCCGCGCCGCGGCGAACTGCTCGTCTACGACAAGCTGGCCCGCCCCCTGGTCGACAAGATCGTGCTGCCCGTTCCCACCTCCCGGGGAAAGGGTGTGCTCGTCTCGCCGACCATCTACGGCAACGTGATGCTCGGCCCGACCGCAGAGGACCTCACCGACCGGTCGGCGACGGGCACCTCGGCGAACGGGTTCGAATTCCTGCTCGGCAAGGGCGCCAAGCTCCTGCCCCGACTGCTCGACGAAGAGGTCACCGCCACCTATGCCGGGCTCCGGGCCGCCGCCGACTACGGCGACTACCTCATCGAGGTCGACACCGATCAGCGGTACGTCCTGGTCGGCGGCATCCGGTCGACCGGTCTGACGTCCGGAATGGCCGTCGCCGAGTTCGTCGGTGAACTTCTCACCAAGGCCGATGCTCTCGGCGAACCCCGCGCCGAGCTGCCGGACCCGCCGGCGATGCCGAACATCGGCGAGGCGTTCACCCGCCCGTACCAGGACGGTGCGCGCATCGCCGCGGACGCCGAATACGGCAAGGTCGTCTGCTTCTGCGAGCGGGTCACGGCCGGTGAGATCCGCGATGCCTACGCCTCCCTCATTCCGCCGGCCGGGCTCGAGGGTCTGCGCCGGCGCACCCGCGCCATGAACGGCCGTTGCCAGGGCTTCTTCTGCGGGGCAGAGGTGGGTGCCCTGGCCGAGGGCTACCGATGCGCCGGGCGCTCCGCCGCCACGACACCGAAGGAAAACCGATGAGCGTCCCTACCTCAGCACGCACCGTGGTCACGACCGACATCGCGATCGTCGGTGGCGGCCCGGCGGGCCTGTCCGCCGCCATCCGGCTCGGCAAGGCTCACGGTCGCCGGGCCCTCGTCCTCGACCGGGAGGGCCGTGCCGGCGGAATCCCCAGGCACTGCGACCATCCCGGGTACGGCATCCGCGACCTCCACACCTTCATCGGAGGTCCGGCATACGCCGAGCGCCTGGTCCGGTCGGCGACGGACGCCGGGGCAGACATCCGGACCAATGCGACGGTCACCGCCGTTCACCCCGACGGCGCACTCGATGTCACCAGCCCGGCCGGACTGCTGCGAGTGGAGGCGAAGGCACTCGTCCTCGCGACCGGCGCCCGTGAGCGGGCCCGCCCGGCCCGCCTGATTCCGGGCGATCGACCCGCCGGCGTCTACACCACCGGGCAGTTGCAGAATCTCGTGCACCTGCACCACGGTCGCGTCGGCAAACGTGCCGTGATCGTCGGCGGCGAGCTCGTGAGCTGGTCCGCGGCAATGACACTGCGCCACGCCGGCTGCGACACCGTGCTGATGACCACGCAATACCCCTCACCGGAGTCGTACGCCGCCTTCAACATCCCCGGCAAGGCACTGTTCCGGTTCGCGATAGCCACCCGCACCCGCGTCGTCGGCATCATCGGCCGCAAGAACGTCGAAGCGATCGAGATCGAACACCTCGACACCGGCGTCCGGACGAAGATCGACTGCGACACCGTCATCTTCACCGGCGATTGGATCCCCGACCACGAACTGGCCCGCAGCGCAGGCATCGAACTGGATCCCGGCACCAAGGGGCCGCTGGTCGATACCGCCCTGCGCACCAGTGCTCGCGGCGTTTTCGCCGCCGGCAACGTCCTGCACCCGGTCGACACCGCCGACATCGCCGCACTCGACGGCACCTTCGTCGCCGATCAGGTGGCCGGCTACCTCGACTCGCATTCGCCCGCTCCCACCGGGGAGGCCCTGCGCATTCTCGCCGACAAACCGTTCCGGTGGGTATCTCCCGGCCTGCTGCGCCCGGGCGACCCGGCTCCGCCGCGGCAGCGCCTGCTGTTGTGGACGGACACGCTCGTCCGGTTCCCCAAGGTCACTGTCTCCCAAGGCGGTCGCGTCGTGGCCGCCCGGACACTGCCCTGGGCGGCCTCCCCCGGCCGCGTGTTCCGGGTGCCGTGGTCGATCATGCGCGACGTCGACCCGTCCCGAGGACCGGTGACGGTCGGCCTGGCGAACGCAACCCGGACCGCGCCCGCGCTCAACGGAGTCGGGCAGTACATCCCCGCCCGCTGCTCCTGACCCAGGATCGCTTTCTGCCCGCCCTGCCGAACCAGTCATCCTCCCGCGGTGCCTGATTCGGCAGGGCGGGTTTTCGCACGTCCGGGGAGCCCGGCAACCCTCCCCCTCACCCCGGAAGTAGGGGGAACGAGCACGTGCGAAGTGGCTTTACTCGACGTTGACATTGCGTGTGACCCGGACAACAATCGAGAACGTCGCTTGTCGACAATAGACCGCACTATAACTTGTGCGGGTGCCCACGAATCGATCGGAAGCATCCATGACAGAACACCAGGGCCATCTGCACGGCTCGGAGATGCGTCGAGCCATCACCGCGGCGGCCATCGGAAACTTCATCACCTGGTTCGACTTCGCGGCGTACGGGTTCCTCGCCGTACTCCTGGGGCAGATCTTCTTCCCCTCCGAAAACCCGGCCACCAGTCTGTTGGCGACCTTCGCCGCATTCGGGGTCGCCTTCCTGATGAATCCGATCGGCGGATTCGTCTTCGGCCGCCTCGGCGACAAGGTGGGCCGCAAGAAGATCCTGGCCACCGTCATCATTCTGATGTCGATGTCCACGTTCGCGGTCGGCCTGCTGCCCGGCTACGCCTCCATCGGCATCGCCGCGCCCGTCCTGCTGGTGGCGCTGCGCATCCTGCAGGGCTTCGCCGCCGGCGGCGAACCCGGCGGTGCCGCCACGTTCCTGGTCGAGTCCGCCGCACGTGGACGACGGGCACGCACGGTGAGCTTCTGGCACTGCTCGAGCTATCTCGCCAACGCCGCCGCCTCGATCCTCGTCCTGAGCTTGAACGCGGCCCTGAGCGACGACGCGATGTTCGCCTGGGGCTGGCGGATACCGTTCCTGATCGCCGGTCCGCTCGGACTGGTGGGCCTCTACATCCGGCTCAGGCTCAGCGACACAGCGGAATTCGAGCGCTTGCAGGCTTCCGGCGAGGTGAGCGAGTCTCCCATCAAGGATGCCCTCGCCACCAGCAGGCGCCAGATCATGCAAGTCGTCGGCTGCATCGCCTTCCAGGCCGCCGCTTTCTATTTCATCTTCGTGTACATGGAGACCTACCTGCAGGCGGAGGTCGGATTCTCGTTCGGTATGGCGTCCGCTTCGACGGTCACCTGCCTGGTGTCGGCCGCGGTGTCGATCTTCGTCTTCGCCCGCTTCTCGGACCACCGCGGCCGCAAGCCGGTCATCATCCTCGGTGCGGTGTCGAGCACACTGATCGTCTTTCCCGCCTTCGTAGCGTTCTCCACCGGCAACACCGCCGCCATCATGGACGCCCACGCCGCCATGGGCGTGTGCCTCGCCATGTTCATGTCGGCCTCCGGCGCCGCGATGGTGGAGATCTTCCCCTCGAGGGTGCGCTACGCCGGCTTCTCCATCGGCTTCAACATCTCCGTCGCGCTCTTCGGTGGCACCGCACCGTACGTGGCGACCTGGCTGATCTCCGCCACCGGAAGCCCGATGTCCCCCTCGGTGATCCTGATCGTCACCGGGGTCACCGCGATCGTCGCCGCCGCCACCCTCCACGAAACCGCCGGACGCAAGACCGACGCCGTCATCGCCGCCCGGCCGGCGAAGTACGACCCGGTCCGGATCGGCGAATGAAAACCCCGTACCCGAACCCTTGACAAGCATCGCGCACCACAGTTAAATTTCTATCGTTCACTTGTCGACAATCGTCAATCTATGACGATCGAGCAGACGAGCGGGATCCAAGCCATCGACTCGGAGAATCCACGGCCCCCGAGTAGCCGACCAACCACGACGCAAGGACACGAACATGACCAAGACGCTGGGTGGCATCCTCGCTGCCGTATCCACTCCCTTCGCCGCCGACGGCTCCGTCGACGAAGGCGCACTGCGCAACCACGTCGACTTTCTGATCGACAACGGTCTGCACGGTCTCGTTCCCGGTGGCAGCACCGGAGAGTTCGCGGCACTGTCCCTCGACGAGCGCAAGCTCGTCAACAAGGTCGTCATCGACCAGGCCGCAGGCCGGGTGCCCGTTGCCCCGCAGACCGGCTCGACGCGCACCGCGGACGCGATCGAACTGTCCAAGCACGCCGCCGACGCCGGAGCAGACGCAGTCCTGCTGGTCCAGCCGTTCTACGAGGCGCCCACCCGCCACGAGGTGATCGAGTACTTCGCCACCGTCGGCGAGGCCGCGAACATCCCGGTCATCGCGTACAACCTGCCCGGTGTCACCGGAATGAACCTCGACCGCCCGTTCTACCGCGAGCTGCTCGAGCGGACCGACTCGGTGAAGTACATCAAGGACACCTCCGGCTCGATCGAGCAGGCCTTCGACCTCATCTTCAACCTCGGTGACGCCATCGACACGTTCGTCGGCTGGGACACCATCGTGCTGCCCGCCTTCTCCGCCGGTGCCGCCGGATCCATCTGGGGTGCACCGAACTTCGCGCCGAAGGAGACCGTGGCGATCTATGAACTGGCCAAGGCCGGCAAGTACACCGAGGCCCTCGAGATCTTCAAGCGCCTGTGGAACGTCCTCGACTTCCTGGGCAAGGAAGGTTACGCCGTGGCCACCAAGGCCGCCGCACAGGCCGTGGGTGTCGACCTCGGTGTGCCGCGCGCACCCTACGGCGAACTGCCCGCGGAGAAGAAGGAAGAGCTCACCAAGCTGATCGCCGAGACCGGCCTGAACTACAGCAAGTAGACCGGCCCCTCACCAACTGTCGGCGATGTCGCCCACCGCGGCCGGCATCGCCGACCCGAATCGCACGCGTTTCGAAAGGAGCGACCCTTCCCATGACACGCGCGCAGAGGCCGGTGGCGAACGTCTCCGTCACCGATCCCGTCTCGTACCTGATGCCCTGCATCGCCGACGCCCGCGCCCGAGAGATCCTCGCGCGGCGGTGGCGGTGCAGGATCAGGCTGACCGCCACCCCGACACCGCTGCATCGGCTGCCGAACTTCTCCGAACTCCTGGGCCGTGAGGTCTGGATCAAGCGGGACGATCTGACCGGTTTCGCGGCCGGCGGCAACAAGTCCCGGAAGCTGGAGCTGATTATCGCCGATGCGATGAACGCCCGCGCGACCAGTCTGGTCACCGTTGGGGCGCAGCAGTCCAACCATGCCCGCACCGTGGCGGCGGCCGCGACCGCGGCGGGCATCGACGCCCACCTGATCCTGGGTGGCCGTGCCCCGCACCGGCCCAGCGGCAACCTGCTCCTCGACGACTTGTTCGGCGCCGAAACCCATTTCGTCGACGGCCTAGACTGGACTTCGATGAGTCAGCACGCCCGGCAGTTGTGTGCCCGGCTGCGGGATCAGGGCAACCGCACCAAGCGCCCGTACCTCGTTCCCGCCGGCGGCAGCACCGGCTCGGGAGTACTGGCCTACGCCGCTGCCTTCCTCGAGATCCACCACCAACTCGATCTCGTCGACCGCACCGAAGCCACCATCGTGCACGCCTCCTCGACCGGCGGCACCCAGGCCGGGCTCGAACTCGGTGCCGCACTGCTCGGCGTCCCGGCGAACATCGTCGGCGTCGACGTCGCGCAGATCCACGCCGACCTCGGCGGACGGGTCCGGGACCTGGTGGCCGCCACCGCGGAGCTCGGATTCGACCCGCCCGCAGTGACCCCGACCGTGTTCGACGAATACCTCGGTCCGGGATACGCACTCGCCTCGGACCGGTCGCAGGCGGCGATGACCGTACTGGCCCGCCACGAGGGCATCGTGACCGACCCGGTGTACACGGCGAAGGCCGTCGCCGCACTGTCCGACCCCCGCCTGACCGGGCCCATCGTGTTCCTGCACACCGGCGGTGTGCCCGCGATGTTCGCCGACGACGCCGCGGCGACATACCCGGCTGTGCAACGCTCGAAGGGAAGGCCGCTCGCCGCGGCACAGAACAATTACTGACACTGCTTCGATGAACGCCATCGAAGCGCACCGGATCGGAGGAAGTCGTGCGGTGGAGCCGAGTCGTCAACGTGGTCAAGTGTCACGTGGGTGGAGAAATCAACAACGTCGTGACCGGCGGGATCGGTGACGTTCCCGGCGCCACCGTGTTCGAGAAGATGAAGCACTTCCGGGACAACCAGGACGACCTGCGGCAACTGCTGTTGCACGAACCCCGCGGCGCGGTGACCCACTGCGTCAACTACATCGTCCCGGCCACCGATCCGCAGGCCCAGCTCGGCTACGTCATCGCCGAGTCGACCGAGTATCCGGCCATGTCGGGCAGCAACACGATGTGTGTGGCGACGGCACTGCTCGAGACCGGGATGATCCCCATGGTCGAACCCGTCACCGACATCGTCCTCGAGGCACCCGCCGGGCTCATCCGCATCCGGTGCACCTGCGAGAACGGCAAGGTCACCGGCGTCGAGTTCGAAAACCAGCCCGCCTTCGCCTATGCGGTCGAGGTACCGCTCGAACTCGACGGATACGGCACCCTCACCGTCGACGTCGCCTGGGGCGGCATGGCGTACGTACTCGCCGACGCCGAGGCCCTCGGCCTGAAGTTGGTTCCCGACGAGGCCCGCGACCTGTGCGAACTCGGGCAGAAGCTGAAAACCGCAGCAGCGGAGCAAATTCCGGCTCAGCACCCCACCAACCCCGAGTTCGCCGGCATCACCCAGACCGAATTCGTCGGTCCGCTGTCCCGCCACGAGGGCGTCCTGACCGCCCGCAACGCGGTCGTGGTCTCGCCGGGACGCCTGGATCGCTCGCCCTGCGGCACCGGCACGTCCGCACGTCTTGCGGTCCTGAAGGCGAAAGGGCTGATCGAGGTGGGTGAGACCTTCGTCCACGAATCCGTGATCGGCAGCCGATTCACCAGCCGCATCGACCGGCTCACCAGCGTCGGCGACTATGAGGCAGTCGTACCCCGCGTCACCGGGCAGGCGTACATCACCGAACTCAGCCAGGTCGGCCTCGACCCCGCCGACCCCTTCCCCACCGGTTACACGCTGTCCGACAACTGGCCGACCGGACACTGACCATGTGAGTGGGAAAGTGTGCCGGGGCACGCTTTCCCACTCACATGGGGATTTGACGTCCCGGCCGGCACGCGCTCTCCGGAGATGATGACCGATGCCCGCGACCACGGGCGGTCGTCAGCGAGGAACGGATTCTCCTGAGCCATCCAGTCCTCGATGAAGTCCACTGGGTCGATCCGGCGATCGACACATCGTCGTTGGGCTAATGCCGGATCCGTGTGGACCCAGATCGCGGCGTCGAGCCAATGCGCGACTTCACGGTGCGTCGCGCCCACCCCTTCGACCAGGACGATCGCAGCCGTACTCGGAATATCGATGGCGCCGGGCCGCCCTCGCTCCGACCAGGCTGGGGGGCGGAACGACACTGGGGGTCCGCCGGTCCGGAGTGGACGCAGAATCTCCTCCGCGAGGATCTTGTGCCAGCTGAAGAATGAGTGGTGCCAGGCGATATCGTCGGTGTGCACGATCGCGATGCTGCTGTCCGCGGCGGCCAGTCGTGCCGCGATGGTGGACTTACCTGAGCCACTGCGGCCATCAATTCCTACGATGGTTAGGCCATCTGCGTTGCGGTGTTCACGCAATCGATCGAGAAGATCCTCGACCGTCACCTCGACCCATTCAACAGGCTTTGGTTCGTCGTCACATATGGCCATCGTGTCGTTCTCCGATCGTTGCCCCAAACCTCGCCGCCGCACCTACTTTTCAAGAAACTCCCCACACGACGCGCGGTCTCGAGCCACCGGAGTAGGCGCAGCCGCATGCGCATCGTCCGCGACCAGTGCCTTCCGAGGCGTGAGAACCATCGTGAACAATCCCAGCAGCGCCACGCCCAGAACGAAAGATGCTGGTGCCAGGGCGTGCCCGGTCCCTTCAGCCAACGCGACGGAGACGAATGGAGCGGTCCCTCCTGCGATCATGACGCCGATGTTGTAGCCGACCGCGACTCCGGTGTAGCGGTGACGGGCGGCGAACAGGCGGGGGGCCATGGTGAAGACTGCCACCTGAAGAAACGAGGTGTTGACCATGATGAGGAAGAATCCGAGCGCCGCCCACCCGAGACCGTCGTCGAGCAGCATCATTGCCGGGTACGTGAGAATCAGATAGCCGACGAGTCCGATGCATCCAACGGTGCGTGTTCCGATGCGGTCGGCGAGTATTCCGGTCAGCGGCATGAGCAGGCCGGTGAGTGCAATGACGCCGACAGCGATCCAGTACACGGGAACGGCATCATACCCATCAGTTTTCGTGAGATGGATACTGAGGTAAGTGAATCCGAAGTACGACGTGCCGTTCACTGCGATCGACAAACCCGCCAGCCGGAGCAACGAGCGCCGCTCGTCCCGGAGCACTGCCCGCAGCGGCGACTCGTCGACGGCTCCATCGGTCACCGAGGCGAGACTGTCCTGAAGTGTGCGCCGGATCCACAGGCACAGCAGGGTCAGGGGAAATGAAAGGAGGAAGGGGATCCGCCAACCCCAGGACTGCATCTGCTCGTCGGTTGTCAGCACTGTCATCATCGCGGCCATGGCAGCGGCCGAGGCGAACCCGATATTGCCTCCGAGTCCGATGACCGACCCGTAGCGGGCGCGTCGAGACGGTGGCGCAACTTCCGATACGAATGTTGCGGCGCCGCCGTTTTCCCCACCGGCTGAGAAGCCCTGGATCATGCGAACCAGAACCAACAGGACTGGTGCGAGGAACCCAGCCTGGCCGTAGGTAGGCAAGAGCCCCATGGCTGTACTCGCCAACCCCATGCACAACAAAGTCGCAACCAGCGCGGTCTTGCGACCATAACGGTCACCAACATGACCGAACACCACTGAACCGAGAGGCCGCATGAAATAGGCCGTACCGAATACAGCCAAGGCGGCCAGGAGTGAAAATACTGGGTCGTCAAACGGAAAGAACAGCGGCGACATCACGACAGCGAGATAGCCGTAGATGCTGAAGTCGTAGAACTCGAGAACGGTACCTCCGCCTGCACCGAGAGCTACCTTGCGAATACTCCTACCTGATGGGCTGACGGCCACAGGCGCGGGGCTGCCAACAGCCCCCGCGCTGAGCTTGTCAGAATTTTGAACCATCATCAGAGACCTCCGGTAGTCGAATATCGACAATCAGCGTTTGAGTATGGGAATGTGCTCATCGCACGTCGATCAGCTTCGCTGCCGCTTCCTGCCGACTGGTGACGTTCAGTTTCTTGAGGATGTTGGCGACGTGGAATCGAACAGTGTTCTCGCTGATGCCCAGCTTCTCGGCGATGGATCTGTTCCGCTCCCCTCGGGCGACAATGTTGAGAACATCGCATTCCCGTTCGTTCAGAATGGCCAGTGGGTGCTCGCGCGGAAGATGTGCGCGGCTGAGCGTCTGTTGTCCGATGATGTGCGTCATCACGACTTCTGTGCCCCACCGGGGTGTGCAGCGAACATCGGTTCGGTCAGGCCGGGGTAGACCGCCGAGATCGATTTCGTTTCGTAGCCAATGCTCGTCGAGCTCGCCGGGACCATCGTCCCGAACCGTGACGATCAGCTGGGTTGTACCGACATACCACGTGATGTGGAACCGCTTGACCCGCGGTTGAGTACAGAGCAGGTAGATCGCCTGAGTGACGAAGCGGCCCGCCGTTCCCGCAGCTCGCCGGTCGACTGTGCTCACCGATTTTGCATCCAGTAGGTAGTCGATGCGCACCTGCTGGCTGAGTTGCAAGGGCTTCAGTTCGGCGCGCAGGGACTCGATTGCGACTGCGGACAGTTCCCGCCGCGACTTCCTTTGGGAATTTCTCTGTGGAGTCGGAGATTCGGCGAGGAGTCGCACAGCGGATGTCAGCGCGAGGTCGCGGGCCTCGTGGTCGGGAAGTTCGTGGTCCCTGAGCACGCGAATCAACTGCAGTAGTGCGTCGGTGCGTGCCGTGTCGGATCCGGCACCGGCTTGTGTGGCGGATCGCTCTCTCATGGAGACGTCCACGCCATCGAGGTCGCTACCGGGATCGAAAGAGGCCAGAGGTACTGGCTCGTGGTGCATCATCTGGGTGCCCTCAGGGCGTGGCGACAGTGCTCATCGCGCGCCTTCGGAAGTTCGGAGGTCAGGTGTTGAGACCTATTGATTGTTTTGGATGGAAGGGAGCCGGGCCCCAGGGTGCTGCTGATGACCCGGCTCTGTGAAGGCCCTACGGATTGCCGCCGGTCTAGCTGGCTGTTGCATTCTCCGTGATGTGCTGACGAGCTAGCCGAATTCGGTCCGCCACCTCTTTCGCGTCACCTTCCGGAGCAGTCGACTTCAGTTCGGGTTTCGTGATGAGCATGTAAGTCAAGCCCAACGCGGAAACGATGATGAAGCCGATCAGCGCGGTCCATCGGTCGAAGAACGGAAGAGCGGCGTCACCGGAGGGCTTGGCGAGCATGATGCAGGCCAGGATCCCGTAGGCGAGTGCGGCAATGTTGATGACCATCCCAAAGCGGCCGAGGTTCCAGATGCCTGCCGGGCGCCACCCTCGGATCCGTGCACGCAGCGCGGCCAGGACCACCATCTGGAAGGCGACGTACCCCGCCAGTACCTGGAATGCCGCGATGCGGAGCAGTCCGTCGGGCGAGAAGTAGTTGAACAGTGTCAGCAGGACCGGGACGACGTTGATCGCCAGAAGTGCGTTCACCGGCAGGTGGTGCCGGGCGACTGAGACCTTCTTGAAGATGCGGCTACCGGGGAACATGTCGTCGCGAGCAAACGAGAAGACGAGGCGACTGGCGGCTGCCTGCTGGCTCATCACCCCGGCGAGGAAGGAAGTCAGCGCGACCACGAGGAAGATTTTGGTTCCCACTGTGCCGATCGAGTCCTGCATGATCGTTGGGATCGGGTTGCTGTCGTCCCCGGAGATGATCGCCGGGAGGTTGGGCGCCGCCAGAACGAAGCCGCCGTAGGCAAGCAGTGCCGCGGCCCCACCGATCCCAACGGTCATCTGCATTGCGCGGGGGATGCTACGCGCGGGGTTGGGGGTTTCTTCTGCGACTTCACCACACGCTTCGAAGCCATAGAAGAGGAGGAGCCCAACGAGAGATGCGGCCAGGAACGCTTTGATGTAACTGTCGGTGCCGCCGGCGCCCAAGCTGTCGAAGAAGACGGAGAATTCCTGCTTACGTTCGAACACCAGCAGGTAGAGCCCGACCACGATGATGCCGATCAGCTCGCCTGCCAGTCCGATCTTCGCGATCAGCGCCAGGGTGCGTGTACCGGTCAGGTTGAACAGGAGGCAGATACCGAGCATGGCGAGCGTGATCCACAGCTTTTCGGTGGGTGTGGCCGTGACACTGGGCTCGTCTGCGGTGCCCTTGAAGAGGCTGACCACGAAGTCCGACCCGAACAGGGCGGTGGTTGCGATGGCGATCATGATGCACCAGATGTACTGCCACGACATCTGCCACGCGTACCTCCCGCCCCACAGGCGCCGAGCCCATTGGTAGATACCCCCGGCGAGAGGGAACTGCGAGACGATCTCACCGAAGACCAAGGCGACGAGGAACTGCCCCATCCCGACGAGGATGATCCAGAAGATCGCCGGCGGACCGGCGATGGCGAGGCCCACGCCGAACATCGCGACCACACCGACCATCGGCGAGAGGTACACGAATCCGAGAGCGAAGTTACCCCACAGGCTGATCTTCCGCTCGAAGGTTTGGTCGTATCCGAGAGACTTCAGATACGCCTCGTCAGCGTCGATGGTCTTCGCCTCTGACGGCGAAATGTCAGGACTAGTCATTGATGTGCTCCAGCTAGTTGTCGCCTGGAAGGATCATGGCGAATGGATTTCTTGCGTGAGGGTGATCCGATCAGGGCAGAAGATAATCGTTTCACCTTGTGACCTAAGCCTCAACCATTCCGGGCACCAAGGCTAGACACAATCCGGGCGAAGCTCCACGGACTTATGCACATTGTGTGCAACTCGGAGCAGTCGAGGACTCCCAACTCAGCCGATCGGGGGCTTCGCCGTGGTCTCGCGCTCGACGAGCTCGGTGTCGAGGGTGACTCGTCGGCGGGTTCCGGTTCCGTCGATCTGTTCCAGAAGCATGGAAGCGGCCCTGCGCCCCTTCTCCACCAGAGGCTGGCGGATGGTGGTCATACGCCACATTTCGGCGATCGGCGCATCGTCGAATCCGATGACGGAGATTTCTTCCGGCACCTTGATCTGTTGCCGGCGGAGTACCTCGAGCGCAGCTGCCGCATGAACGTCAGATGCGACGATCCCGGTGACCTGAGCGCGAGCAAGGATCCGCTCGGCGGCCAGCATTCCACTGCTCCGGTCGATGCCCCCGGCCCCTTCGATGGTCAGGTCATCGGCTGCGACCCCGTACTCACGGCACGCGTCGAAGTACCCCAGCAGTCGTTCTTGGACCACTCGCTCCGTGGCACCCTTGACGCGCTCCGGGAGGATCGGTCCCGGACCTCCCCCGTAGTGAAGCCGGTCCGCGATCACCGCGATCCTGCGGTGGCCGAGCTCGAGGAGGTGGGACATCTGGGCGCAACCGGCCTTGCGGTCGTTGATACCCACGTATGGCAACTTGCTCGACTTCGGAGAGTCGATGGCCACGGCTGGAATGCCCCGCTCGATCAGGACGTCGATCATCGGATGTGTTATCGGGACGTTGTGAATGACGACCCCGTCGACCAACCCGCGCACTGCCGGCGACTTGTGCTCGGTGATCAATTGGTCGCCGCCGGCGAGCGGCAGCAGCGTCAAGGCCACGTCTGCGAGTTCGCCGATCTCGACGATGCCTTTCATCAACAGCGTGGACGACGGGTCGTCGAGTGCGTGGACGAGTGAGTCGGTGACCATGACGCCGACGGCTCCCACGCGTCCGGACCGCAGACTACTGCCCATGATGTGCGGGCCCGTGTAACCGATCTGGCTGGCAATCTCATAGATGTGCGCTCGCCGTTGCGGGGACACTTTCGGAGAGTTGCTGTACGCGTACGACACTGCGGCCAGCGAAACTCCTGCCGCGGCTGCAACATCCTTCATCGTGACCACAGCTGCAGTCCCCTATCTCGCTTCCATGCCGATGGTCGACAACGATGTTTCTTGGTAGCCGAGCGCGTTCGGTCGCCGAACGTACCTCCCGGCCTGAGTTCATCGTATTGCCGATTGTTACATATGGACGGCTGTCCAATTAGTGGCCGCCGACCCACCGGGGTCGCCGCGAGGGTCGGGAACCGGCGATTGAGCGTCCACTCGTCCACCACACCGGTAGATCGATCAGCTCTTCGCCAGCCTCGTCGCTGCTGCGACGACCGATTCGCGTGCCGAAGCGAGACTGCGCTGCGCGTCTGCGACGAAGCCGTTCAGCTCCGGGATGGTCTCGGCAAGGGTCAGTTCGGCAGTGATCACCTCGACCTCCATCTTGAAGGCTTCCTCGAGGAGGAGCACCAGGGGAGGGACCGTGTGATCGGCATCCGGATTGGCGGTGCCGGGTCCGTACTGGTCGCCGCGACTGGAAACGATGACGGCAGGTTTGCCCGCCAACGGCTGAGACTCGTCACCGAAGGGAGTGGTCGTGCCCAGAACGTACACGTAGTCCATCCACGCTTTCAACGTGGACGGCAGGGACCAGTTGTACATCGGCGCTCCGATCACCACCACATCAGCACTGACGAGTTCGTCGATCAGCTCGTGCTGCAGCGCCTCGATGCGAGCGTCGACCTTCGGCTGCGCCGGACGAAGACGAGGCGCCCAGTGGAGTGCCGGGTGCGGCAGGTGCGGCGGCGGCTGCCGATGCAGGTCTCGCCGGACGACAGAGTTCGCCGCATCCGCCGTCGCCCAGGTTTCGGCGAACAGCTGAGTCAGCTGCCTGGACACCGACGTGTCCAGGTCGGCCGAAGAGTCGACCAGAAGTAGTTTCGACATCGTCACTCCTAATAGGGGCGGTTGCTCTGCCCAGCGGGTGGTCGGCGGATGGCAACCCCAGCAGCACGCCGATGGATCGCCTTCCGAAGATTTTTCGCTACATTTGTAGATTGCGCTAGCTCGCCGCCACGTCCTAGTGATACGCTTCACCTGGCGTTAGTGAAGCGTATCACCACTGGTGAACCTGTCAATCTTGTTCCCGATCCGACGGACACCCCGTTGACGAATCACCTTTCGGCGATACGATTCACTATCGAATAGCGTTCCGCCAGTATGCCTTTCGAGGTAACCGGGGACAGAAGGTCGTCGAAGCGGACTTCGATTACCCACGGGCATCTCACGCCCGCCACCACAACTCGCAACAAAACGAATGAGAGAAGACCATGGGTCAGCTTGATGGAAAAGTCGTCTTCATCACCGGTGTCGCTCGGGGCCAGGGACGATCGCACGCCCTCACACTGGCACGCGAAAATGCCAACATCATCGGCCTGGATCTGTGCCGCAAACTCGGCTCCACCGCCTACCCGGGCGCAACGGATGAGGATCTGCAGGAAACTGTCCGCCTGATCAAGGAGACCGGACAGGAAATCGTCGTCACCCAGGCAGACGTGCGAGACTTCGACCAGGTCAAGGCCGCCTTCGACGCCGGCATCGAGCGGTTCGGCCGTGTCGACATCGTCCTTCCCAACGCCGGAATCTGTTCAGGCGGTCTGACCTGGGAACTCGGCGAGGACGAATGGCGAGAGATGATCGACATCAATCTCACGGGCGTTTGGCACGCCATCAAGGCTGCGGTGCCCAAGATGATCGAGCAGGGCGAAGGCGGCTCGGTCGTCTTCACCGGGTCGACCGAGGCCCTGAAGGGCGCCGCCAACATCTCGTCGTACTCCGCTTCCAAGCACGGCGTGACCGGGTTGATGACCTCGCTGGCACGCGAACTCGGTGAGTACAACATCCGGGTGAACTCGGTGAACCCGACCTGCGTCGACACGAACATGATCAACAACGACTTCGTTTACGGTCTCTTCCGGCCGGACCTCGAGAAGCCCACCCGTGCAGATGTGGAGGGCGCATTCACCGGCACGCACATTCTGCCCGTGCCGTGGATCGAGCCCAAGGATGTCAGCGAGGCGATCCTGTACCTCGTTTCGGACGCCGGCCGGTACATCACCGCTACCGCCCTGCCGATCGACGCTGGATTCATCGTCAAGTCCTGAGAGCCGACCTTTCTCGGGTGAATCACCGGATGCCCGGCCGCGGAGCAAGCAATTACACGCGGCCGGGCGCTTCCGATCACCGCTGGAGCCAAAAGTGGACCGACCGTATTACGCCGCACATGTCCCCGAGACTCACCGGCCGTATGCCGCGGCCGTAGACCGATACCAATACCTCGACTACCGGCGTGTGGGAAATACCGGGCTCTTGCTTCCGGCAATCTCCCTGGGGCTGTGGTACAACTTCGGCGACAACCGGACATTCGACAGCCAGCGCGAGGTGCTCCGGCACGCATTCGACCGCGGGATCACTCACTTCGATCTGGCCAACAATTACGGCCCCCCGTACGGATCTGCCGAAGAGACTCTCGGACGGATGATGCGGACAGACTTCAAGCACTACCGCGACGAGCTCATCGTCTCCACCAAGGCCGGCTGGGATATGTGGCCCGGGCCCCACGGCAATGGCGGGTCTCGCAAGTACATGCTTGCCAGCCTCGACGCGTCGCTGGACCGGATGAGCGTCGACTACGTCGACATCTTCTACTCCCACCGTGCCGACCCTGACACCCCTGTCGAGGAGACCGTCGGCGCGCTCGACACGGCGGTCAGGCAAGGCAAAGCCCTCTATGTCGGAATTTCGTCCTACTCGGCCGCCCGGACGGAGAAGGCGATCGACGTCGCCCGAGAACTCGGCACGCCACTGATAGTGCACCAACCCGCGTACTCGCTGCTCAACCGCTGGGTCGAACGCGGCCTCCTGACAGTCTTGCGCAACAACGGGCTCGGCTCAATCGGATTCAGCGTGCTGGCACAGGGTCTGCTGTCGGACCGCTACGTCGACAACACTCGACCGGACCGCGCCGTCAACCGTCCCACCCTGCGGTCCGAGATGCTCAGCGACGACATGCTGCGAAGAATTCGGGCGCTCTCCGGGATTGCCCGTGAGCGAGACCAGACGCTTGCACAGATGGCCCTGTCGTGGGCACTGCGCCCGGGTGGTGTCACCTCTGCGCTCGTCGGTGTTTCGACCGTCGAGCAGATCGACGAGAACATCGCGGCCGCAGCGCACACCACCTTCACCGCTGACGAGCTGACCGCCATCGACGAGTACGCCGTCGACAGTGCTGAGCTCAATATGTGGTCGGTCTCGTCGACGCTGTAGCGATTCGACAGGGCCAACTGGTCGGCAGACATCGATTGTCCGCCGGGAACATCTCGACTCGAGCACTTCTGTCCCAGAACATATTACGACAACTGCGTTCAGCGGAGCGTGGCGCGGCTTGCGTGCCGTTGACGCTTTCCCTGCTAGTGATACGATTAACCAATCGTTGAATGCCTCCCGCCCCTCGCATTTCGGAGACCGATCCTCGCCTCGACACGCCTCGACGAGGAGCCGCTGGCGCGCACCTCAGATTTCCGCAGGGACGAGCACTCAGGCCATCCGAGACAAGGAACAGCACTTGTGAGAACCACCAGGCACGATCAGATCGACGCGTACGACCCACTCCGCACCGGTGCGGTGCTCGAGGTAGGCGATACCGAAACCGTCACCGCCGACGTGGTGATCGTCGGATCCGGCATGGGCGGGTCCACGCTCGCATGGGAACTGCGTGACCGTGACCTCGACGTCCTGGTCGTCGAGCGCGGGCGGTTCCTTCCTCGCGAGGCGGAGAACTCGCAGGCTTCCGAAATGTTCCTCGCCGGCCGCTATAAGACAGCCGAACCCTGGTTCGACGGGAAGACCGGAGAGTCGTTCCAACCGGGGGTCTACTACTGGGTGGGCGGCAACACCAAGTTCTACGGTGGCAGCCTGCCGCGGTTCCGCGCATCGGACTTCGAGGAAACCCAGCACTACGATGGGATCTCCCCGAAATGGCCGTTCCGATACAACGACCTCGAACCGTTCTATGCGGAGGCGGAGCGGCTGTACCAGGTGCACGGGAACGACGGCGAGGATCCGACCGAACCGCCCCGGTCGTCGCCGTACCCGCTGCCGCCCTTGCCGCACGAACCGGTGATCGAACGGTTCGCCACGTCGCTGCGCGCACAGGGTTTGCATCCGTTCCACACACCGAACGCAATGAACCTGACGACGCAGGAACAGCGGCGACAGGCGACCGCGGCGGACGGCACGCCGTCGCAGACCGACCACAAGAGCGAGGCGGAGAACCGGGCGCTGCGCCCGGCCCTCCACTCGGAGAAGGTACGCCTGCTCACCGAGGCGAAAGTGACACGGCTACTCACCGATCCGAGCGGCTCGCGAATCGTCGCCGCCGAAGCAGCATTCCGTGGACGTACTCTTCGGATCGTGGCGAACCAGTTCGTCGTCTCGGCGGGTGCCGTGAACTCGGCCGCGCTACTGCTGCGCTCGGCGAACGAACAGAACCCGAACGGGCTGGGCAACTCGTCCGGTCTGCTGGGGCGGAACTACATGGTGCACAACAGCACGTTTTTCATGGGCCTCAACCCGTTCCGGAAGAACACGACCGCTTGGCAGAAGACCCTGGGCATCAACGACTGGTACGTCGCCGGTCCGGCGAACGAGTACCCGCTCGGCAATCTACAGATGCTCGGCAAGCTTCAGGCCGCGCACGTCAAGAGCGCTCGTCCGTGGGCGCCGATGTGGGCACTGGGCATGGTCACCGACCGCAGCCTCGACATCTACCTCACTACCGAAGACCTGCCGACCCCGACCAACCGGGTCCGTGTCGACGGCGACAGGATCGTCATCGACTGGACTCCCAACAATGTTGCCCCGCATCGAGAACTGGTAGGCCGGGTGTCGACGGCGGTGCGAAAGTCCGGGTATCCGATCATCCTCACCGAACGCATGGGGATCGCGACGAACTCGCACACGTGCGGGACCGCGGTCGCCGGGACCGACCCGGCGACGAGCGTCCTCGATCCCACCTGCCGCAGCCACGACATCGGCAATCTGTGGGTCGTCGACGGGTCGTTCTTCCCCTCGTCCGCTGCACTCAATCCGGCGCTGACCATCGCCGCCAACGCCCTCCGGGTGGCCCCGGAGATCGCTGCAGCGGCCCAGTAGAGGATCGGCGCCGGCATTCAGCACGACCGTCGCCGTTCCTCCCTCGATTACCGTCCGATCCACTCGTGGAGTAGCTCATGGAAGCATTGGGAATTGTCGCTGTTCTCGTTGGCGTCCCCATCGTCATCGTTCTGGTCGTGTATTTGTTCCTCGCTGCACTGGCAGTCGTCGAACAACGCCGACTCGACCTCGAAACAGAATGGCTCTGATTCCCGACCGGAGCATCATTCACGCTGCAGCACAATGGATCTTTGCCAGAAAGCCCTTCTGCGTCCATCGGGATTCTTCGCCGGCCGAGCGCAGGCGGGGTTGACTCGAATCAACTAGGTGATACGATTCACCACCTAAAGTGAATCGTATCACTAAGGAGCTCACACAATGACCAATGTCCTGTACCTGTACGGCGGCTGGCCCGGCCACTACCCCTACGACATCGCGGCCTGGTCCCGCGACCTGTTCGACGAACTCGACTTCGACGTCGAGGAGTCGCAGGACATCTTCACTCTGGACCGCGACCTGTCGGGGTACGACCTCATCGTGCTCGGATGGAACAACGCGCTGACCACCGAGGACCTCAGCGACTCCCAGGAGAAGAACCTCCTCGACGCCGTCGCGGCCGGGACGGGCGTGGCCGCCTGGCACGGTGCGTCGGCCGCGTTCCGCGCAAGCCTGAAGTATCACTTCCTTCTCGGCGGCGACTTCATCGAACACCCTGGGGGCGAGGCGTACCCGCAGCCGTACCGGGTGACGATCACCGACCGGGACCACGAAGTCACCGCGGATGTCGAGGACTTCGACGTCGCGTCCGAGCAGTACTACATGCACGCCGACCCCAACAACCATGTTCTCGCCGAAACGGTGTTCACGGGCGAGCACCTGCCGTGGCTCGAGGGACTGCGCAGCCCTGTGTCCTGGGTGCGCGACTGGGGCACAGGACGGGTCTTCTATCACTCGATCGGCCACACCCCCGCCGACCTCGCAAACCCGAACATCCGCCGTCTGACCAAGCAGGGGTTGCGCTATGCCGCCCGCGCGACGAAGCCGTCCGAAAACGAGTAACGCGTCCGGCTCTCGCGGCAGCGTCGACGCTCCATACGGACGCAAGCCGGGGCAAGTTCGTATTCTGGTTTACACACTTTGTATATGGTGAGATATGGATTTCACGGTCGCCGACGCACTCGAACTCGACCTCCTGAAGAAGGCCGGTGCTCGAGTACTGACGGGTGGCGACAACCTCGACCGTGAGGTCCGCTGGGTGCACTCGTCGGAGATCTCAGACATCGCGCGCTTCCTTCGCGGCGGCGAACTCCTACTCACCGCCGGACTCGGGATGGGGAACACCGCTGCCCTCCAGCAGGTCTTCGTTCGCGCCGTCGCGCGAGCGGGGGCCGCTGCCCTCGTGATCGAAGAGTCGGGGCGGATGTTCGACCGCGTCCCGGACGCCGTCATCCAGGAAGGCGCCACGTGCGGGCTTCCGATTGTGGGACTGTCCCAGGAGGTACCGTTCGCAGGTGTCTCGGCGCAGGTCCACGAGATCCTCACCAACATTCGGCTGGGCGCTCTTACGCGTGAGCGAGAAGTGGAGTCGACCTTCTCCGAGCTCCTGCTGATGGGGGCGGACTCCCTCGCGATCGTTCAAACACTGTCCCGTCTCACGGGTGGCGCGGTCGTGCTGGAAAACATCGTGAACCGGGTGACGGCCTACGTCGGGGACTTGAACGGGGTGGAGATCGAAGAGTGGGAGCGCCACGCGCGCGGGCTCCACAGCGATGATGCCGAATGCGTACGCCGGCCGGTGCTGATGCGCGGCCAGCCTTGGGGATGGATCCACGTACTGCTCGGTCCGTCCGCCGATCGCGACGGCGTGGTGTTCGCGGTGGAACGGGGAGCGGCCGCGGTCGCGATCTCTTTATTGACCGATCGCAGCCGTGAGGCACGTGACGACCAACGTAGTACGTCGCTCATCACGCGACTGCTGCTGGGCGACCTGACGGGCGCCGAGTTCGTCGAGCAGGCGAGCCGCCTCGGCTATCAACTCGGCTCCGGCCGCATCATCGTCGCCATTGCGAACAAGGATCACCGAGATGATGCGTCGACCGGCACCCGGATCCGCCGCCACGACGACGTCGCGGTGATCAGCGCGGACCTGGGCGAGTACACCGTGGCCGTGACGTCCGCCAAGACCGACCGCGAGAACCTGCTCGGCTACCTGGGTGACGCAGCGCAGGGGGGCGGAGTGAGCCGTGCGGTGACAGCACAGATGCTTCCCGTAGCAGTCACGCAGGCCAAGAGTGCCGCCGCGGTCGCCCGATCGTTGACGAATACTCCCATTCTCGACTTCGACGACCTTGGAGTGGAACGGCTGTTGGTCGCACTTGCCCAGGGGCCGGAATTGGCGAGTTACGTCGAGGACGAGATCGGCCCGCTGCTCACGAAGGACGCTCGCTCCTCCGCTCCCCTCCTACCTACGCTGCGCGCATTCCTCGAGGTGGACGGTCGCAAGACCGAGGCGGCAGAGAGCCTGTTCATCCAGCGCCGCACCCTCTACAACCGACTCACGCGAATCTCGGAGATCCTCGGCAAATCACTCGATGACGCAGCAACCCGCCAGAGCTTGTTGCTGGCGGTCAAGGGTCTCGACTTGTTGGAGGGGTCCTCCGTCGTGTCGCGCCGGACCCCACCCCGCTAGAACGGCATCCGACGTCGGCGATGAGTCGAGGGTGCCTCCGGCCCGGACCGAATGTCCCTGCCGGAGGCACGCTGTTGTCTATCAGTCCCTGACCAGTTCCTGATCGCGATCGGGTTCGCCGCTCCTGCTGTGATGATGACCGCGAAGACGATTGGCGATCTCGATGGCATCGCCCTCAGGGGCCGACGATCGCTCGTACGGTTTTGCGATCGTCATGTACACGAGTCCGATGACTGCGACGATCACGAAGCCGATCAGTGCGATCCAGCGATCGTAGAACGGGAGGCTGGTGTCGCCGTTCGGTCGAGCGAGAAGAATCATGGAGACCACACCGTAGATGAGCGCGCCGACGCTCACAGGCCATCCCCACTTGCCGAGAGTCCAACTTCCGCCGGGCTTCCATCCCTTGGTTCTCGCACGCAGCGCGGCGAACACCACCATCTGGAAGGCGAAGTAGCCGGCGAGCATCTGGAACGCAGCCACGCGGAACAACGCATCGGGGATGAAGTACAGCAGGAAGAACAGGACGATCGGGAGTCCGGCGACGGCGATGGTGGCGTTGACGGGCACCTTGCGCGCGGAGATCTTCTTGAATACGCGGCTTCCCGGGAACATGTCGTCGCGAGCGAAGGAGAAGATCAACCGGCTGCCGGCCGCCTGCTGGCCCATAACGCACGCGAGGAAGGACGTCAGTGCCACGACGAGGAAGACCTTGGTGCCGAACGTTCCGAGGGTGTCGTTCAAGATTGCGGTGATCGGGTTGGCTACCTCGCCGTCGACGATTCCCTGCAGATTCGGTGCCGCCAGGATGTAGCCGACGAAGGAGAAGAAGGCCGCGGCACCACCGAGAATCACCGTCAGCATCATCGAACGGGGAATCATGCGGCTTGGGTTGGGGGTTTCCTCAGCGACCTCACCACAGGCTTCGAAGCCGTAGTAGAGGACCAAACCGATGATCGCCGCGGTGACGAATGCGTTGAAGTATTCACCGTCGCCCGCGCCCATGGTGTCGAAGAGGACCGAGAAGTCGTTCTCGCGATGGAAGATCAGCAGGAACAGCCCGACCAGGATGATCCCCGCGAGTTCCGCCGCCAGACCCACCTTCGCAATCGTCGCCAACGTCTTGCTTCCGGTCGAGTTCAGTACGAGGGCGATGAGCACCATGATCGTCGCGATGACCAGCTTCTGCCCCGGAGTAGACGAGATGTCCGAATCTCCGTGGAACAGTGCGAGGACGAAGTCCGCACTGAACATCGCCGTCGTGGTGCATCCGACCACGACGCCGGAAATGTAGATCCACGAGAGGATCCAGGCGTATTTCCCGTTCCACAGGCGCCTGGCCCACTGGTACAGCCCGCCCGCGATGGGGAACTGGGAGACGATCTCGCCGAACACCATGGCGACGAGCAGCTGGCCACCGGCGGCCACGAGAAGCCACAGGATCGACGGCGGACCCGCAGTGGTGAGGGCCTGAGTGAACATTGACAACACTGCCACCAACGGTGACAGGTAGAGGAATCCGAGGGCGAAGTTCGACCACATGCCGATCTTGCGGTCGAAATTCTCTTCGTAACCCAGCACGCGCAGATGCGCGTCATCACCGGACAGCGGCTGTCCTGAACTACTGGTTGACATCTTGCTCCTCATGAATGGATGCGGCGTGCGTTGAGGGCCAACGGGATCCGACGCCGAGATTGATCCGTGTGCTGGCTTCCACTTGTTCAATCTCGCACTGCCGCTGGCGCCTTCGGCATACCCAATCTGTGCAATTCGCAGGCGCCGTTCTTCACCCATTGTTCGGTCTGTTACACAGAGAGATCACTCTTACTAAAGACGGTCGTATTAACCGAATTGTCCCGCGCAACTCTCGCTTTGATGGTATGTTCTCAGCCTCGTCGAGAATGCCGACCGTGCGGTCCAGCCGCACTGACGAACCCGAGAAAGGCTGTAAGCATTGATCGATAACAAGGTTCAGTCCGAAACTCAGTGGGGGTTGATCCACACCGATGTGATGGCAGAAGTCGACGAGCTCTCGTTCGAGCGTTTCGGATACGACGATGCGTGGTCGGTCGGAGGGCGTCTCGTGGATATCTCTCGCGAACGAAACCATCCGGTCGCCATCGCCGTCGTTTTCGGCGAACAACGAGTGTTCCACGCGGCATTGCCCGGGTCGTCCGCCAACAACGACGACTGGCTCGACCGCAAGTTCCGGGTGGTGCGCCGACACAACACGGCGTCGTACGCGATCGGCTGCGCTCAGCGTGCAGCTGGCGGCGACTATTTTGCCGACAATGGATACGAGCGCAGCAAATTCGCTGTCGCGGGCGGCGCGGTGCCGCTGAGGGTCCGGGGGTCGTTGATCGGCGCGGTGGGCGTCTCCGGGTTAGCTGAAGAAGAGGACCACGCGCTCGTGGTGGAAGTACTCAGGGAGCACCGCGGACGCTGAGTTCGGGAACGGGGCCGGGAGGCATATTCCCGGCCCCCATCGTTCCGCGACGTTTGCTATCGCCAGCGGTCGGCCGGTGGCGCCATGCGTGAGCCAGGAAGTCCCTCGTAGAACCCTCCGGTCGAGCAGGTGGTCAGTTCCATCTGCATGCCCCAGGGTGTCCGGAAATAGAACCATCGCTGACCCGCGACGGGGGCCCGGTCGTCGACACCGTTCGGCCCCTCCATCACCTCGACGCCCGGAATCGACTGCACATATTCGTAGCTCAGGTCGATGTCGTCGACGTAGAAGGCAAGATGGTGTCCACCGATGTCACTGTTCCGGGGCGGCGCCGGAGCCTGTTCCGGGGCATCGTATTCGAAGAGCTCGATATTCATGTGCCGACCGACCCGAACCATCGCGATCCGACAGACCGCCTTCGGATCCACGTGCAGACGCCTGTACATCCCGTCCGACGCAGAGTCTGCGAACGGCCCGTCCTCGTAGACCAGTTCACCGCCGAAGTGGTCGACGAAGAACGCCACCGCGTCGGCGAGAACGGGGACGGTGAACGCCACGTGGTCGACGGACCGTAATGTGGGTACTCGCGCAGGCTGTGATCTGACCATTATTACTCCAATTGATGTGTAGTTGAACGGGAGTAGCGGGTATCTGATTTAGAGCGGCGCTCAGCTATCTGTTCACGTTCGACCCTAGAACCCCAGTGCGGGAAAACGAGTGCACAGACCGTGCAACCCTCCGGCCGCATCATGCACGCGATGTCTGAGTCGAGCGGGAGTACGTGTCGGGCACCGTCAGTTGTTCGCCCGGCCGGGAGGCCGAGTATGTCGCGAGAGCGCTGACCACACAGATCGTCGACACCGCGCACCACTTGACGATGCTGAGACTTTCGCCCAGGATGACCCACCCGCACAGAGCCGCGACTGCCGGATACAGCGCCATCGAGGTTCCGTAAGCGGGACGGCTGAGCCGCCGAATCGCAAACAGCTCCAACAGGGGTGGAAACACCGATGCCAGAAGGGCAGTGCCTGCACCCGCCCAGAGCACGTGCAAGTCGAGGAAGTTGGTTCCGGTGGCCGCCAGGCCGACGGGAACGACGAAGACGGCGCCCACGGTCATGGCTACTGCTGGTCCCGCGTTTCCGGGAATCGATCTGCCTACCGATCCGTTGAGGGTGATTGCGGTTGCCCAGCACGTCGCCGCGACGAATGCGAGAAGTATGCCAACGAGGTCGACCTGCCCGTCGGCGCCCGCCAGCAGTACCACGGCAGCTGCGACAATGAAAGCACCAACCGCATCTCGCATGCGTCGGGATGCGATGAGCGAGATCGTGAGCGGGCCGAGAAACTCGATGGTTACTGCGAGTCCCAAACCGATGCGTTCGATCGCGGCAAAGAGGGTCAGGCTAATAGTGGCCATCACGACACCCAGTGCGATGACCTGAATCAGCTGTCTCCGTGAGAAGTCTCGAAGTTGCGGACGTCCCACGAGTAGCAATACAGGCGCAGCGACCATCATACGGATCGCCACTACACCCACGAATCCGACCGTCGGCATGATCAGTGCCCCGACTGCAGCGCCGAGCTGGAAAGACACTCCACTGAGCACCATCGCTCCGAGCGCTGCCGAACGGGCGGATCGGCTGGATAATTCGGACATAGGTACCTTCGGTTGGGCGCGGTTCGCCGGCCGGTGCCGCCGGCTAGCGGCCGATATTCCCGGCCGCTGCGCAGCAGATCGCGGTGGCGCACAGCGGAATCAGCATGGCTGTGTTGATCGGTACGTGCTCGGCCAGCCATCCGATCAGCGCCGGCCCGGCGAGCAGTGCTCCGTACCCGAGGCCGACGACGCGGGAGAAGTCGGTTCCCGATGTTCCGTCGAGGTTGCCGGCGGTGGACAGGACCTGGGGAACACTTCCCGACAGTCCAAGTCCGAAGATCGCCCAGCCGACCATTGTCAGAGGTACGACGGACGAGAGTAGGACGATTCCCATCCCGGCGCATGCGACCGCGCATCCGACGCGCACCACCCACTGTCCGCCCCGGCGCTGGGCGACACGGTCGGCGCTGAACCGGCCCACCGTCATCATCGTCACGAATGCGCCGAAGGCCAGTGCTCCGACCGCCTCGGTAGCGCCCAGGTGCTCCTGCGCATGGATGCTGCTCCAGTCCATTGCGGCGCCCTCGGAGAGGAACAGCAGGAAGGCGAGTGCGCCGAGGACGACGAGGCGGCGTTGCACGGTGCGGGTGCGGACAGGAGTGGAACCCGTCTCGTCCACCGGCCGGGTGGGGCGGCTGAACCGCACGAGGTGCGCCGCTGCCGCCAGTGTGAGCAGCAGGCACGTCCCGGACATCACGACCGCTGTGGTCGTCATGGTCCATTCGAGGGCAAGTGTCGCCGCCCCGATCAGGGATCCGATGACACTGCCTACCGAGAAGACCGCGTGAAACGCCGACATGATCGACCGCTCGTAGTCCTGCTCGACCACCACAGCCTGCGCATTCATGGACACGTCCGTTCCGCCCATGGCGAGCCCGAAGAGCGTCAGACCGACGAGTAGTTCGGTCTTGTCGGTCGCCAGCATGGGTCCGACCAACAGGATCGACATCGCCGCCCCGGCAACGACCCCCGTGGTGCCGCCACCGAATCGGGTGATCAGCGGTCCCGTGATCTGCATGCCGACGAGGGCGCCTGCCCCGAGCACGAGCAGCATCGTTCCCAGCATCGCCGTGGAGATGCCCGTCTGCTGCTGAATAGAGGGTATGTGGACCGCCCACGTGGACACGGCCAGCCCGAAGACGACGAAAAGCGCGAACACCGAGACTCGCGACCTGCGAACGGCTGGAGAAATCGTCTGTGTGACTGGAGCCATGATTCCGTTTCGATTCCGGTTTCAACTGGGGATCGGAGCGCGGGTTGCTGCCGGTCCGTCCGCACCCCGGGCCGGACCGGCAGTGGCGGCTCGCCGCCGACCGCTGTCAGGCGAGCACGCCGACACGGCGCGCGGCGCGCTCACCCTCGTGGACCGCCTCGAGCATCGTTCGGCTCGCCACCGCGTCACCGATGCGTTCGACCGGTATCCCGCTGTTCTTCAGTGCGAAGTACAGGTCGTTGACGGGTCGGTGCCAACCGGCGAGGACAACCGTGTCGATGTCGTGGAGTGTCTCCACTCGCCCCTTTTCGTTGATGTGCAGGGTCGATCCCTCGACGGCGGTGAGGCTGGTGAACGGGTGTGTCTTGATGCCCGCGTTGTGGATTCGCGGAACCGCGAGATTGGCGCTGAACGGTCCCAGCTTCGATCCGGCGAACGGCAGCACCGTCAGCAACTCCACCTCCCGTCCTTCCTCCGCGAACTGCAGGGCAAGGCCGATTCCCTTCCAGCCGCCTTCGCCGTCGTCGACCACCGCTACATGGTTGCCCACGGCCTTGGAGTCTTCGAGCACGTCCCACACCGACAGCACGTGGTTCTGGTCGAGTCCCGGGGTGGACTTGATGCCGAGAGAGAGGTTGCCGACGATGTCATCTCCGGGAGCGGACCCGGTCGCGACGATGATGTGGTCCGGTGCCAGAGCCAGCACTTCTTCGGCCGTTACTGCCCATCCGAGGCGAACGTCTACGCCGTACTTGCGGATCATGACGTCGAGGTGGTCGATCACCAATCCGATCTCGTCACGTCCCTTGATCTTGTCCGCGATCCGCAACTGACCGCCGGTAATCGGGCGGCGTTCGATGAGGATGACCTCGTGGCCCTGGCGTGCGGACGCCTCGGCTGCCTTCATGCCTGCGGGGCCGGCTCCGATGACGACGACGCGGCGCCGGATCGTCGCCTGAACCAATGTGTCGGAACCCAGTTCCCGCTCGAACCCCGCCGCGGGGTTGTGGACGCACGAACTGTGTGTGGGTTTGAACAGGCGGTCGATGCACCCCTGGTTGCAGCCGATGCACCGACGGATCTCGTCGATGCGGCCTTCCTTCATTTTATTCACCGTCTCCGGGTCGGCGATCTGCTGACGCGTCATGGCGACCATGTCTGCGTGACCCTGATTGATGATGTCGACAGCATCCTCGGGGACGTTGACGCGGCCGACGGCAATCACCGGAACGTCGACCACTTCCTTGACCGCGGCGGCGAGGCTCTCCCAGATGCGCTTGGGGTGCTGCATGTCGGGGACATTCTGGTGGGCTTCCAGGTAGGTTGCACCCTTGACGATGATGTAGTCGATGGCACCGGTCGCGGTGCAGGCGAGGGCGATCTTCTTCGCATCGTCGATCTCGAGTCCGCCGGGGCTGAAGTCGCTGCCCTGCAGGTTCATGCCGATGAGGTAGTCGGGTCCGACCTCTTCGCGTACTGCTTCGATGACACGGAGCAGGAACCTCATCCGATTCTCGAGTGATCCGCCGTACTCGTCGGTGCGCTGGTTGGAGAAGGGCGACAGGAACGAGGCCAGCAGATATCCGCCGTAGCCCGAGTGGATTTCGACTCCGTCGATTCCTGCCTGCTTGGCATGACGAGCGCTGAGCGCGTGACCCGCGACGATCTCGTCGATGTCCTCGACTTCCATCTCTTTCGGCATTTCGAGGTTGAACGGACACGGGGTGTTGGAGGGTCCCCACAGCGGACGTCCCGTCCAGGTCGAGCTGCTCTGCCGTCCGGTGTGGCCGAGCTGCATGACGATGCGCGCCCCATACTCGTGCACGGCATCTGCGATCTTGCGCAGGCCGGGGACGACTTCCGGGTAGTACGCGCGCACCTCGTTCGGGACGTTCTGCGACGACGGGTGAACCTGCGGGAAGGCCATGCCGATCAGTCCCGCGCCACCTTTGGCGCGCTCGCGGTAGTAGGCGACGTGCTGCTCGGAGGGCAGGTGATTCTTCGCCATACCGGTGCCGTGGCCCGTCATGACCACGCGGTTGCGGATCTCCACTTTCCCCAGGGTGATCGGTTCGAAGAGCGGCGCCAGCGCAGGATCCACTGTTGCTGCGGTACTGGCGATCGTGGACGTCATTCCATGTCTCCTTGTGAGGATGTGGCTGTGTAGTTGAATATCTCTAATGATCGGGGGAGATCGCTGCCGCGGAACTTGCCGTGGCCGATGAGCACTGTCCCCCCGGGGTGAGCTGACCGGACCGGCCGAGTCGAAGTGAGAGTGCCGCCACGGTGATCGCCGGGTTGACCGCTGCCGACGATGGAAATGTGGAACTGTCGGCGATCCAGAGATTGTCCAGGTCATGCGCTTTCAGGTTTTCGTCGACGACACTGGTGGCGGCGTCGTGGCCCATCCGTGCCGTTCCGCACTGGTGTGAGGTGGCTTCGACTCCGAGACTCTGAGTGAGGACGACAGGAAAGCCGGCACGGCGAACGACCTTCTTCATCCGCTTGATGAGTTCACGATGTGCGGAAAGGTTCGTCTCCCGTCGCTCGATCTCGACCTGTCCCCGGCTGTTGACGGTCACGCGGTTCTCGGGCAGCGGTAGGTCCTCGGTCTGGATGAAGAGGTCGAGGGTGTACTTGGTGACCTCCTCGAGGATCGGCATGGGCACCCAGGGCTTGCCCCGCTTGGCCATCGGGCCGCGCAGCTTGCCGAGTCCTTGCACGTTTCCGAGCGGGTACCGGGTCGTGGGCCCGGCTTCGTACCAGTCGTTGATACCGATCGTCTTCTGATACACCGCCTCGTTCTTTCGACGGGGATCGATGGCCAGGAAGAAGGTCGTCACTGGGCCATGTAGTTGCGGCCGACCTGATCGGATGTGTTGGCCAACCCGTTCGGGTGGGTGCTCGATGCCGAGCGAAGCAACAGCGACGCGGTATTGGCGGCGCCACAGGCGATTACGAATCGCCCGGCCTTGACCGTGATGTTCCTGCCGTTGTGGGTGATCCGCGCGTGCGTGACGGTACGCCCGCCGGCGTCCGTGTCGAGACGGTTGACCTCCGCGTTGGTCAGCAACTGTACGTTTCCGCTTTGCAGGGCCGGGCGGACGGCTGCGACGTCCGCATCACCCTTGGCGTCAACCATGCAGGCGAACGAGTCGCACGTGTCGCACAGGACACAGGGTCCGCCCGGCCTCCAGTCGATAGATTGCGGGGCCGCGAACGGATGCAGACCCTGTTGCCTCGCGCTGTCGACCAGCCTCGCCATGGCACCCTCGTGCGGCACGCCAGGGAACGGGTAATCCGTTGAGCGCCAAGGGTCTGTCGGGTCCTCCCCCTTGTTGCTGTGCACCCAGAACATCCGCTCGGCTTCGCCGTAGTGCGGTTCGAGTTCGTCGTAGGTGAACGGCCACGCCGGCGAGGTACCGTCGGGGTGCTCGATCTCCCTGAAATCGCACTCGCGAAACCGTGGAAGCGTCGCGCCGTACAGCTTCGTGCTGCCGCCCACGTAGTGGTAGTTGCCCGGTACGAAATCGTTGCCCGTCGTCCTGTCGTGCCATGCGGCCGAGTTCTTGTAGCGCCCTTCGGCATGAACTGCTTCTGCCGACCAGTTTTCACGCTCGACAGGCAGGAAGTCGCCCTGCTCGATGATCAGAACCTTCGCTCCCGAATCCTTGAGCGCGTAGGCGAGCGTTCCACCGCCCATTCCCGATCCGATGATCGCGACGTCGCACTCGAGGATGTCCGGTGGATCGGTGATGACCTGTGACTGCAGTGCTGTAATCGCATTCGACATACATGTCTCCCTGAAACCATCAGCCGTCGCCCAGAATTGTGGGTTGAGAATTGAATCTAGTGCGGCATCAATGCTGTTCAGAGGGGCATAGTGAGCAGAAGTAGGCTCCCAAATTGCGCACTGCGTGCAACGGATTCCAGACCACGCAGGTCGCTGTCGCGCTTAGTTAGCCGAGGCTACCCTTTTCGACCCGGTGAATGTAGTGCGCCCGACATCACTCGACCGTCGATCGATCCTGCCTGTGCAGCAGATCGTGCCCGCGGACGGCGAAGATCAGTGCCTGGCGGGCGTCCGTATCATCCAGCGAGCGCCCGAGCAGCTCCGTAATGCGATCGAGACGGTAGTACAGGGTGCGACGCTGCACGAACAGAAGCTGCGCAGCCTGGGACTTGTTGCCTTCGCACGCAAGATACGTTCGCAGCGTGGGCAGCAACGGATTCGCCCCCTTGGCGTCGTGCTTGAGCAGGGGCCCGAGCTCGTCCTCGATGTATCGGGCCAGTTCGGATCCTTGCGCGAGTGAGGCGAGCAGTCGTAGCACCCCTAGATCGTCGAATCGGTGTACCGCCTTGTCGGGCCGCGCCGACGCCACCGACACCGCGCTTCGCGCTTGTTCGATCGCGGTCGGCAGCTGCGCAGGTTCGACCTGCCGGCTGATGCCCGCACTGACTCCCAGCTCCGTTAGTCTGTCGACGATCTGCTTCTCCACGTCGGGCCTCGTCAGGCCCATGACAGCCAACGTGTATTCGCCGAGATCGGCCACCACCGCCGGGACGTGAAGTACTCGGCAGAAGTCGTCCATCGCGTCTTCACTCGTCGCTCCCAGCGGCGTCTCTTTGAGGACGAGGACTGCGATAAGGGCGCGATCACGGAGGTCACGGCCGATGCGGAGGGCACGTTGAACGAACATGCCGCCGGAGATGTCTCCGAGAAGCAGCCGACTCACCAAGGCGTTCTGCCGCTGAGCGGCTTTGGCGCCGCTCTCGCGGATACCGAGAAGGGCAATAGCGATCCCGTCTGCTGTGCGATCCAAGGCGTACGTACCGGTGCCCGCCAAAGTCGCTCCCTCGTGAAGGACGTGGAGCCACCCCCACCGTTCACCGCGGAGCACAACGGCGCGACGCGTACAGTTCCCCGCCTCGTTCGAGCTGCCGGTGCCTGGCTGGTCGTGTTCGATCCGCGAGTGACGCTCCCAGTCCGATAGCATCCGATCCGCAACATCTGTTATGCCCGAGTACGCGATCACCTGCCGCGTCGAATCCTCCAGCACGACCGGGCACTGCACTTCGCGCGCAAGGGTATCCGTGAAATGGACGTAGTCGCCGCCCTCCAGGAGCAGCTGCATGAATGCCGCGTTCAGTCGCTCATAGGCCATGAGGTCCACCACTCTTTGGTCGACGATGGACTCGTGGACCTGAGCGGAGACCTCCACAAAGGGAACTTCACCATCGAGTCCCACAAGCGGGAAGTTCATCGTCTGTGCGGTTTCGATCAGCGCCCGGGGCATGCGGTCGAATGCCCGGCCACTGAGCTCGATCACCAGAACCGCTGCTCCCGCTTTCGCAACCTCCTCGATATATTGACGCTGCCGGTCCGGCGAAGCGCCGATACCCAGACCCGCCGTGAGGAGCATCTCGCCACCGCTCAAGAACCGGGCTATGTCCGGGACCTCTGTGGGATGGACCCAGCGGATCACCCGATTCAGGGCGGCCTCCCCCGCGTACACCTTCAGGTTCGTACGGCGAAACACCTCGAGGCCGAGGGCTGCGTGAACGGTCATTGTCATCGGCGTCGCCACCTTCGCTGTACAGACTGTGAACAAGTCACCGCAACTGTTGCACACGATGCATCTTCTAAATGCAATCTACGCCGGTGCACACTTACCCGTGAAGGTGGTCGCATCACCGAACTGATGTCGACAGGACGCGCATCCGCGCTACGGTGCGTCGCCCCGGACCGGCGTCCGCACCGGCCACCGTCTGCGGCGCCCGGCACGGAATTCAGCCGAATAGATGCAAGGGAAGGGACCCTGTGCCGCCGACAACGGTACGGAACTACCCACTAGAGAGGATTTTCAATGCCCAGGCTCAACGGCGGACAAGTCATCGGCCGGATTCTGAAGCAGTACGGGGTGCCCTACGTCGCGGGCATCCCCGGCCATGGAATTTGGGGGCTCATGGATGCCTTCAACGAAGAGGAATCGAAGATTCCCTTCATCCAGACGTACCACGAGCAGAGCGCCGTGCATCTCGCCGACGGCTTCTACCGCGCCTCGGGTCAGCCGATGGCGGCTGTGACGTCCATCGGCGCCGGCGCATCCAATACCGTTCTCGGTCTCGCCACCGCATACAGCGACTCGACCAGCGTTCTCGTCATTACCGGCGGTCCGCCGCGCCACATGCGCGGCCGCGGCGTGCTGCAGGAACTCGACCGCCAGAAGGACAACGGCTTCCCGCAGGTCGCCGAGGCCGTCTCCAAGCGCAGCTGGGTGGCGAACAGCATCGAGGATCTGCCGTTCATCATGCACCGCGCGTTCAGTGCGATGCTGACCGGTCGCCGTGGTCCGGCGCACATCGAGGTGCCGTGGGACCTGCACGCCGAGACCGCCGACGTGTCTTTCCATGACCTCGCGCGCCGGCTTCCCGTCGGTCTGCAGTACCCCGATCCCGAGGCCGTCCGCCGAGCGGCCGCGTTGCTCGCCGGTGCCGAGCGGCCCGTCATCGTCGTGGGCGGCGGCGCCATCAGTGCCAACGCGACCGACGAGGTTCTCGCGCTCGCCGAGGCCCAGAACATCCCGGTAGCAACGACCTGGAACGGCAAGAGCGCCTTCCCCGAGGATCACCCGCTCTTCGTCGGCAGCGTCGGACAGACGGGCACGATCCACGGCAACTACCTCGCTGCCAACGCCGATGTCGTCATTTCCATCGGTTGCCGATTCACCGACTGGTCCGCCTCGAGCTACAGCCGTGGAAAGTCCTTCTCCTTCCCGCCGGCGAAGCTCATCCACATCGACATCGACCCCCACGAGATCGGCAAGATCTACCCGGCGGAGGTCGGCATCGTCGCCGACGCGAAGCCCACGGTCGCCGCGATCGTCGACAGCCTCCCCTCGTCCACCCCGGCTCGTTCCGAGTACGTCGCCGAGATCGCGGAGCGCAAGGCCGACTGGGAAGAGCAACTCTCCGCCCGCCGAGAGTCGGACCGCTTCCCGTTCACGCTCCAGCGTCCGCTCGGTGCACTGCGCAATGTCATGGACCGCGACGGCATCGTGCTCGTCGGTTCGGGCAACACTCAGGGAGCGGTCAAGCAGACCTTCCCGGTGTACGAGCCCCGCACCCACCTCACCACCGGTGGATTCTCCGCGATGGGCTGGCCTGTGCCGGCCGCGCTCGGCGCGAAGCTCGCTGCACCCGAACGCCAGGTCGCCTGTATCACCGGTGACGGCGACTTCCTCATGACGGCGCAGGAGATCGGTGTCGCGATCCAGCACGACATCCCTGTCGTGTTTGTGGTGCAGGACAATTCGGGCTACATCTCGATCCGTGGTGGGCAGCGGAACGCCACGGACCGCATGATCGGCACCGAGTTCAACCGTCCCGACGGAACGCCGTACAGCCCGAGCTTCAAGGATCTCGGCAAGTCCTTCGGACTCGAGTCCTTCCGTGTCGACTCCCCCGCCGACCTGGAGCCCACATTCAAGCGGGCATTCGATGCCAAGGCCCCCGTGCTCGTCGAGGTTCCGACCGACCGCGACCTCGCAAGCCCGTTCGTGCCGGGATGGCTCGACTTCCCACCTCTGCCGCACATCACCGATGAGCGTGCGGACGAGTATCGCGAGGCACGCGCGAACGAGCAGCACCAGTAGTTGCTCGCACCGCCGCCGTGGGTTTCGCCCGCGGCGGCGGTCTTCGTTTCCGGGGTTCCGCGACGCGCGCGGGACCCACCCACACCCAAGCGCGACTCGAAAGCAGAGGACCCAGTGTCACGGTTAGTAGGAAAAATTGCGCTCGTCACCGGTGCCGCACGGGGGCAGGGCCGGTCCCATGTCCGCCGTCTTGCCGAGAAGGGCGCTGACATCATTGCGCTCGACCTGTGCGGCCAGATAGACACCGTCCCCTACCCCATGTCGACCCCTGACGATCTCGACGAGACGGTGGCCCTCGTCGAGGGACTCGGTCGACGCATCGTCGCCCGGTCTGTCGATGTCCGGGACCTTCCAAGACTCGAAAAGGCAGTACAGGAAGGTGTTTCGGAGCTCGGCGGGCTCGACGTCGTCGTCGCGAATGCGGGCACTCTCAACGGTGTCGCACCGATGTGGGAACTGACCGAGCGCCAGTTCCAGGATCAGATCGATGTGAATCTGACCGGTGTCTGGAAGACGATCAAGGCAACGGTACCGGCGCTGCTCGAACGCGGCAACGGCGGTTCGATGATCCTGATCAGCTCCATCTCCGGCCTGACCGCCGAACTGAACGTCGGGCACTACTCGGCATCGAAGCATGGCGTGAACGGGCTGATGCGCACGCTGTCGGGGGAACTGGCCCCGTATCGGATCCGCGTCAACTCGATCAACCCGACCAACGTGAACACCCTGATGATCAACAACCCCGAGTACAACCAAATGTTCGCAGGTGGCAAAGCTGGTGCTACCCAGGCCGACGCGCTCCCGGCGCTGCAGGCCATGCACGCGCTGCCGGTTCCCTTCCTCGACCCCGTCGATGTGAGCAACGCCGTCATCTACCTGGCCTCGGACGACGGTCGGTACATCACAGGCACTGCACAGGTCATCGACGCCGGGGCCATGACACCTTTCAAGGCCCCACACCTGACGGCGTAGGGCATCAGGAACGAGAATCCTCGGTTCCGCACATACGAAAACGACCTCCGCACAGCGTTCACCAATCGGTGGCGCTGTGCGGAGGCCGTTCGTTCAGATCAGGACTCGGGTGTCGGCGCGTCGTCGCGCACCAGGCCGGCTTCGCGCAGATCCGTCCACAGCTGTTGCGGGATCAGAGTGTCGAAGAGTTCGGCATTTCGCTTCTGCTGTTCGACGTTGCGGGCGCCGATACAGATGCTCAGGACCGAAGGGTGCGCGTACGCGAATTGAAGTGCGGCCGCGGCCAGAGGAACGTGGTGGTCGCTGCAAATACGTTCGAGGTGGCCCGCCGTCTCCTTCACCGACTCCGGTGCGAGCGCGTAGTTGAACCGTGCAGCCGGAATCGGCCCGGTGGCAAGGATTCCACTGTTGTACACGCCTCCCAGGACGATGCCGATACCCCGCTCTTCACACAGTGGCAGCACTTCGTCCAGCGGTTCCTGCTCGAGGAGGGTGTAACGTCCCGCGAGTAGGTACAGATCGGCGTCGGTGCTGCGCACCGCATCCGTCATGACATCGGTGTCGTTGATCCCGAACCCGATCGCCTTGACCACCCCCTGATCGCGCAGTGACTCGAGCGCGGGGTACGCGCCTTCAATCGCCTGCTTGAACAATTCCGGTTGAGCGGCGCCGTGTGTGTAGCGATCCACGTCGTGGATGAACAGGATGTCGAAACGGTCGCACAGCATGCGCTGCATGCTCCGTTCGACTGAGCGCATTACGCCGTCGTAGCTGTAGTCGAAATCCGCAACGAAGGGCGGAATGTCTTTGTACTGACCGTCGCTCGTCGGCGCGTCGAGTCGCGGCGTGACCACCCGTCCGACCTTGCTGGACAGCACATACTCAGACCTGTCGTACTCGCGGAGGGCGTGTGCCAGCCTGTATTCGCTGAGGCCGTTTCCGTATCCAGGGGCGGTGTCGAAGTACCGAATGCCCATATTCCAGGAGTTGACCACGGTTTCGCGTGCAGCGGTATCGGTGAACGGATGGTTGAAGTTTCCGATCGGGGCGCCGCCGAAACCTGCGGCAGTGAAATCGATTCCGGACCGGGCGTGCGTACGCGCAGCATCCACTTTCATATCCATCCCTACGTCGTGGTGTCGATGTCAGCGCGGTCCCACGCGCGGTGTGATGCGTTCGTGGGTTGAATAACCGAGTTTGCACTCGTCCGGGCCGCGCCATCAGTTCAAAGAATAGGGGACCTCACACCTCCACTGAATGCACAGAGTATGCAGCACCGGGGCGAATGGTTGCGCGCATTGCTCCCACGAGCAGACACCATGGCAGCCGGGTCGTTGCCTCGGCTGACGGCATCAGATGCTCGCGCGGTCGGTACTAAACACAATGTGCACTTCCATCCATAAAGTGTTCCCGCTTTGCGCCTGTTGCGTTCGGTGTCACACCAGGATGCTTGGACCAAGCAGTTCCATCCCCGTGACGCCAAGGAAGCATCCATGTCATTCGTTCTCAAGGCCGCCGTCGGCGAACCGGCACAGCGGTCCAGCAACTCCGCCGTCATCGACACTGTCGCGGCCGTCATCGCCGACGTCCGCGCGAACGGCGAGTCCGCCGTGCGCAAGTACTCCGAGGAGTTCGACGGCTGGTCCCCCGAATCGTTCCGTCTCAGCGAGGATCAGGTGCGCTCGATCGTCAGCTCGGTTCCGGAGACGGTCCTCGACGACCTGCGATTCGCTCAACGTCAGATCCAGGGCTTCGCTCAGGCGCAGCGTGATTCGATCCAGGACATCGAGGTCGAGACCCTGCCTGGCGTCTTCCTCGGCCACCGGAACGTCCCGATCGACGCGGCAGCCGCGTACGTGCCCGGTGGACGCTACCCGCTGACCGCGTCGGCGCACATGACCGTGCTGACCGCGAAGGTCGCCGGCGTCGAACGCGTCGCCGCGACGACGCCGCCGAACGCCGGCGAGGCACCACCGATCAGCGTCGCCGCCATGCACCTCGCCGGTGCCGACGAGATCTTTGTCCTCGGCGGCGTGCAGGCGATCGCCGCTCTGGCGCTGGGCACCGAAACCATCGCCCCGGTCTCGATCCTGACTGGCCCGGGCAACGCGTACGTGGCCGAGGCCAAGCGACAGTTGTTCGGAGAGGTTGGGATCGACCTGTTCGCCGGACCGACCGAAACCCTCGTCGTCGCCGACGACCACGCCGACCCGTTCACCATCGCCGTCGACCTGCTCAGCCAGGCCGAGCACGGCCCCGACTCCCCGTGCGTGCTGATCACCACGTCCGAGGCAGTGGGGCGCGCGACCCTCGACCACATCGAGGCGCTGCTCCCGGGCCTCGAGACCAACGCCATTGCCGGCCCTGCCTGGCGCGACCACGGCCAAGTGCACGTCGTCGATGATCTTGCCTCGGCCTACGCGCTGGCCGACAAGTTCGCGTCCGAGCACGTCCAGATCCTCACCGAGGAGCCCCGCGAGGCGCTCACCGCCATGCGGAACTACGGCGCCCTGTTCCTCGGCGAAGGAACGTGTGTCCCCTACGGCGACAAGCTGATCGGCACCAACCACGTCCTCCCCACCCTGGGGGCCGCCAACTACACCGGAGGTCTGTGGGTGGGCAAGTTCCTCAAGACGCTCACCTACCAGGAGGTCCGCAACCTCGAGACAAGTGCCCAATTGGGTGAGGTCTGCGGCCGGGTCTCGCGGCTGGAGAAGTTCGAGGGCCACGCCCGATCGGGCGACCTCCGCGCCGCCAAGTTCGGCAACGCCCCGCTGCCGTGGGGCAACATCCCGACCCGGGTGACCTCGGACCGATGAGCCGCACCGAGCACGACCTGCTCGGGGATCGGGAAGTTCCCTCCGATGCGTACTACGGAATCCACACCCTGCGCGCAACGGAGAACTTTCCGATCACCGGCATTCCCCTGTCCATTCACCCCGACATGGTGGCCGCGCTCGCTGCGGTGAAACAGGCCGCAGCACAGTCGAACGCAAATCTCGGACTTCTACCTGCGCGCACGGCCGGCGCAATTGTCCAGGCATGCGAGGAGATCCGAACCGGTGCGCTGCACGACCAGTTCGTCGTCGACGTCATCCAGGGCGGTGCCGGCACCTCCAGCAACATGAACACCAACGAGGTGGTCGCCAACCGGGCGCTCGAACTGCTCGGCCACGCCCGAGGTAGCTACGAGCATCTACATCCGCTCGAACATGTAAACCTCGGTCAGAGCACCAACGACGTGTACCCCACCGCGGTCAAGGTCGGACTCCAGGTGGCCCTGACCCGGTTGCAGTCGGCGTTGACCGGGCTCGCCGAGGGGTTCGCGCTGAAGTCGGCGGAGTTCGCCGATGTGCTGAAGATCGGCCGCACCCAGTTGCAGGACGCCGTGCCGATGACGCTCGGTCAGGAACTCGGTGCGTTCGCGCTGATGCTCGACGAGGACTCCCAGCGGCTCGGGGAGGCCGCAACCCTCATCTCCGAAATCAATCTGGGCGGGACCGCCATCGGCACCGGCCTCAACGCTCACCCGGAATACGCGGGCCGGGTGCGAGACCACCTCGCCGCTATCACCGGCATCGACGTGGTCACCGCGTCGAACCTCGTCGAGGCCACGCAGGACGTGGGGGCGTTCGTGCAGCTGTCCGGGGTACTCAAGCGCACCGCGGTGAAGCTGTCCAAGATCTGCAACGACCTTCGGCTGCTGTCGTCGGGGCCACGCGCCGGCTTCGGTGAGATCACGCTGCCGCCCGTGCAGGCCGGCTCGTCGATCATGCCGGGCAAGGTTAATCCGGTGATCCCGGAGGTAGTGAACCAGATTGCCTTCCGGGTTGTCGGTAACGACCTGACCGTGACGATGGCGGCCGAGGGCGGGCAACTTCAGCTCAATGCGTTCGAGCCGATCATCGCGCACTGCCTGTTCGAGACGATCGAACTGCTCACTCGCGGCTGCACGGTGCTGCGTGAGCGGTGCGTCGCCGGGATCGAGGCGAACGTCGAGCATCTCGCACGCACTGTGGAGGCGTCGATCGGTGTCGTCACCGCACTCAACCCGCATATCGGTTACACCGCGGCCACGGCGATCGCCGAAGAGGCACTCGCGACCGGTCGCACCGTCGCCGCGCTCGTGCTCGAGCGCGGCCTGCTGACCCAGGAGCAACTCGACCGCGTGATGCACCCCGGAAATCTCACTCGTTCCGTCTCGCTGACCCCGGTTCCGGCGCCTTCGACCCGCTGATCCACAGGTAGAGGCCCGCGAAGGTCACCGACATGATCGCCCGCATCAGGGGGAACGGACAACGACGTCCGTGGTCCCGCGGGTGATCTAGCGACTCGTCCGGTCCTGAACCGACATTCGTGCCGACGGCGAGTTGCGCTCGGCCGTCCGGCCCCTCCTCACCGGGGGTCGGGCGGCACTCGAGCAATGCTGAACCAGGCCAGACGCGCAAGGAAGGGACCTGCGTTGGTGACCACGATGCACGACGTCGCACGAGCGGCAGGTGTCTCGCAGGCTGCGGTCTCGTATGCGTACAACCAACCGCACAAGCTGTCGGCGGCACGTCGCGCCCACATCTTCCAGGTGGCCGCAAGCTTCGGGTACGCGGGCCCCAATCCCGCCGGACGGAATCTGCGGACCGGTCAGGTGGGTGCGTTGGGACTGATGATCACCGACTCGCTCCGGTACGCCTTCGACGACCCGACGACTTCTCAACTGCTCAAGGGTATCTCCGAGGTCGGTGAACTGGCCGAGGTCATTCTGTCGCTGTTGCCGTGCCCCCTCGAATCATCCCGGGTGACGGAAGGTTCCGGAGTACTGGTCCGCGGTGCGGTCGACGGATTTCTCGCCTACGCCATGCCGGAAGGACACCCGGAATGCGGACGGTGCTCAGTAGGAAGCTCCCCCTCGTGATCATCGACGGCCCGAACCCCGGTGGCCTGCCACGAGTCGGAATTCACGACCGGGAGGCGGCCGAGAAGGCTACGGAGTACCTACTCGCGCTCGATCATCGACGAATCGGTTTCCTCGTCGATCGGCTCGTTCCAGACGGCATAGGCGGACCTGTCGATGCTGCGCGTATCGACATGACACGTGATCATGTGATGCGAGAACGACTCGCCGGATATAGATCTACCTGCCAGAAATTCGCCGTGCCCTGGTCTTCCACCGTGGTCGTCGAAGCCGGTGGGTTCGACGACGAGCTGTCGCGGACGGCTGCGGAAACGCTGCTGGACGCCGCGCCGGTGACGGCGATCGTCGCCGCATCGGACCTGCTGGCACTGGCAGCCCTGGACGTCGCCGCATCGGACCTGCTGGCACTGGCAGCCCTGGACGTCGCACACGAACGCGGGCTGCGCGTTCCGGAAGACCTGTCGGTGGTCGGATTCGACGACATCCCATCCGCGAAGGCCGCGGGGCTGACGACCATTCGGCAGCCGCTCGTCGACAAAGGGCGCGAAGCGGCGCAGTTGCTGCTCGACATCATCGGTGGCGGCGCGGGCCGGAAGATCCTGCTACCCACTGAGCTCGTGGTCCGTGCCACCGTCGGGTCTGCGCCGACATAGGGTACCGTGATGGACTTTTCATAATTCATCCTCCGATTCGCCGATCCCGTTCAAGTGACCACCCACCTTGTCTGCCTCCAGAACATGAGGAGTAACAATGCTGACCGCAGAATCCGTCTCGCGGCCCGCACGCACACCATCGGCGCCGGGTGACTGGCGACACACAGCCGCATGCCGCGGGCTCGAATCGACCGTCTTCTTCTCCCCCGACAAAGAACGGGGTCAGGACCGCGAGAAGCGAGAGAAGAGGGCACAGCAGATTTGCCACGACTGCCCGGTGCTGAGGTCGTGCCGTGCTCACGCTCTGACAACAAGAGAACCCTACGGCATCTGGGGAGGCATGACCGAGAATGAGCGACGCCGGCACGCCCGCCGAATCCGCCGTGAGCACTGCTCGACCTCGAACGACGCTCTACCGCTTGCCCGGTCAGGTGTGCGCGGATGAGGGTAACGCGTTACGGGCCCGGCAAGCTCGGTGAGTCACCCTGCTGCGCCGCGTAGTTCGGGATTGCCGTCGACGATGGAGTAGAGCGCCTCGGTGATCGCCTTAACCCGTGCGAGTCGGGTCAGTTCCCGCGGCACGACGAGCCAGTAGGTGCGGTGGGCGATGAAGTCGTCGGTGAGGATCGGCACGAGATCGTCGTCGAGCGCCCCGATGTAACTCGGCAGTGGCGCGATCCCGACGCCGTGCTTGACGGCCTGGTAGTGACCGGCGATGTTGTTGGTCTGGATCTGCGCCTGGAAATCCGGAATCAGCGCGTCGAGGATGCGCAGCGGTTCGACGTCGAGGAACGCGTCCACGTACCAGATCAGCGTGTGATGGCGCAGATCCTCGAGTGCCGTGATGGGGTCGTGCTCGCTCAGGTAGCGCCGTGACGCGTACAGGCGGAGGTCGTACTCCGCCAGTTTGCGGACCACCACGGACCGCGGCGACGGGCGTTCGAGGGTGACGGCGATGTCGAAGTCGCGCCCGGTCAGCAGGTCGTGGGTGGTCGAGGTGACCAGTTCCGTGAACAGATCCGGGTGCTCGGACCGCACCGCCGCAAGACCCGGCACCAGCACGAACGACCCGAAACCGTCGGGCGTGATGATCCGGACGGTGCCGGTGAGCCCGCCCCGCGACGACGTCTCGTCGAGTGCGGCGAGTACCGCGGTCTCCACCGCTTCCGCGTGGGGAACCAGCCGCCTGCCCGCTTCGGTGAGCTGCCATCCCGACACCCCGCGGTCGAAAAGCCTGGTACCCGTGTCTTTCTCGAGTCGGGTGATTCTCCGCGAGACGGTCGTGTGATCGACACCGAGTCGCTTCGCCGCGTCGGCGAGGCGACCGGTTCTCGACAACTCCAGGAGGTAACGCATGTTGTCTGCGGTAAACATCGCCCTCACCCTCGTGCAAATGTGCAGTCCGAAGTGCCATTTTACTCGTTGACGCAGGCATTGTTGCCCAGCAGACTCGTGGTCACCCCACCTTTCCAGGAGTACATCCCATGGCCGTCATCTCCCATTGGTTCGACAACAAGACCTTCCCCGGCACCAGCGGGAACACCGCCCCCGTCACCAACCCCGCCACCGGCGCCGTCACCGGACAGGTCGCCCTCGCCAGCATCGAGGACGCCCGCGCCGTCATCGACGCCGCCGCCGCCGCGTTCCCCGCGTGGCGCGACACCTCCCTCGCCAAGCGCACCCAGATCATCTTCAAGTTCCGGGAACTGCTCAACGAGCGCAAGGGCGAACTCGCCGAAATCATCACCGCCGAACACGGCAAGGTCGTCTCCGACGCCCTCGGTGAAGCGAGCCGCGGCCAGGAGGTCGTCGAATTCGCCTGCGGCATCGCGCACCTGCTCAAGGGCGGCATGACCGAAAACGCGTCGACGAACGTGGACGTGCATTCGATCCGTCAGCCCGTCGGCCCCGTCGCCATCATCTCCCCGTTCAACTTCCCCGCCATGGTCCCGATGTGGTTCTTCCCCATCGCCATCGCCGCCGGCAACACGGTGGTGTTGAAGCCGTCCGAGAAGGACCCCACCGCCGCGATCTGGATGGCCGAACTGTGGGCCGAGGCGGGACTGCCCGCCGGCGTCTTCAACGTGCTGCATGGCGACAAGACCTCCGTCGACGAACTCCTGACGAACCCCGCGATCAAGGCCATCAGCTTCGTCGGGTCCACCCCCATCGCGCAGTACGTCTACGCCACCGGCACCGCCCACGGCAAACGCGTCCAAGCCCTCGGCGGCGCGAAGAACCACGCCATCGTCCTCCCCGACGCCGACCTCGACCTCGCCGCCGACGCCATGGTCAACGCCGGCTTCGGATCCGCCGGTGAACGCTGCATGGCCATCTCCGCCCTCGTCGCAGTCGGCGACATCGCCGACGAACTCGTCGCGAAGATCACCGAACGCACCAACACGTTGAAGATCGGTGACGGCACCAAGGACTCCGACATGGGACCGCTGGTGACCAAGGTGCACCGCGACAAGGTCGCCTCCTACATCGACGCCGGCGAGAAGGACGGTGCCACCATCGTCGTGGACGGGCGCACCGTGCAGCCCGACGGCGGCGCCGACGGATTCTGGCTCGGACCGACCCTGATCGACCACGTCACCACCGACATGTCCGTCTACACCGACGAGATCTTCGGACCCGTCCTGTCCGTCATCCGGGTCGACTCCTACGACGAGGCCCTCGAACTGGTCAACTCCAGCCCGTTCGGCAACGGCACCGCCATCTTCACCAACGACGGCGGCGCCGCCCGCCGGTTCCAGAACGAGGTCGAGGTCGGCATGGTCGGCATCAACGTGCCGATTCCCGTTCCGATGGCCTACTACTCCTTCGGCGGCTGGAAGAACTCCCTGTTCGGCGACACCCACGCCCACGGTGCCGAAGGCGTCCACTTCTTCACCCGCGGCAAGGTCGTCACCACCCGCTGGCTCGACCCCAGCCACGGCGGCCTCAACCTCGGATTCCCCCAGAACGCATAAG
>NZ_WXYH01000255.1:0-1000 GCF_009872365.1 Rhodococcus sp. T7
CAGATCAGATCCGCAGTGGGGCGGATGGGGCATTGTCCTCGATCGACGCCATCCCGGTCTGAGCCGCTGCCTTCGAGTGGAACCGGAAGTTGCCGGCCGCGTCCTTGAAAGCTCGAAGTTCGCAGTCATCGCCCCTCCTCCGCCAGCGGCCCACGACGTGTCGCGAACCGCCGACGATCACGGAGTCCGACCACACACCCACCGGCAGCCCGCGCCCTTTCCAGCGGCACCGTCCGAACCGAAGTCCGGGACGAATCATCTTCCTAGGTCAGCGCGTTCTTCGGGGCGGCGGCACTTGGGTCTATCCGCGCGATCACGTCAAAGACGCGCAACGCCGAGATCTCCTCAGGCAGGCCCGCCTCCTCCTGGATCGACAGCAACCGGCGATGCAAATCGCGGCCAGGCCGGGGCCGAGACCGAGCGACACCGCGTCGGCCCAGAGCCTGCCGGCGGACCGCACTTGCCTGCCGCGGCGCCCACCGCTGAAACGTCTCCACCTGTTCCGTGGTGTACAGCGTCGACACCGGTGGGCACGCCGTCGTGGGCGCCAGAACTGACGGCCGGTACCGACCTCGGCGACTGCGCCTGGCTCACCGAGGGCGAATGCGGCTCTGAGTCCAGGCCACGATCCCCTCAGGTTGCGATTGCCCGCCGCATTTATTCTGTAGTCAATTTATTATGTTGGTAGAAAGGTGATGCGGACCAAGCAGTAGGAGGAAGCCGGCGATGGTACAGGCGGCCACGACCCCATGACGAGTGCTCAGCCGGTATTCGAGCCAGGTAACCGGTCGGCACGACCCCGAACCCGAGGATCCAGGTGCTCCGCGCGCTCACCCGCCAACTGCTGCCCCGCAAGAATCCCTGCACAAGGGGTTCCTACGACTCATTAGGCGCTCCTCGAATGCGGTGAATATCGGCTCTCGGCAAGCCTTATTCTTGCATCGGAGCACCCTTCTTGATGACCGACGTAGGACCGGGATTACCGTGATTAGCTCCGTAA
>NZ_WXYH01000256.1:0-995 GCF_009872365.1 Rhodococcus sp. T7
CTGTGATCCGCGGTCGCTGTGGAAGATAACGCCACCGACGTCACCACCGCGGGTGCGCACCGCCATCTCGATCGCGTCCGTGACGAGATCGGTGCGCATGTGGTCAGCGATCGACCAGCCCACCACCCGGCGTGAGAAGATGTCGATCACCGTGGCCAAGAACAACCACGAGGATCCCACCGGGATGTAGGTTATGTCCCCACACCACTTGGTATCGACAGCCGTAGCGGTGAAGTCTCGCATCACCAGATCCGGCACCGACGGAGCCGACTTGTCCGCGACGGTCGTGCGCTTGCTGCGGCGCAGGTGCCTGCCCACCACGTGGTGGATTCGCATCAGCCGGGTCACCCGTTTGCGGTTGATCTTGCGTCCGCGGGAGCGGAGTTCGGCGTGAACCCGCGGGGCACCGTAGGCGCTCCGGTGCTCGGCATGAATGGCGCGGATCTCGGCGACCGTCGCGGCTTCCTCGGCCTGGCGCTCGACTCGGGCCGGCTCCGTGATCAGGTGCTTGTAGTAGCCGGAACGGGAGGTCCCGAGCACCCGGCACAGCCGCTGCACGCCGAACTCGGCGCGATGGTCGGAGATGAAGTCCCAGCGGCGGGTCTTCACTTCACCTCCTTTGCGAAATACGCGGCCGCCCGGCGCAGAATCTCGCGTTCGAGCTGCCATTCCTTTTCCGCACCGCGCAGCCGCGCATTCTCCGCGCGCAGCCGCGCGAGCTCGTCCGCCTCGGTCCCGTCGGCGCCGGTACTGCGGTCCTGCGAGCGCGCGTTACGGGCGGTGTCCTTGCGGACCCACGTCCGTAGCGTTTCGCCACTGACGCCCACATCCGCGGCCACCGCCGCGTACGTGCGTTTGCCGTCGGCCGCGCGATACAACGCGACCGCGTCTTTCCGGAATTCCTCCGTGTACAGAGACTGGCGTCCCACCTCGACATCCCTCCTGGCTCTCCTAGAACCATTGTCCGGGGTGTCCACTCAAAGGGTGCAGCCTCA
>NZ_WXYH01000257.1:0-995 GCF_009872365.1 Rhodococcus sp. T7
CACCACTACGTGCAGGTTGACCGTGTAGCGCCCCTGCCAGCTGATCTCCATCGTTGGCGGGGGCTGCGCTTGGTAGCGTTCCCCACCACCACTACTACTGCTGCTCAGCAGGCCACCACCACCCGGTGTGGCAGCCATCCGCGGTACGCACACCACGCCCCCCACGGCGGCAAACCGGCGACCTCGACCCCGTGGTCGCCGCATCGGACCACGCACACCCACCACCCGGAGCACCGTCACAGCCACGGGCGCGGCAGGGTCATCGGTGTGGATGAGTCTGCAGGGTTCGAAACAATCTTCGGTCGACGATGATCGCGGCACCGTGCACAGCGACTCCGCACACCACCTACCCCACGTCCGCCGCCGCACCACACGATCCGGCACCGCGCCGGTCAACGGAAGATCGTCCACACCGCGGCGGCGAGCGCTACCACGACCACAACCATCACCACGGTGACAAAAGATTCGTGATCAGCGAGAAGTTGCCGCATGATGGGAAGACTCTCAGTCCCGGCTCCCGGCAGAGCAAGCAAGCGAGCGCACCGACACGGCACTGACAGCAGGAAAGAACCGACCCCCGTCGTGATGCCCAGAGGCAAACCTGGCGTGTGGAACCGTACCCGGGGCCTCACGATCCCCCACCGCCCCACGACGTTAGCCACCGCACGCCACACCCCGAGGGCGTGGCGCGCCGACGCACCCTCTAATCTGGCGGGTCCGAACACCGAGGAACATGAGGACGCACCAGGCATGGCCACCGACTACGACGCCCCCAGAGTCACCGAATCCGACGAGACCTCGGATACGTCCCTCGAACAGCTGACCGCCAGCCGGAAAGACACCCAGTCCCCCGCCGTGGACGTCGAGGACACCGACACCGCCGAATCCTTCGAACTGCCCGGCGCCGACCTGTCCGGGGAGGAACTGACCGTCCGCGTCCTCCCGAAGCAGGCGGACGAATTCACCTGCACCAGTTGCTTCCTGGTCCACCACCG
>NZ_WXYH01000258.1:0-971 GCF_009872365.1 Rhodococcus sp. T7
CGTACTTGGCGTACAGGTTCTGCCCCGACAACAGGTGCTTGCCGATCGGGACCCCCGGTGCCGCATTCTCGGCGAGGACGACGCCCAACCGGTCCGACTCCGTGCGGCACTGCTTTTCGGTCAGCGAGCCCACGTCCCGCAACCGGCCCATGTGCTTGGCCTTGTCGTCGACGCGGGTGCGCTTGCCACGGCTGCGGGCCAGTAGCACCAGGATCACGGCCGCCGCCGCCAGCACCAGCACCGTGTACACCGCGAGGATCGCCGTCGCGGCCGTCGACCACTGAAGATGTCCCTTCACCAGGTGGATCAGGACCACCACCGGGTTCGCAGACACCTCCTGATCGGTGCCCAAGCGCAGCGCCAGCATCACACCGCCGCCGACCACTCCGACGACGGCTACGACCGCACCGATCAGATACAGCTCCGGGGTCGAGTTCACCGGATCCTTCACACCACGCTCACTCATCGCGCTCCCCCGTCCCGCGTGTCAGGTTGAGGTCCAGCGGGACCGCCTGGGCATGTAGTTCGCGGGCACGAGCGAAAACCGTGTCCACGTCGTTGCGGGCCCCGTCATAGAACTCGGCCAACCGCACCGCGGCGTCGCCCCACCCGAACCTGTCGAGCGTGAACACCGCTTCGACGTCGGCGCAATCGGCGAGCCACCCGTCGATGCGGGATCTGTGCTCCTGCCATGAGCGTGCGTCGATCGACGCGGCCAGCGCCATCAGGGCGAGCAGTCCCTCCGCCTGCTCGCCGTCCTCCGGCCATGCTGTTACCGCGTTCGCAGCTTTCGTCGTTGAACTTGTTGTCATCACTGCCCCTAGCATCAGTCGTGCCTAGCTGAGTTCGATTGGTTGGCGTTGCGCCGTCCTCGCATGCGTCGACGCGATGCCTCGGCGTCAGTGGACGGTCAGTGCGCTCACCCGCCACACCCCGAGACGGGTGGCTGTCATGTAGACCGCCAACGTGGA
>NZ_WXYH01000026.1:0-22388 GCF_009872365.1 Rhodococcus sp. T7
TGTAGACAGGCCTGCCTGATGTTGCCGAAGAACGAAATCGGAGTACGGCAGGCAGATCGCCTGTCGTACAACTCGTGTCCCGCCGCCCGTCCCGTCGTGTAGGCAGGAGTGCGGGTGCGCCGCGAGAGCGCACCGCGATCCGATGGAGAGTGCGATGGTGGATTCCGGGCAGCAGCAGGCACCGAACGGCGACGGGCACGGCGACACCGCCGCGCTGGCCGATCAACTGGGCAAGGGATTCGACGCCCTCATCGGACTCGAATACCTCGAACTCGGCCCCGACCGCGTACGAGCACAGTGGACGGTCACCCCCGACCTGCAGCAACCGGCCGGCATCCAGCACGGCGGCGTGTACTGCTCCGTCATCGAATCGGTCGCCAGCACGGCAGGCTCGGTCTGGCTCGGCGGCCGCGGCCACGTCGTCGGCGTCAACAACAACACCGACTTCCTCCGCGCCACGCGGGAGGGAACGCTGACCGCCGAGGCCAGCCCCGTCCACCGCGGCCGCACCCAGCAGTTGTGGGAGGTCCGGATCACCGACGAGCAGGATCGACTCGTCTCCAAGGGACAGGTCCGGCTCGCGAACATCACCGACACCGGACGCCTCGGCAACTGACACACCCGGACACGGCGGAGGGGACAGACCATCAGGTCCGTCCCCTCCGCTGTGTCCAACTCAGGTGTGCGACAGCGTCACCCGGCGGCTTCGCGCTGCTCGCCGCCGGACGATTTCTCCGCCGTCTCCTTCTCCCGTTCGTGCCGCTCCAACTGCTCCATCGCGTTGCGGGCGAACACCCACTGCTCGGTGGACGCCATCTGCGCGCGTCCGCGACCGAGGAACGTCACCGTCCACGACAGCAGCGTCGACAGCCGGCTGCGGAACCCGACGAGGTACATCAGGTGGATCCCCAGCCACGCCACCCAGCCGATGAATCCGCTGATCTCGAGTTTGCCGACCTTCGCCACCGCGCTGAACCGCGAGATGGTGGCCATGCTGCCCTTGTCGAAGTACTTGAACGGCGGCCTGTCCTGCGGCTTGTGCCCGCTCAGACCGGCCTTGATCTGATGGGCCGCGTACTTGCCGCCCTGCATCGCGACCTGCGCCAGACCCGGCAGCTTGTCCAGCGACATCATGTCGCCGATCACGAACACGTCGGGGTGCCCGGGCACCGACAGGTCCGGGTTGACCAGGACGCGTCCGGCGCGGTCGATCTCGGCGTCGGACTGGTCCGCGATCTGCTTGCCCAGCGGGCTCGCCTGCACGCCGGCCGACCACACCTTGCACTGCGACTCGATCCGGCGCTGCGTGCCGTCCTTGTCCTTGACGACGAGGCCGTCCACGTCGACGTCGACGACCATCGCGCCGAGCTGGATCTCGATGCCGAGCTTCTCCAGCTGCTGGCGGGCCTTGCGGCTCAGCTTGCCGCCGTAGACGGGCAGGACGTCGTCCGCGCCGTCCAGCAGGATCACGCGGGCCTCACGGGGATCGATGTTGCGGAACGCCCCCGACAGCGTGCGCCGCGACAGTTCCGCGATCTGGCCGGCGAGCTCGACACCGGTCGGGCCTGCCCCGACGACGACGAACGTCAGGAGCCGGGCCCGCTCGGCGGGATCGCTCGACAATTCGGCCTGCTCGAACGCGCCGAGGATCCGGCCGCGCAACTCCAGTGCGTCGTCGATCGTCTTCATGCCGGGCGCGAACTCGGAGAAGTGATCGTTGCCGAAGTACGACTGTCCCGCACCGGCGGCGACGATCAGGCTGTCGTAGGGGGTGACGGTGGTCCGGTCCAGGAACCGGGAGGTGATCGTCTTCGCCTCGAGATCGATCTTCTCGACATCGCCGAGCAGCACCTGCGTGTTCTTCTGCTTCCGCAGCACGAGCCGGGTGGCGGGGGCGATGTCGCCGACGGAGAGGATGCCGGTCGCCACCTGGTACAGCAATGGCTGGAACAGGTGGTGAGTGGTGCGCGCGATCATGGTGATGTCGACATCGGCGTTCTTCAGCGCCTGTGTGCCGAACAACCCACCGAAGCCGGATCCAATGACCACGACGCGATGGCGGCGTGACTCAACCGACTGGATACTCATTCCGTGCTCCTCGAAAAATAGGCGACTCCTGTCACGGTAGTCGCCTTGTCCCCGAGCGTCTCAGTAAGGCGTGCTTCCCTGCACCCGCGTCCGGAATCGATCCAGAACTCGACGTTCCCCCGAACCACGCACGAAGCGGGCAGCCCCTTCGTGAGGGACTGCCCGCTTGCCGGTGCGTACGCGGCTATTCGGCCCGACCGATCCGCTTCCTCCCCGTGGGAGTCCCGGTGGAGTCCGGGGGGATGAAATCCGATTTGATCGAAAACACGAACAGAGCCGTCACCCCGACCACGACGACAAGAATGGTGAGGACTACGACCACGTAGCCGAAACCGACACCAATTGCTGTCAAGTCCATCAGACCTACCTCCTCAGTCGCTGCTCACGCTACTGCGCAGGGTAGCCGCAGTCACCGCGTCGGCGGGGAGGAACGAGTACAGTGCCCCCTCGAAGGCGCCGCCCGACGCGGTGGCCGGTCCGCGACCGTCACGTCAGGTGGTCGAACTCCCCGGTCACCCAGGCGCAGTGCCGGGTCGCCGAATACTCGAGCGCTTCACGGCCGTCGCGGTCGATGACATTGTCGAAGTTGCCGATGATGCGGTCGAACTCGAGGTGTGACAACTGGTCCGCGATGCGCCGCACCACCGCTGCGGACAGCGGCAGGCGGTTGGGGTACGACCGGAGGAACGACACCGTGCGGCGGTCCGGGTTGGGGAACACGCCGTCGCCGGTGAGTAGCACACCCCGGCCGTCACCCCCGTCTCGCCAGTGCGCGACGGCGCTGCCCGGGAAGTGCCCGCCGATCTGGTGCAGGGTCAGCCCCGGCGCCACTTCGTGTGTGCCGGACCAGAACACGATCGGGCCGTCGGACCGTGCCAGCCAGGAGCGGTCCGCGTCCGCCACCAGGATGGGCACGTCACCGAGCGCCTTCGACCACTGCGTCTGGACACCGAACATGTGCGGGTGACTGCCCGCGACGGCGATGACGGGGCCGTGCGCGGCGACGGCGTCGACGGCCGCGGCGTCGACGAATCCGATCGGATCCCACAGCAGCGACCCGGCGGGCGTGCTGATCACCAGGGACTGTTGGCCGATCGCGGTCTTCGGGTCCACGTACAGGCCGTGCAGTCCCGGCTCGACCTCGTGTTCGACGGCGCGATACCCCGCGCCGGCCAGCGCCTCGACGGTGGTCCACTCCTGCCCGCCGAGCGGAATGTACTGGCGTTCGTCGGCGCAGATCGCGCACTCGTCGGGGAGCGGGGTGTTCGGGTCCTGTTCGACGCCGCACGTGGCACAGAGATGAAATAACACCCCTCGATGATGCATGCTCACGGCACGCCCAGGAGCCGCAATCCGGCAGCCGTCGCGGCAGCGGACAGGACGATGACGACGAAAGGCGCCTTCCGCCAGGCGAGTAGGCCCGCGACGACGACCCCGGTGGGACGCGCCACTCCGGCGAGGTCGTGGCCCTCGGTGAGCGCCGCCGTGCCCACCAGCGCGGTGAGCAGGACCACGGCCGCCGACGCCATGATCCGCTCCACCCAGGGCCTGGCCGCGATCCGCGGCCGCAGCACCGGCCCGGCGAACCGGAACGCGAACGTGCCCGCCGCGAGCACCCCCACCGACCCGATCAGCACGAGGTGCCCGGTCACCGCAGCACCGTCCGCCGCACACCCGCGAACAGACCCACCAGCGCCGCGATCACCGGAAGCCCGGCGGGCAGGACCGGCGTGGCCGCCAGGGCGACGACGACGCCGATCAGGGCGGGCACCCGCACGTCCCGATCACGCAGCGCCGGCAGCACCAGGGCCAGCAGCACCGCCGGGAACATCGCGTCCAGACCCAGCGCAGCGGGGTCGCCGATCGCGTTGCCCGCCACTGCGCCGAGCAGGGCCCCGAGCGGCCAGCACACCGCGATCCCCACACCACACGCCCAGTACGCGGCGCGTCTGCGGTCCGGGTCCGTCTCCCCGAGCGCGAACACCACCGACTCGTCGTTCATCAGATGACTGCCCACGATGCGCCGGGGCCCTCGCCCGAGCACGTCGCCGACCGCCAAACCGAACGGCAGGTGCCGGGCGTTCACCAGCAGTCCGGCGAGCGCCGCCGCGATCGGGCTGCCGCCTGCCGCGACGATCCCGACGAACAGGAACTCCGCGGAACCGGCGAGGACCAGCACCGACAGTGCGACGGGCAGCCACGCGTCGAGTCCCGAACCGACCGCGATCGCGCCGTACGACATGCCGACCAGTCCGTCGGCCAGGCACACGAGCGCGATGTTCCGGAGGATCCGCGAGCCGAGTGTTCGCTTCATCGAACGCATGACTTATATACTGAACAGATGGCACGCCGTTCGTCAAGACGAACGGACCGACCGAAATAATGAACGCACTCGGGAAGGTGATCATGGACGGGCAATCCCCGCTGGGATACATCGGACCCTCGCTGCGCCGCGAGCGGGAGCGGTCGGGCCTGTCCCTGACCGAGGTCGCCCGTCGCGCCGGTGTTGCCAAATCCACTCTGTCCCAACTGGAATCGGGAGGCGGCAACCCGAGCGTCGAAACCCTGTGGGCCCTCTGCGTGGCGCTGGACGTGCCGATGTCGCAACTCCTCGATCCGCCCCGCCCGCGCGTCCAGGTCATCCGGGCCGACGAGGGACCGGAATTGATCTCCGACCGGGCCGACTACCGCGCCACGCTCGTCGCGTCCTGCCCGCCGTCCGCGCGCCGGGACCTCTACCGCCTCGTCGTCGAACCCGGACCCGCCCGCGAATCCGAACCACACATGCCCGGTGTGGTCGAGCACGTCATCCTCAGCGCCGGGCGCGCACTCGTCGGCCTCGCGAGCGCCCCCGTCGAACTCGGGCCCGGTGACTACATCGCCTACCCGGGCGACGTCGCACACGTATTCGAGGCTTTGGAGCCGGGGACCCGCGCCGTGCTGGTGTCCGAGCACAACTGACGGCACCTCCGAAAACTTTCTCGTGCACAGTGTCGATTCGGGGGGCCGGCGTTCGTATAGGAGGTGAAGGCCGGCCACAGCACACCCCGAGGCGCCGACCGCCCGATCCGAGGAGGAACCCGACATGACCCAGTACCTGTTGAGCGTGTACCAGCCCGACGGTCCCGCTCCCGAACCTGACACCCTGGCGAAAATCGCCGACGACCTCGACGCCCTCAACCAGGAGATGGTGTCCGCAGGCGCGTGGGTGTTCAGCGGGGGACTGTGCGCGCCCACCACCGCGACCGTGCTGCGGGCCCGCGGCGGCGACGTCCTCGTCACCGACGGCCCCTACACCGAAGGCAAGGAACACCTCGGCGGATTCACCATCGTCGAGGCCCCCGACCTGGACGCCGCGCTCGGGTGGGGTCGCAAACTCACCCGGGCGACGACACTGCCCATCGAGGTCCGGCCGTTCGCACACCACGCCGGGGCCGGAAGCCACTGATGTGATCGACACCGCCGACATCGAAGACGTGTTCCGCACCGAACACGGTCGCGCGGTCTCCGTCCTGGTCGGCGTGTTCGGCGACATCGACCTCGCCGAAGACGCCGTCCAGGACGCCTTCGCCGAGGCGGTGCAGCGCTGGCCGTCGGCCGGGCTGCCTCCGAGCCCCGCCGGATGGATCATCACCACCGCCCGGCGCCGCACGATCGACCGGCTCCGGCGCGAGGCGTCCCGGCACGACCGGCACGCGCAGGCCGCGCTGCTGCTCGCCCGCGACGAACCGACGGAGGAGGGCGCCGTGCACGACGACCGGCTACGCCTGATCTTCACCTGCTGCCACCCGGCGCTGGCACCCACCGCCCAGGTCGCACTCACCCTGCGCCTCCTCGGCGGACTCGGCACCGCGGAGATCGCCCGCGCCTTCCTGGTGCCCGAGCCGACCATGGCACAGCGACTCGTCCGGGCCAAGGGAAAGATCCGGGACGCCCGGATCCCGTACCGGGTGCCGGACGAGACCGATCTCCCGGACCGTCTCCGCACCGTCCTGGCCGTCGTCTACCTGATCTTCAACGAGGGATACACGGCGAGTTCGGGGGACCGGCTGACCCGGGCGGATCTGTGCGCCGAGGCCATCCGGCTCGGCCGGGTTCTGGCCGCCCTGATGCCCGGCGAACCGGAGGTCACCGGGCTGCTCGCGCTGATGCTGCTGATCGAATCGAGGCGCGCCGCCCGCACCGACGTCGACGGGCGACTCGTGCTCCTACCCGACCAGGACCGCGGCCGGTGGGATCGCGACCTGATCACCGAGGGGCAGTCGCTGGTGCGGGACTGCCTGCGACGCAACAGGCCGGGCCCGTATCAGATCCAGGCCGCGATCAACGCCGTCCACAGCGACGCCGAGACGGCCGCCGACACCGACTGGTGGCAGATCCTGCAGCTGTACGACCAGCTGATGTCGCTGGCGCCGAGCCCGGTGGTCACGTTGAACCGGGCCGTCGCGGTGGCGGAGGTGCGGGGACCGGCGGAGGGGCTGGCGCTCGTCGACCAGCTCGACCTCGACGACTATCACCTGTACCACGCGGTGCGCGCCGATCTCCTGCGTCGCGTCGGACGCCCCGGCGAGGCCGCGCGCGCCTACGACGCGGCCCGCGATCGTACCGACAACGCGGCCGAACGGGAATTCCTTCGGGCACAGCGTGATTCGATCGTATGACGCGCGCCGGTCAGAGGGCCAGTCCGGGCGGCAGGCACAGCGACCCGAAACACCTCTGCGTTCGCACGGTGACAGGGAAAGGTTCCGCCGTCGACGGCTTCGCGTACGCGGTCTCCGGCAGCGGTGCCGAACCCCACACCTCGTCACCGGGGCCCGCATTCTCACTGCAGATCCAGTGGATCAGATAGTCACCGTCGGGTACCGCCTCGAACACGAACTCCTGCGGTCCCGGTCCGATCACCACATTCGATCGGTGAAACACCGCCACGGACTCGGGGTTCACGATGTCGTCCGCCGCCCTCAGTCCACCGAGTCCGCACACGATGTCCGCACCGGTGTCGTTGGTGAGCGTCGTCGTGACGGTGCTCCCCGCCACGGCGGCGGCCAGGGTCACGTCCGGCGGGTCCGCGGCGGCGGGCGCGGCCAGGAACAGGGCGAGGGGGCCTGCGGCGATCAGCACGATCGCGACCCGGGGCACGAGTGTCATCAGCGGAACCTTCGTTCTCGGCGGTCTCACTCCGGACGTCACCGTATTGATACCCGCCGCGGAGGCCGGTAAACGGTGCGAGGGGACGTCCGCCGAATCCCGCTCACCGGACCGGTGCCGCGGCCTACGATTGAATTTCGAGGCCCTGCGGCCGAAGCCCCCCTCGACGTCGCCCAGCCGAATACACCCTGGGACTCCGACAGTCGGTCTCGCCAGGAGAGCGAGCACGCCGGCGCGTGAAGCATCGGAGGGATGACATGAGCGGAACACCCGCACTGAAGAAGGCGCTGAGCCAGCGGCAGTTGACGATGATCGCGATCGGCGGGGTGATCGGCGCGGGCCTGTTCGTCGGCTCCGGCGTCGTCATCGGCGACACCGGGCCCGCGGCGTTCGTCACCTACGCCCTCGCCGGGGTCCTGATCATCATGGTCATGCGCATGCTGGCCGAGATGGCCGTGGCCAACCCGTCGACCGGATCGTTCGCCGACTATGCCCGCCGGGCGCTGGGCAACTGGGCCGGCTTCTCCGTCGGCTGGCTGTACTGGTACTTCTGGGTGATCGTCGTCGGGTTCGAGGCCATCGCCGGCGCGACGATCATCCAGTACTGGATCGACATCCCGCTGTGGCTGTCCGCGCTGGTTCTGATGATCCTGATGACTGCGACGAATTTGTTCTCCGTGTCGTCGTTCGGCGAGTTCGAATTCTGGTTCGCCGGCATCAAGGTCGCCGCGATCGTCGTGTTCATCGCACTGGGCGCACTGTTCGTGCTCGGCGTGTGGCCGAACAAGGCGCTCGACTTCTCCAACCTGTGGAGCCACGGCGGATTCCTCCCGTTCGGCGCCATGGCCGTCACCGTCGGCGTGGTCACGGTGATCTTCTCCATGGTCGGCGCCGAAATCGCGACGATCGCCGCCGCGGAATCGGCGGATCCGGAGCGTGCCGTGACCAAGGCCGCCAACTCGGTGATCGTGCGGATCGCCGTGTTCTTCGTCGGCTCGACGTTCCTGCTGGCCACCATCCTGCCGTGGGACGACGAGCAGATGGCCGCCTCCCCGTTCGTCGCCGCGTTCACCGAGATGGGGATCCCGTACGCCGACGACATCATGAACGCCGTCGTGCTGACGGCGGTGCTGAGCTGCCTGAACTCGGGCATGTACACCGCCTCCCGCATGCTGTTCGTCCTCGCCGCACGCCGGGAGGCACCCGCGCAGCTGGTCAGGGTGACCCGCCGCGGGGTGCCCGCCATCGCGATCCTCGCCTCCTCGGTCGTCGGCTTTCTGTGCGTGATCGCCGCGGCCGTCTCACCCGACACCGTCTTCGCGTTCCTGCTGAACTCCAGCGGCGCGATCATCCTGTTCGTGTACCTGCTCATCGCCGTCTCCCAGATCGTGCTGCGGTACCGCACCCCAGCCTCGGAGCTGCGGGTCAAGATGTGGCTGTTCCCGGTGTTGTCGATCATCACCGCCGCCGCGATCGTGGCCATCCTCGTGCAGATGTATCTGCAGGAGGACGTGCGGTCGCAACTCGTGCTGAGCCTGGTGTCGTGGGCGGTCGTCATCGTGCTGTTCCTCGCCAACACCTGGTTCGTGCGTCGGCGGCCCGCCGTCGAGGGGGCCGCCGCGACCACCCGGCCTCACCGGGTACTGGTGCTGGCCAACCAGACGGTCGAGTCGAAGGAAATGCTCGACGAACTACGTCGCATCGGCGCGGATCGGGAAGCCGTCTACTTCGTGGTCGTGCCCGCCAGCCCGATCGAGACCGGAACCGCCGCCACCCACGGCCCGCTCGACGTCGCGGAAGCGACCCGCGAGGTCGCCCGGCAGCGACTCGACGACACGCTGACGACACTCCGCTCCGAGGACCTCGACGCCGACGGCGAGGTGGGGGACTACCGGCCGCTGCGCGCCCTGGCTGCCGGCGTCGAGTCGTTCCATCCGGATCAGATCGTCATCTCCACGCTGCCGCCCGAAGAGTCGGTGTGGCACCGGTTCGACGTCGTGGACCGAGCCCGCGCCGAGCACGGGGTGCCGGTCACCCACGTCGTCGCGCACCCGATCGGCGCCGGGAAACCCGCTCGATGACGATCATCGCCGGATTCAGCTCGAGCCGTCAGGGGACCGCGCCGCTGCACCTGGCGGCGCGAATCGCGCGCTGGACCGGCGAGACGGTCGTGGCTGCGGCGATCGTGGAACAGCCGTGGCCGGCGAAGGACGACCCCATCGACCGCGAATACCTGCGCTATGTCACCGCGGAGGCGTCGCGGGCACTCGACGGAGTGGTCGCCGGGCTGCCGGGCGACCTGGACATCCCCACCGTCGTCCACCGGTCGACCTCGATTCCCACCGGGCTCATCGAACTCGTCGCCGCCCACGACGCCACCCTCGTCGTCGTCGGCTCGTCGTCGTCCGGTCTGCTGGGCCGGGTGGCGCTGGGCAGCGTCACCGAACGGCTCGTGCACACCGCGGCCGTACCCGTCGCGATCGCGCCGCGCGGCTACCCACCGGTGCCCGGACCGATCCGCAGGCTCACCGCCGCCTACGGCGGCGAAGCCGACGTCAACGGCCTCATCGCCGCCACCGCCGAGATGGCCGCACGGTGGCCGGTGACCTTGCGGATCGTGTCGTTCACGGTGCGGCCCGTGTCCCGGTTCGGCGGCGCCATCGAGCAATCGACCGAGGATCTCGTCGTCCGGCAGTGGACGCGCCGCACCACCGACGACATCGCCCGGCAACTCGACGCGGTTCGCGCCCGCATCCCGGTTCCCGACGTGGACGTGGAGATCGGCAGCGGCACCGACTGGCGCGCCGCGGTCGAGGCCGTGTCCTGGGAGCCCGACGACATGCTCGTGCTGGGTTCGGGGGCCGCCGGACCCGCCGCCCACGTGTTCCTCGGTTCGGCTGCCTCGAAAATCCTGCGGCACGCTCCCGTGCCGGTGATGATCGTGCCGCGGCACACACCCGCGACATAGTCGTTAGCTGTCGGCCACCGCCGCGGCCGCGGACGCCCGGCGACGCCTGGACGCGGTGATCCGGCGGCCGATCACGCCCTGCCGCGGCGCGAACAGATAGACCAGCGCGAACGCCGCGCCCTGGGACAGCACCACCATTCCGCCGCTGGCGGTGTCGAGGTGATAGCTCAGGTACAGGCCGATGACGGCGCAGGACGCCGAGATCGCCGGGGCGATGACCAGCATCCGATGGAAGCTGTCGGTCAACAGGTACGCCGTCGCCCCGGGAATGATCAGCATGGCCACGACCAGGATGACACCGACCGCCTGCAGGGCCACCACCGCGGTCAGGGCCAGCAGCCCCAGCAGCGCCGCCCCGAGTAGCCGCGGGTTCAGGCCTATGGCGTGCGCATGGGTGGGGTCGAACGCGTTCAGCGTGAAGTCGCGCCGCTTGACGATCAGTGCGACGAAGACGAACGCCCCGAGGATCGCGATCTGGACGAGGTCGGACCGGCTGACACCCAGCAGGTTTCCGAAAATGATGTGGTTCAGGTCGGTTTGGCTGGGGGTGACCGAGACCAGCACCAGACCGAGGGCGAACAGGGTGGAGAACACGATGCCGATCGCGGCGTCCTCCTTGACCCGGCTGGTGTCGCGGACCAGCCCGATCAGTGCCACTGCCAGGAAACCGAAGATCACCGCGCCGATCGCGAACGGGGCGCCGACGATGTAGGCCAGGACCACACCGGGCAGGACGGCGTGCGAGACCGCATCACCCATCAGCGACCAGCCGATCAGCACCAGCCAGCACGACAGCACCGCACACACCACCGCCGCGATCAGGGTGGTGATCAGCGCGCGGACCATGAAGTCGTAGCGCAGGGGGTCGACGAAGAAATCGATGACGTCCATTGATTCTCAGGTCCTTGTCATCACGTCGAGGCCGAAGGCGGCCGCCAGATTCTCCGGTTGCAGCACGACCCCGGGGTCGCCGTGCATCAGCACCGTGCGCAGCAGCAGGATCGCCTCGTCGGCCAGGTCGGGTAGCGCGTGCAGGTCGTGGGTGGAGACCAGGATCGCCGCACCCGCGTCGGCGAGTTCCCGCAGCAGCGCGGTGATGGTGGCCTCGGACCGTTTGTCGACCCCGGCGAACGGTTCGTCGAGCAGAAGGATGGTGGCGCCCTGCGCGATTCCCCGGGCGACGAACGTGCGCTTCTTCTGACCACCGGACAGTTGCCCGATCTGCCGGTCCGCCAGGTCCGTGAGTTCGACGCGTTCGAGAGCATGGTCGACGGCGTCGCGGTCGGCCTTTTTCGGCCGACGAGTCGGTCCCATGCGCCCGTACCTACCGGTCATCACGACGTCTCGCACCGAGAGCGGGAACGTCCAGTCCACGTCCTCGCTCTGCGGAACGTAACCCAGCACCCCGGCCTTGCGCGCCGCGGCCGGCGCCGCGCCGTCGATGCGGACCGTGCCGGTGTCGGGTTTGACCGTGCCCATGATCGTCTTGAACAGGGTGGACTTTCCGGAGCCGTTCATGCCTACGAGTCCGCAGACGCGTCCGGGGCGAAGGGCGAGGGAGACCCGGTCGAGCGCGAGGACGTCGCCGTAGTGGACGGTGACGTCCCGGACCTCGACCGCCGGCGGCGGGGTCACGACCGCTGCCCGTTCAGTGCGGAGGTCAGGGTGTCGGCGTCGTGCCGGATCAGATCCAGATACGTCGGCACGGGCCCGTCCGCCTCGGACAGCGAGTCGACGTACAGGGTGCCACCGAACGCGGCGCCGGACGCTTCGACGACCCGGTGCATCGGCGCATCCGACACCGTGGACTCGCAGAACACCGCGGGAACCCGGTTCTGCTTCACGAACTCGATCGTCGACGCGATCTGCTGGGGAGTGGCCTGCTGCTCGGCATTGACCGGCCAGATGTACTTCTCGGTCAGTCCCGCGTCGCGGGCGAGGTACGAGAACGCCCCCTCGCACGTGACCAGCGCCCGTTCGTTGACCGGCAGTGCGCCCAGTTCGGCGACCAATTCGTCCTGCACCTTCTGCAACTGCGCCTTGTACGCGTCGCCGTTGGAGCGGTAGTCGGCGGCGTGAGCGGAATCGAGTTCGCTGAACGCGGCGACTATGTTGTCGACGTAGAGCTGCACGTTCAGCGGTGACATCCAGGCGTGCGGGTTCGGTTTCCCCGCGTACGCGTCCTCACCGATCGCGATCGGCTCCACGCCGTCACTGACGACCACGTGCTCGACGTCCACCCCGTCGACGAACTGGCCGAACCAAGCCTCCAGGTTCATGCCGTTGTCGAGGATCAGGTCGGCCTGCGCGGCCTTCTTGATATCGCCGGGAGTGGGCTCGTATCCGTGAATTTCGGCGCCCGCCTTGGTGATCGATTCGACGGTCAGGTGCTCGCCGCCGACGTTCGCGGCGATGTCGGCGAGCACGGTGAACGTGGTCAGCACCACCGGTTTGTCGTCGGCGGGGCCGTCGCCCTTACCGCACCCGGACAGCAGCAGCGTCGTGGCCAGCACTGTCAGTACCGCGACAGCGGTCACCGGCTGTCGTCGCGCACCCACTTTCAAGGACGTTGTTTTCACACGGCGAATCATAATGTTCGGCGCGCCGAAACCACAAGTGTGGATCGGCGAGCTCGTCAGATCGCCTGCGCGACAAGTGCTTCCGCATCCTCGACGCGACGCTCGAGGCTGTGCAGTTGCGCGATCGCATTGCGCGCGGTGATCTGCTGATGCGTGTTGGTCAGTTGCCCGCGCCAGGTGCCGAGGAAGGTCCAGGCCCAAGACAGCAGGGTGGCGACACGGCTCCGGAACCCGACGACGTAGACCACGTGCACGGCCAGCCACATGATCCACGCGAGGAACCCGGTCAGCTCGACACCGCCGATCTTGGCGACCGCGTTGAATCGGGAGATGGTGGCCATCGAACCCTTGTCGCGGTACCGGAACGGCGGCCGTTCGGGCACCGGGCGTCCCTTGGCTGCCGCGGCGACCTCGGCGGCGATCCGCTTCGCGGCGTAGCGGCCCCCTTGGATCGCGACCTGAGCGACGCCGGGCAGGCGATCACGCCACATCATGTCGCCGACGACGAACACGTCGGGATGGCCCGGCAGGGTGAGATCTTCTTCGACGGCGACGCGTCCGGCGCGGTCGAGGGCGGCGCCGGACTGGGCGGCGAGCTGCACGCCGAGAGGGCTTGCCGCCACCCCCGCGGACCAGACCTTGCAGACGGACGCGATGTGGTGCTCGGTGCCCTCGGCATCCCGGACGGTCAGTCCGCCTGCGTCGACGTCGGTCACCGACGCGCCCAGTCGCACCTCGACGCCGAGCTTTTCGAGGGTTTCCGCCGCCTCCGAACCCAGGTTGTCGCCGAACGGCGGCAGTACCGCGGAGGCCGCGTCGAGCAGGATGATCCGCGCGTCGCGGGGGTCGAAGTTGGTGTAGGCCCCGACCAGGGTTCGGTGGGCGAGTTCGGCGATCTGACCGGCCATCTCGACGCCGGTGGGCCCGGCACCGATCACGACGAACGTGAGCAGGCGTGCCCGCTCCTGCGGGTCGGCCGTCACCTCGGCCTGCTCGAATGCGCCGAGTATGCGGCCGCGGAGTTCGAGGGCGTCGTCGATGGACTTCATCCCCGGTGCGTGTTCGGCGAAGTGGTCGTTGCCGAAGTAGGACTGCTGAGCCCCGGCGGAGACGATGAGGCTGTCGTATCCGGTAACGGTGGACTGCCCGAGGTGTTCGGACGTCACGGTGCGTTCGGTCAGGTCGATGGTGGTGACGTCGCCGAGGCGGACGGCGGCGTTGGCCTGGTGCTTGAGGATCATCCGCGTCGACGGGGCGATCTCCCCCTCGGAGAGGATGCCGGTGGCCACCTGATAGAGGAGAGGCTGGAACAGGTGGTGGGTGGTGCGGTCGATCACCGTGACGTCCACATCCGCGCGGCGGAGGGCCTTGGTCGCGAACAACCCACCGAAGCCGGATCCGATCACCACGACGCGGTGGCGTGCGGGCGGGGTCTGGGGGTTGCTTATCGTGAGCCTTTCCGATCACGCTGGGAAGCGACGATCTCGGTGTCGGGGCATTTTGCAGCCGTGGACCAGGGGTGTAGGGGCGGGTGCTCTTGGTTCGTAAATGTCTGCCGGAAATTCGGCTGACAGGCATCAATGGTGAACAATCAACGCACCGAATCCAAGGTGAAAGAATGAAATTCTCTAGACTGAGCCGATGAAGAAGAATGTTCCGGGCACGCCGTATGCCGAAGGCCCGCGATCGAATGATGTTCGGGCGGGGGCGCCGATCGACGGCATCGACCGGATCCTCCTCGATCAGCTTTCGCGGGACGCCCGTACCCCCAACAACGCCCTCGCCGCGCTCGCGGGCATCGCCCCGTCGACCTGCCTGGGTCGGGTGCGCTCCCTGATCGACCGCGGGGTGATTCGCGGCTTCCATGCGGACATCGACCCCGCCACCCTGGGCAGGGACCTGCAGGCGATGATCGCAGTTCGCGTGCAGGCCAATGCACGACAGCACCTCGGGCAGCTCGCCGAGCAACTCGCCACCCTCGACGACGTGCTGAACGTGTACTTCATCGCCGGCGCCGACGACTACCTGATCCACGTCGCGACCGGGAGCAGTGAGGAACTGAGGCGTTTCGTCCTCGACCACCTCAGTGCGCATCCTGCGGTCGCCTCGACCGAGACCATCCTGATCTTCGAGCATGTGCGCCCGCGACTCCGGGCGCCTCAGGTCGAGCCGTCTTCCGGCCGCTGAGGCACCCGGAGTCGCGGCCAGGCTGCGATTGGTAGAGGTGTCGTATTCGAAACATGCAGTATTCGTTCCGAGGTCAGGAGTTCGCCGATGCGTGAGGCGGAATCACCATCGCGCTCACGTATGGTCCAGGCATAGCAGGTGTGGCGTCAGGTCCCATCCCGCTGTGGTGAGCCATCGCCGAACCGACTCGGACAGGTTGCCCTTCATGGCCTGATCAGCGAGCACGTCAGCGAGGATGGGTCCGTCTCCGCAGATGGTGCATGCGATATCGAATGCAGGCTGCCCGGGTTTACAATGGCGGCAGTGATTTTGGAACGATCAACGTCTCGGGGTCATCCGGATCTGCGTGGAGCCAATCGACGGCGAGGTCGGCACGTTGGCTTGCCGCTTCCGCGCGGGTTGTAGGTTCGTTCCCGCACGTGGGGCATGCTCGCGATGCCCTCGCGACAGGACCGGCTGATTTCGGTGTCGCCGATTTGGCGGCCTTCGCGACGGGCCGTTTGTTCAAGTGCCCGTACACCGTGGTGCGCGGCACTTTTAGCATGTCAGCGATCTGTGCGACGGTGTGTTCCTTGGCGTCGTACAGCCGTTGAGCGAGTTCGATCTGGTCGAGGCTGAGCTTCGAGGGCCGGCCGCCCTTGCGACCGCGGGCTCGGGCGGCAGCGAGTCCGTCGCGGGTGTTAGCCACGATCAGCTCGCGCTGGAACTCGGCAAGTACCGACAGCATGCCGAACATTGCGCGGCCTTCGGCGGTGGCGGTATCGATTCCCTGCTCAAGGACCTTCAAACCGACACCTCGTTCGCGTAGCTCGGCACCGAGGGTGATCAGATGCAGCACCGAGCGTCCGAGTCGATCGAGTCGTGTGATCACCAGGGTGTCACCCTCGCGCACCCGCTGAAGCACCAGATCTAGCTGGGGCCGTGACGCTTTAGCGCCGCCGGCCCGTTCGATGTGGATGTTCTTGGCGTCGACGCCGGCCTTACAGAGGGCGTCGACTTGATGGTCTGTGTTCTGGTCTGCGCTGGAGACACGCACGTAGCCGATCAACATCTGTCGAAAATACCCTTCGCTAAGGTTTTTCGACACTGTTTCCCGACGCGGGTTACCGACGCCTATCCGGCGGATTTCCGCAGTATGTAGCGGTGTGACTCCCAGCGTTATCTGGCACGTTTTTGCCGACGCTATTTGGCACGATGTCGATCACGCGAGGTGGCGGTTGACGGTCGAGCGTGCGACGCCGAGGACCTTGGCGATCTGTGTGACGGTGGCGCCGTGGGCCTTCATGGTGCGGGCCTGCGCGACGGCGGTGTCGGTCAGGGCAGGCGGTCGGCCTCTGACGCGGCCGTGTCTGCGGGCCTCGGCGAGTCCGGCGAGGGTGTTTTCCCGGGTGAAGGCGCGTTGGCAGAGCCTGAGTTCGTTGAACAGCTTGACGATCTGTTTACCGGTGTCCGGGTCGGCGGTGTTGAGGTCCTCGGTGATCGACCAGAGGCCGGCGCCAGCGTCGGTGATTCGGGTGGCGGTGCGGAGCAGGTGGGTCAGCGAGTGGGCGAGCCGGTCGAGGGACCACACGACGAGCAAGTCTTTCGGTTCGAGCGCGGCGAGTACGGTCTCGAGCTGGGGTTGCGGTGTGCCCGGTGCGGGGGTGGTGTCGGTGAAGATGCGTTCGCAGCCGACCGCGGCGAGCGCGTCGTGTTGGAGCGCGAGGCGGCTTCGGTCGGGCGAGGTGATGCGGGCGTATCCGAGCATCCTGATCATTAAATCGTCCTCGGGGTGATTGTCGGTGTTCAGGTGCCGATGACGAGGGTGTCGCGGGCGGCGTCGACGACTTCGCGGGTGATGGTGTGCAGGTCGTTGAGTTCGAGGACGCGTTGGACCTGGCTGAATAGGCGATGGATGAGCCGGAAGTTGCCGCCGGTGATGCGGGCGACCGCGGCGATCGCCTCGGCGTCGGTGAAGTCGTCGGCGTTGAGTGCCAGGCCGAGCCGGTTCCAGTGTCGCTCGAGCACGAAGGCGAGTTCGTCATCGCTCAGTGGCCGGTATTGGTGGGCGAAGCCGATGCGGCTGTAGAGCTGGGGGTAGCGTTCGAGCCGGCGTTCCAGTCCGGGCATGCCGACCAGGATCAGGCCCAGGTGGTGGCGGTCGAAGAAGTCCCGAAGCTGTTCGAGGCCGGTGGCTTTCAGGCGGTCGGCCTCGTCGATGATGAGCAGTTCGGTGTAGCTGCAGCCGCGGCCGTCGCTGTAGGCGAGCGGGTCGTAGTCGGGGTGGTGGTGGCATTCGATTGCCCAGGACACCTGCTGGCACAGCGCGGGAATCGCCCGGTCGAGTTCGCGGGGTGTGGTGGTGACCTTCGGGGTCCACATCGCGGTGCGGGCGGTGTCGATGATTTCCGGGATGGCCGGGTCCTTGAGGTAGCGGTCGAGGAACCATTGCTCCCAGTCGTCGGCGCCGCTGTAGACCCGTGAGGACAGGGTCTTGCCGATCCCCGCCGGCCCGAAACACACTCCGATGTAGCGGTTGCGGCGAACTGCGTCGGCGAACTCGACGAACCGGCGGTGTTCCTTGGTCACCAGGAACGGTGGACCGTCGCGCCGCACCGGGGTGGCGTCGCCGATGAGTGCGGCGGCGGTGTCGCTCTGCCGGGGAGGAAGCGGCGGTTCGCGGGTTTTCGATGTGCTCACGTGTACCTCGCCTCGGGTGGTTGTCGGGTCAGTCCTCGCGGTAGGTCTTCAATCGCCGGCGCGGTCTCTGCGGCGGCGAGTCCTGGTCGGAGTCCGCGGCGCCGCGGTCGCGCGGGGTGAGTGGTGCGGTGTCGGGGATCGGGCCGGCGCCGGTGGTGGTCAGCGCGTCGGCGAGGCTGCGCCGGGAGGTGAGCGTGCCGCGTAGCTCGCGGCGCCGTTGGGTGCGGGCTCGTTGGAGGTCCTTGAGGGAGATGGTGGCGTCGGAGAGCTCGGTGCACACGGCGCGGCATAGAAATTGGTCGCGGTAGTAGATGCGGACCTCGGCGAGGTCGCGGGGGTCGTAGCGGACGGTGACCCGTTCGCCGACATACGCCGACAGGGTCAGGTCGAGGTAGCGCAGCCCGTGGCAGTGGATCCCGTCGCGGTGCACCACCCGCGGGCGGGCCACGGTGAGCAGCAGCAGGTCCAGCTGTTCGAGCGAGTCGGGCATCCGCGGCAGCCACCCGCCGGCGAGCCACCGCTGCTGCGGCGGGACACCGGTTTCCGAGTGTGCGCGCCGGTGGTAGGTGTCGACGATGAATTCGCCGATCGCGGCGTCGAGTTCGGCCAGTGTCAGCGTCGGTGCGGTCACGGGCTTGCCGTGGGTTCCGTGCGGGATGTGGCCGGGCAGGGTGGGGAGGAGCTCGGTGGTGAGGGTGCCGAAGAGGCGCTCGACCTTGCCGCGGCCCTGTGGGACGCCAGGGGTGGAGTGCACCAGCCGGATCCGGGTGTCGGCGCACACCTGGTCGAGATGGGTGGAGGTGAAGTCGGCGCCGTGGTCGCTGTAGAGCACGTCCGGTAGCCCGCACACCGCCCACCGCGGGTCGGTCTTGCGCCAGATCGCCTGCCGCAGCGCCAACGAGGTCTGCAGCGTGGACGGGTCGCCGAGGAACACGGTGTATCCGGCGACCGCGCGACTGCGGTCGTCGAGGATCGTCGTCAGCCACGGCCGGACCGGTGTGCCGGCCGCGTCGAGGATCATCAGATCGAGTTCGGTGTGGTCGGCCTGCCAGACCTCGTTCGGGCGGGCCGCCTCGTGGCGATAGACCAGCTCGAATCGGTCCCGGTAGGCGGCCGCGCCCTGATGGGCCAGGGTGGACAAACCCGGATCGAGGCCGCCGACGATCGTGCGCACGGTCTCGTAACTCGGTGCGGGCCAGCCCCGCTGGTCCGCGATCGTGGTGACGGTGCGGTGGATGTGCGCGGTCGACGGCTGCGGCCGGCGCAGCGCCAGTCCCTCGATCAGCTCGACGCACTCGTTGGGCAGGGTGCGGGTGCCGCGGTCCGCGCGCGGGCGGCGGGCCAGCGCGGCCGGCCCACCCGTCCGGTAGGCGGCGAGCCAGCGGCGGGCGGTGCGGACTGATACCCCACCGGCGGCCGCCGCCCGCGTCAGCGGGACGCCGTGCTCGAGATGTAGGCGCAGCACCGTCATTGGATCAGTTCGGCCCTGTTCCGGGGTGTTCATCGCGCCGGACCGGTAATAGCACCGCGTGCGCCGCCGGCGGAGATCGCCGCGCTCAGGTGCCGGTAGATGGTCGGGCGTGTCACCCCGAATTCGGCGGCGATCTGCGCCACGGTGTATCTGCGTTTGCCGTCCTCGCCGGTCTCCTCGTACATCGCCCGCGCGAGGGCGACCTGACGCGGGCCGAGCTTCGGCTTCTGGCCACCGGTACGGCCGCGGGCGCGGGCCGCGGCCAACCCCTCGGCGGTCCGCTCGGAGAGCAGCGCATGCTCGAACTCCGAGATCGCCCCGAGGATCGAGAAGAACATCCGCCCCGCCGCCGTCGAGGTGTCCACCCCCTGATCGAGCACCACCAGATCGATCCCGCGCTCCTGAAGCAGCGCGGACAACTCGATCAGATTCGCCAACGACCGCCCCAACCGGTCGAGCCGGGTGACCACCAGCTGGTCGCCACGCCGGGCGGCCAACAGCGCCTGGTCCAGACCGGGCCGACGGGCCAGCACCCCGGAGGCGGTGTCGGTGAAGATCTGCTCACACCCAGCCGCGCGGAGCGCGTCCTGCTGCGCTTCGGAGTGTTGCTCGCGGGTGGAGACCCGGGCCAGGCCGATCCGCACCCCTCCAGCGTAAATCGAACCCCCGAGCACGTGCCATAGCCGCGGACACGGGAAACGTGACACCCATGACCTGGGAAAACGGTCGATGGTTCGGGGTGTCTCGCGAACCATCGAATGAGAGACAACCCGAACAGTGCGTAACTATCCGAAGCAGTCCGCGGGGTCCCGTTCGTCGCCCCGATTCGGGACTTCTTCACCGGACGAGGCTATCGGGATGCAGCGCAGCGCGTTCCGGTCATGGCCAGGCTTCCGGGACGTCTCGGTCATCGTTCCGCTTGCGGGACACTCGGCCCCAGAGTTAGTTGCAGAGGTCTCCAATGGTGCACATGACCGTTCCATCGCCGGGGCTGACCCATACTGCATGCCCGTCCCGAACTTCTGGCTTCAGCAAGCGGAGAGGGCTGCTACTCACGACAGGCCAAAATGTGTGCTCATACCCCGTGAACCAGTCTTGAGCCGCTTCAGCAATCCTTGCCGTGATGGTGACGAGATCCACCTCGACCGGGGTTCCGAAACCATGACTTCCTCCGTGTTCGGTCCTGAGCCCGATTGACCAGCCTCCGTAGACTTTGGTCTCGTCGACTACAAGCCAGCTCATCTCACCGAGCCACCTCAGTTCGTCGTAGCAGCGAGTGTCACGACCCACGGCGTGACATGCCTCCACGAAGTGAGGAGGTGCACCAAGAACGTCGCCTTCGGCGCCGTAGAGTTTCACGTTCCATGAGGGTGTCTCCAATGGATGCAGCGGCGGTCGTCGCGATTCTTTGGAAGCCATCCTTCACCTTCTCAACCGGCCTTTGACCGGTCAATAGCACCGCCGTCACGCCCGGCTGACTGTCCCGGGGATGCATCGCTGACCGGTATCCCGATAGGTCAGGGCATCGAGGCGACGCCATAGTCGCGACCAGGCGCACTCGATTTCGTTCGATACATCGCGTCTCGGTGACACCCTGGAACGATGACTGGCTTCTTCGGGAACCCTCGCGGTGAGCAAGTGCTAACGGCCACCTGGGTTGCGCGGGAAGGCGTGCGCCTGGTGTCGTCGGACCTGCCGGATGCGTGGGTCAACGCGCTGGGTCGTGTCGGCCGGGATCTGAACGTGCGTCAGTACGGAGGTGTGGTCGAGCAGGTCGACTGGGTCGCCGAGTACGACCCGGACAGCGGCTGTGTGTTGCTTCTGAGCGACGTGACGGTGCTTGGTCGCGGGCCCGGCGGTTTAGGTATGAGCGGATACGGCGCGCAGGTCGACGACGACGAGGAGTCGGTCGTCGTCTGCATTGCCGACCTCGTTCAAGATCAGGTGGCCCGCGCTCATGTGGCATGGCCATGGGGTGACACCGGTGGTTTCATGACCCCTCGCCTTGTCGATGCCGTCGCGGTCTGGTCAGACAAAAGCCGCCACACAATGATCGGCAGCCTTTGACGATCCGGAACGGACTTCGGCACCGGACGGCGCTCGTCACACCCCAATACATCCAGTTCACCGCCGTGGAACCCATCGACCCGGACATGATCAATGCGACTGGGCAGGGCCACGTCGAGGGCCTGGAACCCTACCCGGTCGGACCAATCCCCTTCGTGCGTTACAACAACGAGTGGAAGCTCTCCCACGCCTTCGTCTGTGGCGGATTGTTTCTCGCCGCACCGCAGGTTTGCGACTAAGGCTCGCCGATGGTGACCGATCAGCGATCCGCTTACGGCACAACCACAAGACACGACAAAAGGTTCCAGGCAACCTTCACCGGCAGTTCGACCTCGGATCTCGTATTGCCATGAAACGTGGCGCCAACGTGCCGCGGCTGGACATGGCCCTCACGGACAGCACCGTGCCAAATAGCGTCGGCAAAAACGTGCCAGATAGCTGTCCTGTCTCGTCGAGAGTGAGGCAGGGACAGTGGCTTGACCTGTGTGCCTCAGATGTGTGGGACGCGGTGATCGCCGGACGTCTCACTGATGTTGAGGTACTTCATCGAATTGCGGCGTTGGGGTCGTGGTGTTTGGTGAACCAGCCGAACAGCGGGTCGTAATGACTGTTTTCGGGGTGGTACTCGATGCCGAGGTGGGCGTCGATGTGCTGCTGGAATCGTGGGAGGTCGTCGGTGTCGCCTGAAGCGGGTCGACGCCAGTAGGGCATGGCGAGCACGCGGGCCAGGTCGATGGTCTGCGGATAGGTCACGACAGGTGTGACGGGGTCGCCGTGACGTAATCTGCTGGTGAGGGGAGCGGGGTCGACGAGTGCGCGGATCAGCCGTGCTCGGCCGCGGTCGTAGAAGGCGTGCCGTGCCCAGAGCGCGGTGATGTGGGCCGCTTCGGCGAACGCATCGGCGGCGGTTCGGCGCCCGTGGCGGCGGGCCAGCCGGTAGTGACGGCGTTGAGCGTGCAGAATCTCGGGAACGCCGCTGACGTCGAGTTGTGCGACGCCGAGTCCGCGGACGGGTGGCCCGATCCAGATCCGGTGTGTGGGGCAGATATTGACCTCGGGAGGCTGCCAGGTGGACGCGAACCGGAACGCGTCGCGTCGGGCAGCGCAGTGTCGGCAGACTCTCCTGATGACGCTCGGCGAAAGTGCTCAGACTTGCTCGGTGAAAGTGCCCACCTGTGAGCGGTGATTACTGTAGCGGTTG
>NZ_WXYH01000259.1:0-968 GCF_009872365.1 Rhodococcus sp. T7
CTGGAAGGCGTGGTCGCGTTCACCAGCGACATCGCCGAACCCGACAAGGACGGCGGCGCCCTGCGCTACCGCGGCGTCGACATCGAGGAACTCGTCTCCAAGCACGTCACCTTCGGCAACGTGTGGGCCCTGCTCGTCGACGGCCGTTTCGGCCCCGGACTGCCCCCGGCGGAACCGTTCCCCCTCCCCGTGCACACCGGCGACGTCCGCGTCGACGTCCAGGCCGGCCTCGCCATGCTCGCCCCCATCTGGGGATACCAGCCCCTCCTCGACATCGACGACGACACCGCCCGCGAACAACTCGCCCGCGCCTCCGTCATGGCCCTGTCCTACGTCGCCCAATCCGCCCGCGGCATCTACCAGCCCGCCGTCCCGCAGAGGCGGATCGACGAGGCCACCACCGTCACCGAACGGTTCATGGTCCGCTGGAAGGGCGACCCCGACCCGGCCCACGTCGAAGCCATCGACGCCTACTGGGTCTCCGCCGCCGAACACGGCATGAACGCCTCCACCTTCACCGCCCGCGTCATCGCCTCCACCGGCGCCGACGTCGCCGCCTCCCTGTCCGGGGCCATCGGCGCCATGTCCGGCCCGCTGCACGGCGGCGCCCCCGCCCGCGTGCTGCCGATGATCGAGGACACCGAGAAGTCCGGCGACGCCCGCGCCCTGGTCAAGGGCATCCTCGACCGCAAGGAAAAGCTGATGGGCTTCGGGCACCGCGTCTACCGCGCCGAAGACCCCCGCGCCCGGGTGCTGCGCGCCACCGCCAAGCGCCTGAACGCACCCCGTTACGAGGCGGCCGCCGCCCTCGAGCAGGCCGCGCTCGCGGAACTGCGCGAACGCCGCCCCGACCGGGCCATCGAGACGAACGTCGAATTCTGGGCCGCGGTCATCCTCGACTTCGCCGAGGTCCCGGCGCACATGATGCCCGCGATGTTCACGTGTGGCCGCACCGCAGGCTGGTGCGC
>NZ_WXYH01000260.1:0-961 GCF_009872365.1 Rhodococcus sp. T7
CTAGGGTGTGTCTCCCAATGATTTGTGGTGTTGTGCTGCAGACTCTTCGGTGTGGCAGACGTTGTTGATCGGTTTGAGGTGTTGACGGACAAGCAGTGGGAGTTGCTCGCGCTGCTGTTGCCCAGTTCCGATGGGCTCCGGGGGCGGAAGTTCCGGAACAATCGTGTGGTGGTCGAGGGGATGCTGTATCGACTGCGGACCGGGTTGCCCTGGCGAGATCTCCCGTCGCATTTCGGGCCGTGGAAGACGGTGTGGAAGCGACATCGCCGCTACGCCGGAGACGGAACCTGGGATCGGGTGCTGACGGCTCTGGTCGCGATGGCCGACGCCGGCGGGAACCTGGACTGGGCGGTCTCTGTCGATTCCACAGTGGTCCGGGTCCATCAGCACGGTGCGAACGCCGCCCGCCACACAGGGGGATCTACCGAATTACACGAACCTCGGTGACGAGCCTGCCGATCACGGCATCGGCCGGTCGAGGGGCGGATTGACCAGCAAGGCGCACCTGGCGTGCGACGGTCACGGGCGCCCGCTGTCGGTGCTGGTCGGCCCAGGCCAAGCCGGTGACAGTCCGATGTTCGCCCACGTGCTGGAGGGCATCTGCGTGCCGCGGCTCGCGGGCGGAGCGCACCGCACGCGCCCCGACGAGGTCCGGGCCGACAAGGCGTACTCATCACGGGCAAACCGGGAACTGCTGCGCAGCAGAGGCATCAAGGCGGTGATCCCCGAGAAGACCGATCAGGCAGCGAACCGGGTGAACAAGGGCCGCGCGGGCGGGCGGCCACCGAACTTCGACCCGGAGTCCTACAAGGGGCGCAACGTGGTCGAACGGGCCTTCAACAAGGCGAAACAGTGGCGTGCGGTGGCCACTCGCTACGACAAACTCGCCCTCACCTACCGCGCCGGATTCCTGCTCGCCGGCATCGTCGAGTGGCTCAAGTTATTGGGAGACATGCCCTAG
>NZ_WXYH01000261.1:0-940 GCF_009872365.1 Rhodococcus sp. T7
TAGAGCGTGTCTGCCAAATATTGGCGGTTGGATGCTCGAGACTGTCCCCGTGTTGCGTGCCAACGAGATTTCCGATGCCCTGTGGGCTGTGATCGAACCCGTCCTTCCTTCTCTGGCGGGACGGAGGGGGCGGCCGTGGAACGATCATCGGTTGACGCTGGAGGGAATCGTCTGGCGGTTCCGTACCGGGTCACCGTGGCGCGATCTGCCCGAATGTTTCGGTCCGTGGCAGTCCATCTGGGAACGGCATCGCCGCTGGTCGGACGACGGCACCTACGTGCGGATGTTCGCCGCGGTGCGGGCGGCAGCACCCGAACGAGAGGAACAGCTCGAACGGCTGCTGTCGATCGATTCGACCGTTGTCCGCGCCCACCAGCATTCGGCCGGTGCCCGGACCGATGCGCACACAGGGGGCTCGGTCGAATGACAAGAATCTGGCCAACGAACCCGCCGACCACGCACTCGGCCGCTCCCGGGGTGGGCTGAGCACCAAGATCCACGCCCTCACCGACACGTTCTGCTGCCCGCTGACGCTGCTGCTCTCGCCGGGGCAGGCGGGCGACAACCCGTACCTGGCGCCGCTGCTCGAAGCACATCGCGCCCACGACACCGAAAGGTTCCGGCTGCTGGCCGACAAGGCGTACTCGCATCCGAGCACTCGAAAGCATCTGCGGGAACGCCGAATCTCGCACACCATTCCCGAACGCCGTGACCAGATCCGACGCCGCAAGGCCAAGGGGCCGGATGGAGGTCGACCGCCGGCATTCGACAAGGACCTCTACCGCGAACGCAACACCGTCGAGCGTGGTTTCGGGCGACTCAAGCAATGGCGTGGCATCGCCACGCGTTACGACAAGTACGCCACCACCTTCCTCGGTGGCGTACTCCTCGGCGCGATTGTTATTCATCACCGTGTCCGCAAATAGCAGACACGCTCTAG
>NZ_WXYH01000262.1:0-938 GCF_009872365.1 Rhodococcus sp. T7
GCAGGAACGCCCGTAGTCGGTCGAGCACCAGCTCGGGTCGTTGATCGACAATCCAGTGACCGGCGTCGTCGACCGTCTCGAGATGAAAACCCGGTGCGCGCTCGGCATATCCGCGCAGCAGCGTGGGAGTGATCACCGTGTCACCCATTCCGTGGAGGAACCGCATCGGAATATCGACGGAAATCTTCGCGAATTCGCCGGCACGGATCAGTTCTCGTGTCAGGAATGTGCGATACCAACGCAAGCCTGCGACCGCATGACCGGGCTCACGCAAACGCCGCACATAGAGCCTGAAGTCGACGTCGTCGAGGTAAAACCCGGCGCCGACCCAACGGCCCGTCATCCTGACAAAGCGGCCCTTCGGGTCACCGAGAAGGCGCGGCCCGATCACCGGAAGGGAAATCGGGATCTGATACCAGAACCGCCACAGATGGCGAACCACCGTCAGATCGAACTCGAGCCAGGGGCCGACGGTGTTCAGTCCGAAAAATCCGGTCACCTTCTTCGGGTGTCGCAGCATCAGATGCGCCGCGATCGGACCACCCCAGTCATGGGCGACCACGGGAACCGCAGCGACGGAAAGCCGGTCGAGCACGACCGCGAGATCATCTGCCATGTCCGTCTTGTAGTAACGATCATCGGGAGCCGAGCTCCAACCGGCACCGCGCAGATCCGGGCACAGCACCCGGTAGCCATCGGCCGCCAGAGGACCGATCAGCTCATGCCATGCCCACCAGTTCTGAGGGAAACCGTGGACAAGCATGACCGCCGGACCGTCGGCCGGTCCGGCGTCGGCGACGTGAATCGTGACACCGCCGCCCACGTCGACGAACCGGTGCTCCACGCCGGCGAGCACCGGCAGTGAGGGTGAGTTCATGGTTACTCGCTCTCTGCTTACACGACGCTGCCGCACCGCGAACACCCAGTAGGCTGCGGTC
>NZ_WXYH01000263.1:0-918 GCF_009872365.1 Rhodococcus sp. T7
GTGTTGGAGTTCGGCGTTGAGGCGTCGGGCCTCGGCGAGTTGGTCTTCGAGGATGATGATGCGGCACGCGGACTCGAGGGCGGTGCCCTGGTCGATCAGCTCGCGGGCTCGGGCGGCGATGCGGAGCTGGTAGCGGGAGTAGCGGCGGTGGCCGCCCTCCGAGCGTCCGGGGGTGAGAAGTTTCGCGGCGTCGAGGCTGCGGAGGAATGCTTGTGTCACGCCGAGGATCTCGGCGGCGTGGCCCATGCTGTAGGCCGGGTAGTCCTCGTCGTCGAACTTCCCGGCCGGGCTGCGGTCGGGCGAGTCTTCTTGAATGGGGTGACACCTTTCAATGGACAGGGCCCCCGGCGCCGTGAGGCACCGGGGGCCGGAGGGGTTTCCACTTCCATATTCACTGCACTTCTTCCGGCGGTCGGGCTCGTCTTGCTGCCCGGTCGCCGACCGGAAAGTGCCGGGGCCACACACTCAATCAACTCTTGCCCCGGAACATCCCGTGTCTTGCGGTACTGCTCTGCGGGTAGTTCGTTCCCTCCCGCACCTTCTGAACTCTTTCCTTGCGACGAGAGAGACTCTACAACGTCGACACCTCAATGTCTACAGTGGCGACTGCAGAAATTATGGAGTGGGTTGACCAGGGATTTCCCTGGAGCCGGAGGCACGTCGGGGTTGTCGACGTCGGCGAAGGGGGTGCTTCGCCGGTCCGGCTCTCGGTGGTCGATGACCGGCCGGGGAAGTCGGGGGGCTGGGTAGGTGTCGAGCGGTAGGTCCGCTGTGGCTCGGATCGGGTGTGGTCGTCGAGGGACGGTTCGTCGGGTGGCAGGATCAGTGGTATCGAGATCGGGGATTCGATGTGAGTGCCCGGATCGAGGTTGTAGGGAGTTTGCATGGCGCAGGGCATCGTGAAGTGGTTCAACGGCG
>NZ_WXYH01000264.1:0-916 GCF_009872365.1 Rhodococcus sp. T7
TGCTCCGCGAGGGCGGACTCAACGAGCAACCGCGGCACGCTCACTCGCGCATGCTGCGCCTTCGCCAGAAGCGCCGACTCCTCCTCGGGAGTCACCTTCACCACGTGCCGAGCATGCCGACCACCGTCGACGTTCGCACGGCGCTCACGCCGGAACCGGCGCGGACGATCAACGGTCTCATCGCTCATCGTCGTCCCCCGTCATTCGGCCCAGCGCAGCGCCCCCACAACGTGGGGCTACACGACAGTGTCTCAGGTCCAGAGCACAGCGTCCAGACCTGACCCCAACTTAGGGCACCTAAGTTTCCATCTTGCTCCACCGGGTTCGATCCGTCGGCACGCAGCGCCTGCGTCGTGTGCCCGCTCTTGAAAGAAGCACAGGACGAGCGCAGCGAGTTCCTTTGCGCAGTTTTCCGGCCGCCCCACCTGTGATGCGGACCCGATTGTGGGTGCCTGAGATCGAGCGGAGCGGGACAGGGAATCTCGGGCATCCACACGAGGACCAGTGCGCTCCATACTTGCGGACGGCCGGCGCCCGAACGGGCAGACAAAGGGCCGCGCTCCGCGCGTCCAACGCGACGTCACAGCGGGGGAGTTATCCCCAAGTGGGTACCGGGCTTAACGGCATTGGGCACACACGACATCTCTCCGCTCCGCTGTGTCGTGTGCACACAACGCCTACCCGGACACCCACCCGGGGACAACAGAATCGAACGCGCCGCACCTCACGCGGTTGGCCGCGTGTACGGCTCGAGATTCGCGCGCGACGTCTATACGATCGAGCCCATGGAAACCCAGCCGCTGGAAACCGAATTCGCCGCCCTCGATGAACAGATCCGCCGAGAAGCCGAGAAGAAGATGCAGGCGATCCGCGTCGTCGCCACAGCACACAAAACTCTCGCCGACACCCGCGAAGA
>NZ_WXYH01000265.1:0-82663 GCF_009872365.1 Rhodococcus sp. T7
TGGTGGGAGATCGGCCTGTTCGCCACCACCGAGGAGGGGCTGAACCATCCCGACCTGATGATGCACTACGGCAGCGTGCCGTTCGACATGAACACCCTCCGGTGGGGGTATCCCACCACGGACAACGGATTCTGCCTCACCCCGAACGTCACGCAGGGACTCTCCCGCGGAACGGTGCGGCTCCGCTCCCGCGACTTCCGGGATCGCCCGCGCGTGGACCCCCGGTATTTCACCGATCCCGACGGTCACGACGAGGCCGTGATGCTCGCCGGGTTCCGGCTGGCGCGCCGCATCGCCGAGCAGGAACCGCTCCGGGGCTGGATCACGAGGGAACTGGCTCCCGGTCCGGAGGCGGAGACCGACGACGAACTGATCGACTACGCGCACCGCACCCACAACACGGTGTATCACCCCGCCGGGACCGCCCGGATGGGTGCGGCCACCGACCCGACGGCCGTCCTCGACCCGGAGTTGCGGGTGAAGGGGGTGCGCAATCTGCGAGTGGTGGACGCGTCCGCGATGCCGAAACTGCCGTACGTCAACCCCAACATCACGGTCATGACCATGGCTGAGAAGTGCGCCGATCTGATTCGCGGGCACTGACCCGGTGACGTGCCTGAGGCCCTGCGTGAACCGCCAGGTACTTTGAAGTCCTACTATCTCCCCGTACTGGCAGAGAGACGGAAGGGCACGTCATGAATTCTCCTGAACCGATCGTCGTAGTCGACGGCGCGAGGACCCCGATCGGCAGCTTCGGGGGCGCGTTCAAGGACGTGCCCGCCCATGAACTGGGTGCGACCGCCGCGAAGGCCGCACTGGACCGTGCCGGGGTGCCGGGCGCGGACATCGACGAGGTGGTGATGGGCTGCATCGGTCAGGTCGGGCCGGACGCCTACAACGCCCGCCGCGTGGCCCTGGCCGCGGGACTCCCGGAGAAGACCCCGGCGTACACCGTCAACCGGCTGTGCGGGTCCGGTCTGCAGGCGGTGTGGTCGGCGGCGCAGCAGATGCGCTGGGGTGGGGTGAACTTCGCCCTCGCCGGCGGCGACGAGAGCATGTCGCGGATGCCGTTCTACGATTTCTCGGCCCGCTCCGGGTACAAGCTCGGTGACCGCAAGCTGGTGGACGGCACGGTCGCGATCCTCACCGACCCGTTCGGTGGCGTCCACATGGGCCGTACCGCCGAGGCCGTCGCCCGCAAGTACGACGTGAGCCGGGAGCAGCAGGACGAGTTCGCCGTCGAATCCCAGCGCCGCGCCGCCTCCGATGCGGCGAGGGCCGCGTTCGCCGAGGAGATCACCCCGGTCGAGATCGGCGGCCGGCGACCGAAGACGGTCGACGTCGACGAGCACCCCAAGCCCGACACCACCCTCGAGGCCCTCGCCAAGCTGCGGCCGGCGTTCGAGGAGGGCGGCTCGGTGACCGCCGGGAACGCGTCCGGTATCAACGACGGCGCTGCGGCGCTGGTGCTGGCCACCGAGTCCGCGGCGCGGGACAAGGGGCTGACCGGGCTGGTGACCCTCGAGGCGGTCGCGACGGCGGCGATGGATCCCGCGCTGATGGGATACGCCCCGGTGCTGGCGTTGCAGAATCTGTTCGAGCAGACCGGGACCACCCCGGGCGACATCGACGTGATCGAGCTGAACGAGGCGTTCGCGTCGCAGGCGGTCGCGGTGATCCGGGACGCGAAGCTGAACCCGGAGAAGACCAACCCGTACGGCGGGGCGATCGCGTTGGGTCACCCGGTCGGTGCGACGGGGGCGATCCTGAGCCTGCGCATCGCGAAGGACATGGTGCGCCGCGACCTCGAACTCGGCATCGTCACCATGTGCATCGGCGGCGGCCAGGCCCTCGCCGCCCTCTTCAAGCGCATCTAGGGCACAGGGCGGACGATGAAGAAGCACACACCTTCCTGGCACGACGACGAGGTGAAGGCCCTGTCCGAGCTCGCGGCGGGGTTCTTCGAACGCGAGGTCGTCGCGCACCACGAGAAGTGGGACGCCCAGCACCGCATCGACCGTGAGGTGTGGCTGGCGGCGGGCAAGCTCGGGTTGCTGTGCTGCTCGATCCCGGAGGAGTACGGCGGTGGTGGGGGCACGTTCGCCCACGACCTCGCCGTGTTCGAGGCCCAGGGTTACGCCGGTGACCTCGCGCTCGGCATCTCCGTGCACTCCGGCATCGTCCCGCACTACCTCGTCGAGTACGGCACCGAGGAGCAGAAGCAGGCGTGGCTGCCGGGCATGGCGACCGGGGAGATCCTCGGCGCCATCGGTATGACCGAGCCCGGCGCCGGCTCGGACCTCAAGGCGATCAAGACCACCGCGATCCGGGACGGCGACGAGTACGTCATCAACGGCTCGAAGACGTTCATCACCAACGGTGCGTCGGCGGACGTGATCGTGCTGGCGGTGAAGACCGACCCGAAGGCCGGCGCCAAGGGGGTGTCCCTGGTGATCGTCGATCTGCGGGACTGTCCCGGGTTCGCCGTCGGGAGGGTCCTGGACAAGGTCGGTCAGCACGGCGCCGACACGTCGGAGTTGTCGTTCACCGATGTGCGGGTGCCGGTGTCGAATCTGCTCGGCGAGGAGGGGCAGGGCTTCGGGCAGATGATGGCGCAACTGGTGCAGGAGCGGTTGATCATCGGCGCGCAGGCGTCCGGGGCGATGACTCGTGCGGTCGAGGACACCGTGGCGTACACGAAGTCGCGGCAGGCGTTCGGGCACAATCTGTTCGAGTTCCAGAACACGGCGTTCGAGCTCGCCGAGTGTCAGACGATTGCCCGTACGTGTGCGGTGTTCCTGGACCATTGCATCGAGGCGCACCTGCGCGGTGAACTCGACCCGTCCGAGGCGGCGATGGTCAAGTACTGGCTCACCGAGCAGCAGTGCGCGGTGATCGACCGGTGTGTGCAGTTGCACGGCGGCTACGGGTACATGCGCGAGTACCTGATCGCCCGGATGTACGAGGACGCCCGCGTCCAGAAGATCTACGCGGGCGCCAACGAGGTGATGAAGGGAATTATCGCGAAGTCGCTGTAACCGGCGCAGGCTCACGCGACACGTCGTATGCGGCCTCGTCGAACCGGCCGAGTCGTTGCCGCATGCGGTCGGTCGACCAAGGCCAGTTGAAGCTGTTGCGGCCGTTGACGTCGAGGAAGTAGCTCTGGCAGCCACCGGCGTTGTAGACGGTGGTGGCCAGGGCTTCCTGGACCTGGGCGTTGAATGCGTCCTGCACGTCCCGGCGCGGTTCCATCCTGGTCCACCCGTTGCTCCGGGCCTGGGTGACCGCCTGGATCAGGTAGTCGAGTTGCGCCTCGAGGATCATGAACGCCGACGTGTGTCCGGTGCCCAGGGCGGGTCCGAGGAGGACGAACGCGTTGGGGAAGCCCGCGACGGTCGTGCCGAGGTACGCCTGCGGGCTGCCCTTCCAGTGGTCGTCGAGGCTGCGGCCCTCGCCGTCGAACACCTTGGACCCGATCGGCATGTCGAGGATGTGGAATCCGGTACCGAAGATGATGGCGTCCACTTCGCGTTCGGCGCCGTCGCTGCCGACGACGACGTTGCCGCGCACCGACTGCACGGCGTTGGCGTGCACCTCGACGTTGGGGCGGGTGAGCGCGGGGTAGTACGTGTTGGACAGCAGCAGTCGCTTGCAGCCGAGCGTGTAGTCGGGCGTCAACGCCTTGCGCAGCTTCGGATCCCGTACCTGGGCACGCAGTTGCGCCTTGCCGATCTGCTGGACGACCCGCAGGATCCACGGGTGCCGGAAGCCGAGCCCGAGAGATTCCATGATCGCGTACTCGAGGCGTCGCAGCGCGCGGATCGCACCCGGTACGCGGCGCAGGATCGTGCGCTCGACGCCGGGCAGGGTGTGGTCGGGTTTCGGCAGCACCCATTGCGCGGTCCGCTGATACAGATGGAGTTCCCCGACCTTCGGCTGGATGGCCGGGACGAATTGCACTGCGGAGGCACCGGTTCCGACGACGGCTACGCGTTTGCCTGCGAGGTCGTAGTCGTGGTTCCAGCGGGAGGAATGGAAGACCTCGCCGGTGAACGTGTCGAGACCGGGGATCGCGGGAACGAGCGGTTCGTTCCACGGCCCGGCGGCGGCGATGACGGCGTTCGCGGTGAACGTGCCCGCGGACGTGTCCACCGTCCACCGCCTTGTCTGCTCGCTCCACTCGGCGCGCTGCATTTCGGTTCCGAACTTCACGTGGGCGGGCACCCCGTGTTCGGTGGCGGTGCGCTCGATGTACCGGCGGATCTCCTCCTGCCCGGCGAACAACCGCGACCACTCCCGGTTCGGCGCGAACGAATAGGAGTACAGGGCCGAGGGGACGTCGCACGCGCAGCCCGGGTAGGTGTTGTCGCGCCAGGTCCCGCCCAGTGCGTCCCCCTTCTCGAGAACGGCGAAGTTGTCGATCCCGCTCTGCTTCAAGCGGATGGCGGCCCCGATGCCGGAGATCCCGGCACCGACGATGAGGATGTCGTAGTGGTTCATGCGCGGACTCCGTTCGCGAGCTGGGCTCGGGTGGTGACGAGGGAATGTTCGAGGGTGGCGAGCCGGCGCCGGCCGTCCATGAAGTTCGGGCCCATGACGGCGAGGTCTTCGGCGGTCGCGTCGAGCCGGATCACCCGCGTACCTGCCGCCTCCAGCCTCGCGACTTCGGCATCCAGGCCCGCACTCATCCAGTTCCGCAGCATCCGGCGTTCGACGCGGGCGGCCCCGCGGCCGGCGATGCGCCCGGTGGACGCCATCGGTGCCAGCACGATCACCTCGTCGAGTTCGAGGGGCAGCACGAGGTCGGCGGACGCCGTGGACGCCGCGCCGCCGTCGACGAACCGGCGATCGCCGAGGGGGATCGGGGGATACCAGCCGGGAATCGCCCACGACGCCCGCAGCGCTTCGGACAGGGTCGCGGCCGGTGCGCCGGGTGAGCCGAATGCGACACGTTCACCCGTGTCGTAGTCCATGCTCACCAGCCACGTCGCCGGGTGGCGAACCCAGCCGGACTCGCCCGTGAACCGCTGCGCGAGCCGGTCGAGCCAGGCGGCGTCGCCGCGGCCGCGGGGCAGCAGTCCGCTCGCGGCGGTGACGGGCGGCAGTCCGCGGCGCAGCAGACCGGGTGAACCGAGGCCCGGCGCCGGGAGCGGCGGGAACCGTCCCGGCGTCGCGGCGAGATGTCCGTCGAGCGCCGGATGGGTGGCCCCGCCGAGTTGCATCGCGAGCAGTTCGTCGACGCCGGCCCCGCCGCCCAGCATGGTGACGAGTTCGGCGCCCGCGGACGTGCCCACGAGCACGTCGGCGTCGCGCGGGTCCCATCCCAGGGCGTCGCTCACGGCGACCAGGGCCGCCACCGTCCAGGCTGCGCCGAGCGTGCCGCCGCAACCGATCACCAGCCCGCGGCTGAGTTGTGTGTCACTCGAAGTCATATCTAGCAAGCTATCAGAAACCAGATACCGGCGGTATATGAAAAGTAGAATATTCTCGCAGGGGCTTCGGAGAAAGGGTGAGCATGGCGCGATTGACCAGGTCGGAGAGTCAGGCGCGGACGCGGGCGCATCTCGTCGCGACCGCCCGCGACCTCTTCCTCGCCGACGGGTACGCGGCCACCTCACTCGAGAAAGTGGCCGACGAGGCCGGCTACTCCAAGGGGGCGGTGTACTCCAACTTCAAGAACAAGAAGGAACTGTGCCTCGAGGTGCTCGGGCTCATCCACGCCACCAAGGGGCAGGAGATCGCGGAGGCGCTCGGTGGCGGCGAGACGATGGAGGAGCGACTCGAGGCGTTCCAGGCCTGGGCGGAGAGGACGCTCGGCGACGTCGGATGGACCATGCTCGAATTCGAACTGATCGTGCTGTCCCGACACGACCCCGAACTCCGCGACGCCCTCACCGCCACCCTCGGTGCCGCGCGGGAGATCACGGTGACGTTGCTGCAATCGTTCACCGACTCACTGGGGGTCGCCCTGCCCGTGCCCGTGCAGGATGCGGCCGGCAGCATCCTCAGTCTCGGTGTCGGACTGGGCATTCAGCGCGCCATCGATCCCACCATCTCGGCCAGTGTGGTCACCGACAATCTCCGGGTGCTGCTGGCCGCGTCGCAGCCGGCTTCGCCTTCGGGGTCCGTGCCGGGATGAAATCGGCGCGAGGAGCCGATCCGAGTGGCGGCCCGCGCGTACGGTGAATTCATGAAGCGGTGGAACGTCCTGGCACTACCGGCCGCCGCTGCGGCCGCAGTCGCGTCGTACGACCTCATTCAGCGACGTCACGCCCTGCTCCGGAATTTCCCCGTGCTCGGGCACGGCCGGTACCTGCTGGAATCGCTCGGTCCGGAGCTCCGGCAGTACATTACGACCGGCAACGACGAGGAGCGTCCCTTCACCCGAGACCAGCGTCGGTGGGTGTATGCGTCGTCGAAGCGAGTGACCGACACGTTCGGTTTCGGAACGGACAACGACATCGAGTTCACCGACGGCTACACCATCATCAAACACCGGACGTTCTCGGAGATTCCTCCCTCGGCGGTTCCTCATGCCGACGAACACCTCGCGATCCCGTCCGCGAAGGTGCTCGGTGCCGCCCGCGGCCGGGCACACTCCTTCCGCCCGCGCTCCATCGTGAACATATCGGCCATGAGTTTCGGGGCGCTGTCGTCTGCGGCCGTGGTCGCGCTCAACCGTGGTGCCGCTGCCACCGGTTGCCTGCACAACACCGGGGAGGGGGGCATCTCCCGGTACCACCGGAACGGGGCAGATCTGATCTTCCAGATCGGGACCGCGTATTTCGGCTGCCGCGACGAGGACGGCCGATTCGACCTGGCGAGGCTTCGGGCGCTGGTCGAGTCGGCGCCGGTGCGGGCAATCGAGATCAAACTCAGTCAGGGAGCGAAACCGGGCCTCGGGGGCCTGTTGCCGGGAGCAAAAGTGACGCCGGAGATTGCCGAGATCAGAGGTGTACCCGAGGGCCGTGACTGCATCAGCCCGTCCCGGCACACGGCCTTCCACGATGTCGACAGCATGCTCGACTGGGTGGAGCTCCTCGCCGCCGAGACGGGGCTGCCCGTCGGGATCAAGTCCGCGGTCGGCGACCCGACGTTCTGGGACCTGCTCGTCGAGGCGATGAGCAATTCTCGGCGGGGTGTCGACTTCGTGACCATCGACGGCGGCGAGGGCGGTACCGGCGCTGCACCGCTGGTGTTCACCGACGCTGTCTCGCTGCCCTTCCGTAGTGGCTTTGCACGCGTCTACGCCAAATTCGCGGAGGCCGGTCTGGCCGACGAGATCACGTTCATCGGCTCGGGGAAGCTTGGCCTGCCCGACAACGCCGTGGCGGCGATGTCTCTCGGTTGCGATCTGATCAACGTGGCGCGTGAGCCGATGCTCGCGGTCGGGTGCATTCAGGCGCAGAAGTGCCACACCGATCGGTGCCCGACGGGTGTAGCGACCCAAAGCCCCTGGCTTGCGCACGGACTCGACGCAGACATCAAGTCGGTTCGGGCAGCGAACTACCTGCGGGCGTTACGGCGCGACGTGTTCAAGGTGGCGGAGGCGTGTGGTGTCGCGCATCCCGGGCTGATCACGGCGTCGGACGTCGAGGTCGCGGACGGCAACCGCCGCTCGATCACGCTCGCCGAACTCTACGGCTACCGGACCGGCTGGGGACTTCCCGGTGACGCCGACCGTGCCGAGATCACCCGCCTGATGACAGAGGCCGCCGCCGTAGCCGCGGGCGAAACCGGGTCACCGGGAGCGAAGACGGAACCCTGACTGCGTGCCCGTCCCGACCGCTACAGCCAGTCGCGCCGGCGGAACAGGACGAAGAGCAGGCTCGCGGACGTCACGATCACGACGGTGCTGGCGATCGTCCCCGACACCTGCCCGACCCCGGGGAACAGGACGTTCTGACCGAACCACCCCGTCACCGCGGTGGGGACAGCGATGATGGCCGCCCACCCGGTGAGCTTCTTCATGACGGTATTGAGCCGGGCGTCCTGCAGCGACAGATTCGTCTCGAACACGGTCACCACCATGTCGCGCAATGATTCCGTCCACTCGGCGGCGCGCGTCACGTGGTCGTAGAGGTCGGTGTACAAGCTGTCGAGAACCGGTGACCGCTCGCGTTCGGATTCGGCGCGCCCGCGGATGACGGCTCCCACGACCTCCCGCATCGGCAGCACGACGCGACGCAGTTGCACCAGTTCCTTCCGCAACCGGTACGTGCGTTGCTGAATCTCCCTGGTCCGCGCGGACTCGTGGAACAGTCCCTCCTCGAGCGCCTCGATCGCGTCGTCGATGGTCTCGATCGTCTCGAACTGGCCGTCCACGATCGCGTCGAGCAGGCCGTGCAGGAGCGCGAGCGCGCCCGAACCCGATGTGAGCAGCGCGGGGTCCTCCTCCCAGCGCTCCACCACCTGCGACATGTCGAACCGGTCGTCCCGCCGCACCGTGATGATCCCGTTCGACAGCACGAACGCCGACACCCGGCTGAGCCGAAGCCGTGAGTCGAGGACGCCGAGCGTGACGGCATCCTCGGCGTCGAACCAGGTGGCGTACGCGGTCACGAACGCGTGGCCCGCGTAACGCGTCGCCTTCGGTCGCTCACCGCGGGCGACGGCATCCTCGATGGCGTTCGGATCGAGCGACAATTCGTTCGCCAACTCGGTCAGGCATTCGTGGTCGGGATCGCACAGGTCGACCCACACGAGCGCGTTCTCGTCCCGCACCTTCTCGGACACGTCGGCAAGCGGAAAGTCCTTGCCGACGCACTCCCCATCACGCCACACACGGGTTCGCACCAGGTTGAGGGTCACTCACCCAGTCTGCCGAACCCTCCGGCCGGGGAGGCGGTTATGACGCGCGATCGGACGAGTAACCCCACAGCCAGTCGGTGTACTTGTAGCTCGACGTGTCGCGGGTGCGGAACAGTTCGTTGCGCGCGATGCGGGCGGTGCCGTCGAGGTGCCACAACTCGCCCCACATGCGCCCGGTGGTGATGATGCGATTGCAGCGCGGTGCGCGTTCGGTGTTGACCTCCTTCAGGATCTGCGGCCACGCGGAGTTGCCACCGCCCGCGGAGAAGTCCTCGGCAGCATAGTCGGCCAGGCACTTCGCGTCCTCGATCGCCATCACCGCCCCCGACGCCAGGTACTGCAGTGGGGGGTGTGCCGCGTCGCCGAGCAGGATCATCCGCCCGTCCACCCAGTTCTCGATGGGCTCGCGGTCGTACATCGGCCACCAGCGGTCCTTCCACAGGTAGTCGATGCCGCGGCGGACGTTCTCGTGGCAGTGCGCGTAGGCCTGCTCGAGTTCCTCGGGGCCACCCCAGTTCTCGACCCCGTTCTTGTAGCCGGGCGATTCGAACACCGCGACCTGGTTGAGCATCTGCCCGCCGCGCAGCGGGTACTGGATGAAGTGGCATCCCGGTCCGATGTACCCGACCACGTCCTCGATGTCCTCGTCGAGGTCGACCTCGTCGTACGGCGTGGTGCCGCGGTAGGCGGCGTAGCCGGACGACACCGGCTCGTCGTCCGAGATCTTGGCCCGCAGCCGGGATTTGAGGCCGTCCATGCCGAGGGCGATGTCGGCCTCGTGGGTGCGGCCGTCGTCGGTGCTGACGTGCACCCGGTCGCCGTCGGTGACCACGTCGGTGACGGTGACGCCCGTGTGCAGTTCGGCGCCCGCCGCACGTGCGGCGTCGACGAGCGCCGCGTGCAGGTCGCTGCGATGGGTCACGAAGTACGGTCCGCCGTAGCGGGCACGGAACTCGGCGCCGAGGTCGATCTTCGTGAGCACCTCGGCGGTCACGGCGTCGCGGAACACGATGTTCTTGGGCAGGCAGCCCTTGGCGAGAACGTCGTCGAGCACACCCCAGGAGTCGAGGATGCGGGCGCCGTGCGGTCCGACCTGCAGTCCGGCGCCGACCTCGCCGAATTCGGTGGCCCGTTCGAACAGCGTGACGTTCGCGCCCTTCCTGGCGAGGGCGAGGGCGTTGGCCGCGCCGCCGATCCCGCCTCCGGCGATGATGATGCGTGCGTCCTGCAGGTTCGACATGACAGTTCCTTCGTTTCGATCGTTCGGGGCAGGTGAGTGGCAAAGCGTGCCGGGGCACACGGCGGCACTCACGTGGGGAGGCAGAGGGGCATGTATCGAGGGTGATGCGGCGCACAGCGGCCGTGCAATAAAGTTCTGCTGTGCAGAAGAAGAAAACCATCGAGAAGCCGGCGTACATGCTGGAGTCCGTCGACAACGCCCTGCGCCTGCTGCAGATGCTGCGCGACGTCGGAGCGCTGCGGATCAAGGACGCCGCCGAGGAACTCGGTATCGCACCATCGACCGCGCATCGGCTGATGGCGATGCTGGTGTATCGGGGTTTCGCCGTTCAGGACGAGAAACGCCGGTACCACCCCGGGGCGGCGATGGGGGCCGGCCCGGCGCAGCGGGGGTGGACACGCGAGTTCAACGACCTCTGCCGGCCCCACATGGAGGCGCTCGCGATCCTGTGCGGCGAGACCGTCAACCTCGTGATCCGCGTCGGCACCCAGGCGCGCTTCCTGTCGTCCGCCGAGTCGGCGGGAATGTTGCGGGTCGGCGACCGTCAGGGGCAGGTCCTCGACGCGGAATTGACGGCAGGAGGACGGATTCTGCTGGCGGAGCTCCCGAGGGACACCCTCGCGCAGCTGTACCTGCGGCCGGACGATCTGGCCGACGACGACCGCGAGTGGGGCGACCGGCGTCTGCCTGCCGGCGAGTTCGAGCAGTTCTATCGGGACCTGTCCGCCGCCCGCGCCGTCGGATTCGCCCTCAACGTGCAGCAGACCGAGGAAGGCGTCGCCGCATTCGGCGTCGCCATCCGGAACCGGTCCCGGACCGCCGTCGGAGCGCTGACCGTGGCCGTGCCGATCACCCGCTTCCGTCAGCACTCGCAGGGACCGCTGGTGTCGCAGATCAAGAACGCGATCCGCGAACTCGAGGTGGACATCGCGGACCTCGAACCCTGATCAAAGATTCTGCACACAAGAATTCTGTATCGACGTGGAAACCTGAACTCCTAGCGTCGATGCCATGACCGCCACCGAACCGCACGTCGACGACGACCCCGCGCTGAAGCAGCTGTACACCGATTTCGAGGCCGAGCATCTGAATCCGCTGTGGACTCAGCTCGGCGATTTGATGCCGATGACGCCGACGTCGCGGGCGGTGCCGTTCGTGTGGAAGTGGTCGACGCTGTATCCGCTGGCGCAGCGGGCGGGGGATTTGGTCCCGGTCGGTCGCGGCGGGGAGCGGCGGGCGATCGCGCTGGCGAACCCGGGTCTGGGGGGTGTGCCGTATGTGACGCCGACGCTGTGGGCGGCGATCCAGTACCTGGGGCCGAAGGAGGTGGCGCCGGAGCACCGGCACGCGCAGAACGCGTTCCGGTTCGTCGTCGAGGGCGAGGGGGTGTGGACGGTCGTCAACGGCGACCCGGTCGCGATGCGCCGCGGCGATTTCCTGCTGACCCCGGGCTGGCATTTCCACGGTCACCACAACGAGACCGATCAGCCGATGGCGTGGATCGACGGCCTCGACATTCCGTTCGTGCACTACACCGACACCGGGTTCTTCGAGTTCGGGTCGGAGAACGTCACCGACGATTCCACCCCGGACGTGTCCCGGTCGGAACGGTTGTGGGTGCATCCGGGGCTGCGGCCGCTGGTGGGGTTGGACGCGAAGACGTCCTCGCCGATCGCGGCGTACCGGTGGGAGCACACCGACGCGGCGCTGCGTGAGCAGTTGGCGCTCGAGGACGAGGGGTACGCGGCGACCACCGAACCCGGTCATGCCGCGGTCCGCTACACCAACCCGACCACCGGCGGGGACGTGATGCCCACGATCCGCGCCGAGTTCCACCGGTTGCGGGCCGGTGCCCACACCCGCCCGCGCCGGGACGTCGGCTCGACCGTCTATCAGGTGTTCGAGGGGTCGGGCCGGTTCGTCCTCGGCGGGCAGACCCGCACCGTCGGGAAGGGCGACATGATCGTCGTCCCCTCCTGGACGGAGTGGTCGATCGAGGCCGACACCGAGTTCGACCTGTTCGCGTTCTCCGACGCCCCGATCGTCGAGCGCCTGCACTTTCACCGCACGTACATTTCCGAAGGAGCCTGAAATCTCATGAAGCTTGCCACCCTGCGCCGCGCCGGCGGCACCGTCGCCGTCCGCGTCGATTCCGACACCACCGCCGCCGTCATCGACGGTTACCCGGATCTGTCGGTCCTGCTGGCCGATCCGGACTGGAAGTCGATCGCGGAGAACGCGTCCGGTGACACCGTGAATCTCGACGGCGCGGATTACGCGCCGGTGGTCCCGAACCCGGGGAAGATCATCTGCGTCGGGTTGAACTACGCCAACCACATCAAGGAGATGGGCCGGGACCTGCCCGAGTTCCCGACCCTGTTCGCGAAGTTCCGGGAGGCACTGACCGGACCGTACGACGACGTGATCGTCCCCGCCTACGCCGCCGCCCAACTGGACTGGGAAGGGGAGTTGGCGTTCGTCGTCGGCAAGCAGGCGTACCAGGTCCCCGAGGCCGAGGCGGAGTCCTACATCGCCGGGTACTCGGTGATGAACGATTACACGATGCGCGACTACCAGTACCGCACGCTGCAGTGGGATCAGGGCAAGACGTTCGAGAAGACCAGCGGTTTCGGACCGTTCCTGACAACCACCGACTCCTACACGTTCGGCGGCGCCCTCGTCACCACGCTCGACGGGCAGGTGGTGCAGACCACCACCACCGACGATCTGGTGTTCACCCCGGCGAAGCTGGTGGAGTACATCTCGCACATCGTGACGCTGCAGCCCGGTGACGTGGTGATCACCGGCACCCCGGGTGGTGTCGGGCACGCCCGCAAGCCCGGTCTCTACATCCAGGACGGGCAGACCGTCGAGGTCACCATCGACGGGCTCGGTTCGGTGCGTAACACGACGATCGTCAAGTAGTGGCCGTGAGTTTTCACGATCTCGACCTGGACGAGCGGTTGCTGATCGCCCGCCGCGGCACGGCGTATTTCGCGCAGCGCCTGGCGGAGTTGACCGACGACGACCTGAACGGCGACACCCTGTTGGCGGGGTGGTCGCGGCGGCATCTGCTCGCGCACGTCGGGTACAACGCCGCGGCGCTGTGCCGGTTGCTGGACTGGGCGGCGACCGGGGTGGAGACCCCGATGTACGCCTCGGCGGAGCAGCGGGGTCTCGAGATCGACGAGGGTGCCACCCTGTCGGCGGCGGCGCTGCGGAACCTGTTCGACCACACCGTCGCCCGCCTCGACGAGAAGTGGCGGAACCTGCCGGCCGCGGCGTGGGAGGCACAGGTCCGGACGGCGCAGGGCCGTCTGGTGCCGGTGTCGGAGACGGCATGGATGCGCACCCGGGAGGTGTGGATCCATGCCGTGGACCTGGGGAACGGGGGCCGGTTCGGCGACTTCCCGGACGTGGTGCTGGGTTCGCTGCTCACCGACATCACCGGCATGTGGCGACGCAAGGACCTCGGCGGCGGACTGGTGATCGCCGTCGACGGGCGTGACCCCGTTGCGGTGCAACCGGATTCCGCGCCCGCCGAGAAGGTGTCCGGACCCCTGCCCGCGGTGGTGCGGTGGGCCGCCGGTCGCGGCGCCGTCGGACTCGGCGGGGGCGGTGAGACCCCCGAGCCTCCGCGCTGGCTGTGAGCGGGCGCCGGGCTAGTACGACGCCCGGCCACCGCTGGCGTCGTAGACGGCGCCGGTCGAGAAACTGAGCGCCTCGGAGGACAGCCACGCGACGAGTTCGGCGATCTCCTCGGGCCGTCCCATCCGGGCCATCGGAGTGAGGCTCTGCGAGCGCGCGAGGATCGCCGGGTCGGTGCCGGCGTTCATCGGGCTCTCCACCGCCGCCGGGGCGACCACATTGGCGAGGACGCCGGTCTTCGCGACCTCCTTGCCGAGCGATTTCGTCAGCGCGATCACCGCCGCCTTGGACGCCGAGTAGGCGCTCTGCCCGGGATTACCATCCTTGGCCGCGATGCTCGCCATGTTCACGACCCGTCCCCATCCGGCGCCGGTCATGGCGGGCACGAACGCGCGGCACACGAGGAACGTCCCCTCGACGTTGATGCGGAACGTGCGGCGCCAGTCCTCGAGTTCGACGTCCACCAGCGGCGCCGACGGTCCCACGACGCCGGCGCTGTTGACGAGGATGTCGACGCGGCCGAGGCGGGCGGCGAGGTTCTCGACGGCATCGGCATCGGTGACGTCGAGGCGCTCGTCGGCCCCGGCGGCGACGTCGGCGGTGACGACGCGAACCCCGGCGTCGGCGAGGCGTTTCGCGCACGCCGCGCCGATCCCGCTCGCGCCGCCGGTGACGAGCGCGGTCGCGCCCTCGGGATACGTGACCATGGTGGTTTCTCCTCGCGACTGTGTGCGCATTAGTCTTGTTCTATGTGCGAAATCAGAATGATCTATTTCGCACTGTGTACGAATTGGAATATATGGGCTGAGCCACACTCGTCAAACTCGCCGAAGGGAATCCGATGGAGATTCGCTGGCTGCAAGCGTTCGTCGCCGTCGCCGAAGAACTGCACTTCGGCAGGGCCGCCGCGCGACTCCAGATGGCGCAGTCGCCGCTGAGTCAGACGGTGCGCAAACTCGAGAAGGACATCGGCGTGCCGCTGTTCGAGCGGAGCACCCGAAGCGTCGCGCTCACGTCGGCGGGCCACACGTTCCTGCCGCACGCCTACCGCATTCTCGAGAGCGTCGACATTGCGCGGCAGGCCACCCGCACGTCGGCCGGGGGTGTGTACGGCCGCATCAAGATCGGCTTCACCGGCGTGCTCAACCACCTGTCCCTGCCGCCGCTCACCCGCGCGCTCCGGCAGCGCTATCCCGACATCGAACTCACCCTCGTCGGGCGGATCATGACCCGCGACGCCATCACCCAACTGGACAGTGGTGCACTCGATCTCGCGTTCGTCGGGCTTCCGGTCGAGACGGCCTCGGTGTCGACGCGGCTGATCCGCCGGGAGCCGTTCGGCGCCGTGCTGCCCGCGGATCACCCGCTCGCGTCGGAGCCGCAGATCGACCTGCGCGACCTCGCCGAGGACGGGTTCGTGACGACGCCGCTGTCGGCCGGTTCGGCGTTGCAGGAGGTGGCGATGCGGGCGTGCGTCGATGCGGGGTTCCGTCCCCGCGTCGTCCAGGAGATCACCGACCCGTACATGATCCTGATGCTGGTGGCGACGGGTGTCGGCGTGGCGCTGATGACGTCGGGCATTGCCGCGATCACGCCCCCGGGCACGGTGTTCGTTCCCCTCACCGGCGAGCCCATCTACATGAACCACGGCCTCGCCTGGTCGCCCCGCCGCGTCTCCGATGCGCTGCGGGTGGCGCTCGCGGTGTCGGAGGAGATCCTCCCGACCCCCGATTAGGACATTTTCGATCTATATCTAAGACTTTTTTTGCGCTGGACTGCGCATAGTCCGCCATGACACGCTCGTCACGGTCCGGAACTTCGTGTGAGGTGAGTCACCTCCGAAGAACGCCTCGCGGCGACACCGGATCCTGGGACGAAAGGAACACCATGGCAAGCACGTCTACACGCGATACCGGGGGACAACCGAACGAGAACGCCCGCCGGGCCGCCGTCTCGGGATTCCTCGGCAGCACGCTCGAGTACTACGACTTCTTCATCTACGGGTCCGCGGCGGCGCTCGTCTTCCCGAAGATCTTCTTTCCGGGCGGAGGGGCGACGGCGACGTTGCTGTCGATCGGCACACTCGGCGTCGCGTACATCGCACGTCCGCTCGGCGCGGTGGTGTGGGGTCACCTCGGCGATCGGTACGGTCGCAAGAATTCCCTCCTGGCCTGCCTGCTCCTCATGGGCATCGCGACGGTGGCCGTCGGCTGCCTTCCCACGTACGAGCAGATCGGGATGGCCGCGCCCATCATCCTGGTGCTCCTGCGGTTGCTGCAGGGCCTGTCCGCCGGCGGCGAATCGCCGGGATCCTCCGCGCTGACGCTCGAGCACGCACCGGACGAGCGCCGCGCGTTCTTCACCTCGTTCACCATGAGCGGCATCATGTTCGGCATCGTCATCTCGAGTCTGGTGTTCATCCCCGTCGCCGCCCTGCCGGACGACGCGCTGTACTCGTGGGGCTGGCGGGTTCCGTTCCTGCTCAGCATCTTCGTGACGGGTGTCGCGGTCTGGCTGCGCCGCAAGCTCGACGAGCCGGAAGTCTTCGAGGAGCTGAAGGAACACGACGACACGGCGGGCATCCCCGTCGTCGAGATGTTCCGCTCGCACTGGCGCACCGTGATCCGCATCAGCCTCAGCGCGACGTTCGCGATGATCAACACCATCGTCAACGTCTTCGCGTTGGCGTACGCCGTGCAGGTCGCCGGGCTCGAACGCTCCACGATGCTGTGGGCCATCGCGACGGCCAATTTCGTCGCGGTGCTCACCCAGCCGCTGTTCGGCATCCTCGCCGACCGGATCGGCCGCAAGCCGGTATTCGTCACGGGCGCCGTCGGTGCGGCAGGCATGGTGTTCGTGTTCTTCCACGCCATCGGAACCGGCAGCGCGCCCATGGTGTTCGCGGCCGGCATCGTCCTGATCGGCCTGTTCTACGCAATGCCCAACGGGGTGTACCCCGCGTACTTCCCCGAGCAGTTCCCCGCCAAGGTCCGGTACACCGGAATGGCCGTGAGCCTCATGCTGGGACTGCTGGTCGCCGGTTTCACCCCGGCCATCGCGCAGTGGCTGTCGGCGGGCGACACCGCGAACTGGACCCCGGTCGCCTGGATGTGCCTGGGCTTCGCCCTGCTGTCCTCGGCCGCCGCACTCACCGGCCCGGAGACCTACCGCACCCCCACCGAGCAGTTGGGCGAACCCGACGCGACGACGGGCGGCGCGCGGCAGCAGGCGCTCGTCCGCAACGACGCCTGACCGACACTTCTGCAGGAGATTTTCATGCACCCCGAATCCACCCGGCACCGGATCCGTCTCGTCGGGGCAGGGATCGCCACGTCCCTGTCCCCGGCGCTGCACGAACACGAGGCCGCCGCCCTCGGCCTCACCGACTACCGTTACGACCTGATCGACGTCGCCGCGGAGGACATCCCCGTCGACAGGTCCGGTGACACGCTGCGGCACGCCGTCGCGGCAGGCTGCACCGGATTCAACATCACCCACCCCTGCAAGCAGGCGGTCGCCGAATCCCTCGACGAATTGTCCGGCAACGCACGTCTTCTCGGTGCCGTCAACACCGTCGTCGTCCGCGACGGCCTGCTGATCGGGCACAACACCGACCACAGCGGGTTCCTCGCCGCGCTGCGCCGCGGACTGCCCGACGCCGCGCTCGGACGCGTCGTTCTCGCCGGCGCCGGCGGTGCCGGTTCGGCCGTCGCCTACGCGCTCGCCGCCGCCGGGGTGCGGGACCTGCGGATCGCCGACCTCGACCCGTCCCGTGCCGCGGACGTTTGCGCGCGCCTCGAGTCCGCCTTCCCGCAGACGACGGTCACGGCGATCGGACTCGACGCGATCGAAGCGAACCTGGCGCACTGTGACGGCGTCGTCAACGCGTCCCCGATCGGCATGGTCGGATATCCGGGAACGCCGTTCGACACCGGCGCGCTCCATCCCGGGCTCTGGGTCGCCGACATCGTCTACCGCCCGCTGCGCACCGAACTCGTCGTGGCGGCAACCGCTCTCGGCTGCGCCGTCCTCGACGGCGGCCAGATGCTCGTCGCGCAGGCCGCCGACACGTTCGCCCTCCTCACCGGTGTCACCCCCGATCCCGACCGCATGCGTCGCCACCTCGGCGACCTGCTCGCCGAGCAGTGCGCCCCGACAGTCCTGGAGGAGTCCCGATGACCGCGCACCCGTTCGCCGCGCCCCTCGACCTGGGCAACGTGCGACTGCGCAACCGCTTCGTGTCGGCGCCGATGGAACGCAACTACTGCGAGGTCGACGGCACGATGACCGACGAGTACATCGCGTACCTCGAACGCCGCGCGGCGGGCGGCGCGGCGCTCGTGTTCACCGAGGCCAGCTATGTGCGGGCCGACGGCAAGGGTCGCATCCGGCAGATGGGCGTCGACGTCGACGAACGCATCCCGGGCATCGCGAAACTTGCCGAGGCGATCCACGCGCAGGGCGCGCTGGTGGGCGTGGAACTCAACCACGGCGGCCGCACCGCGCAGGGCGCCGTCAGCGGATTCGTCCCCGTCGCACCGTCGCCGATCCCGTGCGCGGTGGTCGGCGGTGACATGCCCGAGCAACTCGACGGCGACGACATCGAGCACATCGTCGAATGCTTCGGCGAGGCCGCCGCGCGCTGTCAGCGGGCCGGAATCGACGTCATCTCGTTGCACGGCGGACACGGCTACCTCATCCACCAGTTCCTCTCACCTGCATACAACCACCGCGACGACGAATGGGCCGACCCGACGCTGTTCGTCAACCGCGTCATCGACGCCGTCCGCACGATGGCCCCGGGTATCGCTCTCGGACTGCGGTTCTCGGCGTTCGAGGCGACCGACGACGGACTCGACGCGGAGGCGACGCGCGCCCGCATCGACGCGATCGACACCGACCGCCTCGACTTCCTCGACGTCTCCGCAGGCAACTACGAATCGGGGCAGTGGATCATCCAGCCCGGTGAGTGGCCGCGCGGCCTCCTCGCCCCCTACTCGCGGCAGTACACGCGGGATTTCGACATCCCGGTCGGCGTGGCGGGCCGGATCAGCTCACCCGAGATCGCCTCGCAGATCATCGAATCCGGGCAGGCCGACTTCGTCAGCATGGCCCGGACCCTGCACGCCGACCCGGACTTCCCGAACCGCGCGCTGGACGGCGGCCGGTACCGGCCGTGTATCGCCTGCAACTACTGCATCGACAGCCTCGCCGCCGGACCCGTCCCGTGCTCGGTCAACCCGTGGGTGGGCCGCGAACTCGAGCAGCCGTCGACGCCGGCAGACGTGCCGGTGCGCGTCGCGGTGATCGGGGCCGGACCGTCCGGCATGGCCGCCGCCCGCGACCTCGCCGTCGCCGGGCACCGGGTGGACCTCTACGACGAACGTGACAGCCTCGGTGGGGATTTCGTGTTGGCGTCCAGGCTCCACGAGTACCCCGAGTATTCGCGGATCGTCGACTGGTACCTTGCCGAACTCGCCGACCTCGACGTCACCTGCCACCCCGGCACGCGGGTCGACGCCGCCGCACTGGCCGGCCTGGACTTCGACGCCATCGTGCTCGCCACCGGCGGCCGCGGACCCGCGGTCGACCTCCCCGGGGCCGGCACCCGCAGGGTCCGCGACGTCCGGGAGTTCCTGGAATCCGGCGACCCCGCACCCGAGGCGATCACGATCTTCGGCGCCGACAGGGAAGCGGCCGCGGTCGCCGACGACCTGCTCCAGCAGGGTACGACGGTCGTCATGATCGGCCCGCAGGCGACGATCGCCCACGATGTCGGCCGGCGCGGAAAGATCGTGCTGCTGCCGCGGCTCGCGGCGAGCGAGAACCTCACCACCCATCTGTCTTCGATCGTGACGCGGATCGAGGAAGACCGGGTGGTGATCTCGACCGGCGGCGAGGAGCGGGTGGTCGACGCCCCCGGCGAACTTCTGATCTCGCACGGCGTCGAGCCCCGCGCCGACCTGCTCGCCGCACTGAGAGGGCTGGCACCGCGACTCGGCGTCCACCCGGTCGGTGACGCGAGCGGGGACGGCGGGTCCATCCACGCCGCGCTGGTGACCGCGGCCGCCGTTGCCGCGAAGATCACCGCGGCCGCCGTTGCCGCGAAGATCACCGCGGCCGCCGGCGCCCGCGAGGAGGTCAGCGCATGATGGCGATCCCGCCCCTCGGTCTCGGGACCTGGCCGCTGACCGGTCCGAAGGCCACCCGGGCCGTGCTGTCCGGCATCGAGGCCGGCTACCGGCTGATCGACACGGCCGCCATCTATGGGAACGAGGACGCCGTCGGCGCCGCGCTCGCGAAGTGCGGTCTGCCCCGCGACGAACTGTTCGTCACCACGAAACTGCGGGGAAGCGATCACCTGTCCGGCGACATCCGCGGCGCCGTCGAACGCAGCCTGAAGAGCCTCGGGCTCGATCGACTCGACCTGTTCCTCATCCACTGGCCGCTGCCACGCCACGACAAGTACGTCCCGGCGTTCGAGGCGATGCTCGCCTGCCGGGACGCCGGGCTGGTGCGGCACGTGGGCGTCTCCAACTTCCTGGGCACGCACCTGCGCCGCGTCGTCGCCGAGACGGCAGAGGCCCCGGCCGTCAACCAGATTCAGATGGACCCGTCGCTTGCCCGGCTGCAGGTGGTCCTCGCCTGGCACCGCGTGCAGGGTGCCGTCCCGATCGTCCGGTCGGCCGATCCCGCCCGTCAGGCCGAGAACCTCGCCGCCCTCGATGTCCGGCTGACCGCCGGGGACGTCGACGCCCTGAACCGTCTCGACCGCGGCGAGTCCGCCGTCCGGGACGTCGAAACCGAGGAGCACTTCTGATGGCACTACGAATCGGCATCGTCGGCTGCGGCAAGATCGCCGGCAACCACGCCCGGGCGTTGCAGCAGGTGCCCGGCGTCGAGGTCGTCGGGTGCTGCGACCCCGTCCTGGAACGGGCCCGGCAGTTCGCTGCGGCGCACGGCATCACGAGGGCCGTCGGGTCGGTCGCGGAACTGCTCGACCTCGGACTCGACGCCTGTACCGTGTGCACGCCGCATCCCGTCCACGAAGAGGTCGTCGTCGCGGCCGCACGCGCTGGCATCCACGTCCTGTGCGAGAAGCCGATCGCCGTCGACGTCGCCGCCGCCGACCGGATGATCGAGGCCGCGGACCGCGCGGGCATCACGTTCGGGGTGCTGTTCCAGCGCCGCTTCTGGCCCGCCGCCCGCCGCATCCGGGATGCGATCGACGACGGCCGGATCGGTGTTCCGGTGCTCGGCGAGGCGTCGGTGATCCTGCACCGCCCGTCGGCCTACTACTCCGCCGACGTGTGGCGCGGACGGTGGGACACCGACGGCGGCGGTGTCCTCATGACGCAGGCCGTGCACCAGGTCGACATGTTGCAGTGGTTCATGGGCGAGGCCGTCCAGGTGAGCGGCTTCATCCGCACCCACACGCACGGCGAGCACATCGAGACCGAGGACAGCGCGTCGGCGGTCGTGTCGTTCGCGTCGGGCGGCACCGCCACCGTCACTGCGACCACCGGCGCCAACCACAACCTCGGCAACCGGGTCACCGTGATCGGGCAGACCGGTGCGATCGCGAGCGTCCTCGAGTTCCCGGAAGGACGGGAAGGCGTCAACGAGATCTGGACCGTCCCGGGCGAAACCGAGTTCCGGGCGCCCTTCACCTGCGACGTCCGCGCCAACCTCGACGTCACCGAAGTCAACGCCGGACTCGCCGACTTCCACACCCTCCAGGTGCAGGACTTCGCGGACGCAGTCCTGACCGGCCGGGTGCCTGCCGTCACCGGACGCGACGCCCGCGCCTCGCTCGCGATCGTCGCCGCCGTCTACGAGTCGTCCCGCACCGGCCGGGTCGTCGACCTCACGCCCGCCCCGGCCCCCGTCACCACCAAGGAGAACGCATGACCCCCGATCCTTCCACCCCGGCCTATGACGTCGTCGTCATCGGTTCCGGCGCGGGCGGGCTGTCCGCCGCCGTCGCCGCCGCCGACGGGGGAGCGTCCGTCCTCGTCGTCGAGAAGGCGGGCACGTGCGGTGGCGCCACGGCGTGGTCGGGCGGGTGGATGTGGACGCCGCGGAATTTGTTCGCGCACGCGGACGGTGTGAACGAGGACCGCTCGGCGCCGCGCACCTATCTTCAGCACCGTCTCGGCGAGAACTTCGACGCCGCCAAGGTCGACGCCCTGCTCGACGGCGCACCCGAGATGGTGGAGTTCTTCGAGAAGAAGACGGCGCTGCAGTTCGTTCCGGGCGCGAAGATCGCCGACATCCACGGCGACACACCGGGTGCCGGAACGGGCCACCGCTCGGTCGGGCCGAAGCCGGTGAGCCTGCGGACACTCGGACCCGACGTCGCGGCCCTGCTCCGGCGGCAACTCTACGAGACGTCGTTCCTCGGCATGGGCATCATGGCCGGCCCGGACCTGCAGGCGTTCCTGCATTCGACGCGGTCGGCGAAGGCGCTCGCGCACTGCGCCCGCCGGGTGTCCACGCACCTGTTCGACCTCGCCACCAAGCGTCGCGGACAGCAACTCGTCAACGGCACCGCGCTCGTCGGCAGACTGCTGCGGTCGGCGCTCGACGCCGGCGTCGAGATCCGAGTGAGCACGGCGGCCACCGCGCTGGCCACCGACTCCGCCGGCAGTGTCACCGGAGTGCGGCTGGCGGGTCCGGACGGCGCGTACACCGTGCACGCACGACGCGGTGTCGTGCTCGCGACCGGTGGCTTCTCCCATGATCTCGACCGGCGGCGCGAACTGTTCCCCCGCACGCCCACCGGACGCGAGCACTGGACCCTCACTCCGTCCACGACCATCGGCGACGGCATCACCCTCGGCGAGTCGGTCGGCGGCCGACTCGACGACTCGGTCGCCTCCCCGGTCGCGTACTGCCCGGTGTCGATCATCCGGTACCGCAACGGCAAGGAGGGCGTGTTCCCGCACATCCTCGACCGCGGAAAGCCCGGCGCCATCGGTGTTCTCGCGGACGGGCGCCGCTTCGTCAACGAGGGGCTCGGCTACCACGACTACACACTCGCGATGGTCGAGCAGGTGCCCGACGGCGAGGAGGTGTGCTCCTGGCTGATCGCCGACCAGCGGTACCTGCGGTACTTCCCGCTCGGCATGGCCAAGCCGCTGCCGATCCCCACCTGGCCGTACCTGAAGTCGGGCTACCTCACCCGCGGCCGCACGGTGCGTGAACTGGCCGAGAAGATCGGCGTCGACCCTGACGGTCTCGAGAAGACGGTCGCAGTGTTCAACGAGGGCGCCCGCGACGGCGTCGACCCCGACTTCGGTCGTGGCACCACACCGTTCACCGTCGCGTCCGGAGACGCCGACAACCCCTGGCCCAGTCCGGCGCTCGCGCCGCTCGAGGAGGGCCCGTTCTACGCGGTCAAGGTGGTCCCCGGCAGCTTCGGCACGTTCGCGGGCCTGGTCACCGATTCGACGTCCCGGGTGCTGAACGGCGACGACCAGCCGATCCTCGGACTGTTCGCCGTCGGCGTCGACCAGTCCAGCGTCATGGGCGGTCACTACCCGTCCGGCGGCATCAATCTCGGCCCGGCCATGACGTTCGGCTACCTCACCGGTCGCCGCCTCGCCTCGACGACAGGAGAACTGCGATGACCGCCCCACTCGGCCTTGCCGCGCTCACGGTGCTCGACACCGCGCCGCTCGAGCAGGTGGACCTCGCCGAGAAACACGGCTTCGACACCATCGGCATCCGGATGCTGCCCGCCGCACCCGGCACCACGGCCTACCCGCTGCACGAGGACCCGGCCGCCCTCGACGCGCTGGCGCGTCGGCTCGAGGATTCGCCGATCGAGGTGTTCGACCTCGAAATCATCCGGCTGGGAGCCCATTTCGACGAGAAGGACTACATCCCGCTCCTCGAGGCGGGTGCACGGCTGGGGGCGAGGGCCGTGCTCGTCGGCGGCGACGACCGCGACCGTCCCCGGCTCACCGACTCGTACGCCCGGCTCGCGACACTGTGCGCGAACTACGGCATCGTCGCGAGCCTCGAGTTCATGCCGTGGACGGCGGTCCCCGACGCGACCGCCGCCGTCGAGATCGTCTCGCAGGCCGACGGGCCCGCTCGCAGCGTGCTGGTGGACGCGCTGCACGTCGGACGGTCGAGCACCACTGCCGCCGACCTCGCGGCGATCCCGCGGGACTGGCTGCACTACGCCCAGATGTGCGACGGCTCGGTGCCGGCGCCCACCGACGACGCCGAACTGATCCGGCAGGCCCGCGAGGAGCGGCTCGTCCCGGGAGCGGGCGGCATCCCGCTTGCCGGCATCTGGTCGACACTGCCCGCGGGCCTCCCGGTGAGCATCGAACTCCCCAACGAGCCGCTCCGGCGGGCCGTCGGCACGGACGCGTGGCTCGCACGGCTCGTCGCCGCCACCCGGGACGTTCTCGCGCAGGTCCCGGCGGTCACCGGACCCTGAGTTCGCGATCGAGGTTCGCGCTACCGTTCTTCCATGCCCCGATCCGACAACGTCCCCGCGTACACGATGCGCCAGCTGGCGGCGTTCGTGGCGGTCGCCGAGACCGGGACGATCAGCGGTGCGGCCGAGCGGATGCACCTGTCGCAGTCGGCGCTGTCCGCGGCGGTGACGGACCTGGAGAAGGCGCTGAAGGCGCAACTGTGTGTGCGCAGGCGCGCCCGCGGTGTGCAGCTGACCCCGACGGGGGAGGCGGTGCTGTCGCGGGCGCGGGCACTGTTGCAGCAGGCGGGTGAGTTGCAGGCCGACGCGTGCGGAGAGGGCGGTACCGTCACCGGTCCGATCGCCGTCGGCTGCTACCCGGCGCTGGGCCCGACGATCCTGCCGTCGATGCTGTATGCGTTCACCGCCGAATACCCGCGGGCGACCGTGGAGTTCCGGGAAGACACGCAGAACCGGCTGCGCACCCAGCTCGAGGGCGGCGAATTGGACGTCGCCATCGTCTACGACCTCGACCTGCCCCCGGACTGGCAGACCGTGCCGCTGATGACCCGCGAGCCGATGGTGGTGCTCGGGGCGGAACACCCACTGGCCGGAATCGACGGGCCGGTGCGCCTCGCGGATCTGGCGGAGCACCCGATGGTGCTCCTCGACGCGCCACCGAGCACCAACCATGCGATGGACGTCTGCCGGGAGGCCGGTTTCGCGCCCCGGGTGGCGTACCGGACCGCGAACTTCGAGACGGCGCGGGCCTTCGTCGGGCGCGGTCTCGGGTGGACGCTGCTGCTGCAACGACCGCGGGTGGACGTCACTTACGAGGGCCTGCCCGTGGTCGTGAAGCCGATCGCCGAACCGAAACCGGCGTCGGTGGCCGTCGTCGTCGCGTGGCACCGGGACGCGACGCTGAGCCGGGTCGCGCGGGCCTTCATCCGATTCGTCACGGCCTGAACTGCGAAGACACACCTTCCACGGAACTTCCGCAATTCATGCGGGGATAGTCCCGCTTTTCAGACGTATGTGAGTGGGGTCATTGTCATTCCGGTAGCGCGATGAGTATGCGCAGCAGAAACCGGGAAGGCAGACGATGACGGCAATCACCGAGGCGACACCGACGGTGTCCCACAAGGAAGCGCGCAGGGCAGTCCTGTCGAGCTTCGTCGGTACCGCGATCGAGTGGTACGACTTCTTCATCTACGGCACCGCCGCGGCCCTCGTGATCGGACCGCAGTTCTTCCCGGGCGCGTCGACGTTCGCCGGAACCCTTGCCGCCTTCGCCACCTTCGCGGTCGGCTTCGTCGCCCGCCCCATCGGCGGCGTCGTCATGGGTCACTTCGGTGACCGCATCGGACGCAAGTCGATGCTGGTGCTGTCGTTGACGATGATGGGCGCCGCGACCGTCGGCATCGGACTGCTCCCGAACTTCGAGGCCATCGGGGTGGCCGCACCCATCCTGCTGGTCGCGTTGCGGTTCGTGCAGGGAATCGGCGTCGGCGGCGAATGGGGCGGCGCGGTGCTCATGGCCACCGAGCACGCCCCCGAAGGCAAGCGCGGCCTGTACGGCGCGGCGCCGCAGATGGGTGTCCCGGCCGGAGTGATCATGGCGAACGTCGTGTTCCTCGCCGTCACCCAGTTGCTGTCCGACGACGCCTTCCAGACCTGGGGCTGGCGGGTGCCGTTCCTGATGAGCGCCGTGCTCGTCTGCGTCGCGATGTGGATCCGCCTCGGCGTCTTCGAGTCCCCCGCCTTCGCGGAGGCCAAGGAGAGCGACACGATCGTGAAGATGCCGATCGTCGAGGTGCTGACCAGGAACTGGCGGACGGTCCTGCTCGCGGCGGGCACCTTCGTCGCGACCAACGGCATCGCCTACGTGTTCATGGTGTACGTCCTGACGTACGGCACCGAGCAACTCGGCTACAGCCGCGCCACGATGCTCACTCTGCTGATCGTCGCGTGCCCGGTCTGGATGGCGGGGATGGCGGTGTCGGCCTGGAAGTCCGACGTGCTCGGCAGGCGCCGGGTGTACACGTGGAGTTCGGTCGCGCTGGTGATCGTCGCGGCGGTGTTCTTCCCGCTGATCGACACGGCGTCGATACCCGTCATGCTGCTCGCGATGATCGTGATGGCCGCGGTGCTCGGTACCACCGCGGGGCCGCAGTCGGCTCTGTTCGCGGAACTCTTCCCCGCCCACATCCGCTACAGCGGCGCGTCGCTCGGCTACCAGATCGGCGCCATCCTCGGCGGCGGGCTCGCACCGTTCCTGGCGACATGGCTGTTCGGGGCCTTCGGCACCTCCGTCGCGATCAGCGCGTACTTCGTGGTGATCGCCGTCGTCAGCCTGGGCTCGATCCTGCTGCTGCCCGAAACGAACAAGATCGCACGAAACGCGGAGGCCGCCTGACATGTCCACCTACTTCCAGCCCCGGAAATACGCGGCGACGGACTTCGCGTCGACCACCGCAACCGGCGAGGCCCTGCCCGTCGTCGTCGTGGGCGCAGGCCCGGTCGGCATGGGCGTCGCGCTCGGCCTCGCGCAGCGCGGCATCCCCGTCACCGTGCTCGAGGCCGCCGACCAGGTGTCGTTCGGCAGCCGCGCCATCTGTATCTCCCGGCACAGCCTCGAGGTGGCGGCCCGGCTCGGGTTCGGGCCGGAACTCGAGAAGATCGTGCTCCCCTGGGTGGGTGGGCGCAGCTTCTACCGCGACGAAGAGGTGCTGCACTTCGAGATGGCGCACGGCGAGCACGACGTCCGCGGACCCATGGTCAACGTGTCGCAGTCCGAGATCGAGCAGATCATGACCGACACCCTGCTCGCGCACCCGCTGATCACGTTCCACTGGTCGTCGAGCGTGGCCGGCGTCCTGCGGTCGGACGAGGACGTGACCCTCGACGTCGACACCGCGTTCGGTGTGCGCCGGCTCCGCGCACGTTGGGTCGTCGCCGCCGACGGCGGTCGCAGCCGGATGCGCGAACTGGCGGGAATCCGGTTGCAGGGAAACAGCTATGAGGGCAGCTACGTCATCGCCGACATCCACTGGGAATCGGCGCTGCCCGCCGAGCGGATGGTGTGGTTCGACCCGCCGAGCAACCCCGGCTCGACGATCATCATGCATCGGCAGCCCCGCGACATCTGGCGCATCGACTACCAACTCGACAGTGCCGACGATGCCGAACTCGAGACGCAGGAAGACCGCATCCGCGACCGGATCACGCGGCACCTCGACTGGCTCGAGAACGACGTGCCGTGGACCCTCGAATGGCACGGCTTCTACCGTGCGCACGCGCTCGCGCTGGACGACTTCACGCACGGTCGGATCCTGTTCGCCGGTGACGCCGCCCACCTGGTTCCGATCTTCGGCGTCCGCGGGCTGAACTCCGGCATGGAGGACGCCGAGACCCTCGCCTGGACCCTGGCCGCCGTCGTCAGCGGGACGGCGGACCGCGCACTGCTGCAAGCGTATTCGGCCGAGCGGCGCGGAGCCTGGCAGCAGAACGTGGACAACGCGGGCAAGTCGACGCTCATCATGTCGCCGGGCAGCCACGGCTACCGCACCACCCGCGACGCCGTCCTGGCGCTGGCCACGACCCGCCCGGAGTTCGGGCACCTCATCAACCCGCGGCAGTCGAGTGCCACACACGCGCACCTGTCGCCGCTCACCTGGCCGGTGGCCGAGGGGACGACCGGTGTGCTGCCCGGCGACCCGATGGAGGACCGCCGCGTTCGGGTCGTCACCGCCGGGGGAGCGGTGGAGTCTTCGCTGAACCGCGTCCGCGGAACGGGTTTCGCGGTGCTGGGCATCGGGGTCGACGCCGCCGGTGCCGACGTCGTCGCCGCCCACGCCGCCGCGATGTCGATGGCGCTGGCGCCCGAATCGGTGCGCGCGGTCGTCGTCCCGGCGCCGGGTGTGGCGGTGGACGCGGCGGACGACCTGACGGTTCTCGACGATCCCGACGGTGTGCTGGCGCAGGCCCTCGGCGCGTCCGCGGGCGAGTGCTTCGTGATCCGTCCGGACGGGCTCGTCCTGTGCCGGATCAGGGACCTGTCGCTGCTCGGCGACGTGCCCGCGCACCTGCGCGCGGCGACCGCCCCCGTGCTCGGTGTCGTCCCCGCGCACACGGAGACAGCTGCGACGCCGGAGGAACTGCTGCGTGAGAACGTGTGGACGGGACTGTCGGAGGCGCTGGACCAGGCGGAGGAGTCGGACCGGGAGGGCTTCCTGACCCGGCTCGCGTTGCTGCTCGGATCGCAGTCGGGCAGGCGGGAGTTCGAGGAAGCGCTCGCCGCCGCCTCCCAGGTGAGTGGCAAAGCGTGCTCCGGCACGCCACGGCACTCACATGTGGGCGCTTAGCCTGGGGGCATGGCGCACGCACAGTTCCTGAACTCACCCAAGACCTTCGTCGTCGACGCCCTCCGCGGGGCCGTCGCCACCACCGGCGACCTCGAATGGCATCCGGAACCGGGCTATCTCACCCGCCGGGAACCGTTGCCGTCCGGGCAGGTCGCGTTGCTGTCCGGCGGTGGGTCCGGGCACGAACCGCTGCACGCCGGGTTCATCGGCCGGGGCATGCTCACCGGAGCCTGCCCCGGCCTGATCTTCACCTCGCCCAACGCGCTGCAGGTGCGGGCCGCCACCCGGGCCGTCGACGCCGGCGGCGGAGTCGTGCACATCGTGAAGAACTACACCGGCGACGTCCTCAACTTCCGCATCGCCGGCGACCTGGCGGCAGAGGACGGCGTCACGGTCGAACACGTGCTCGTCGACGACGACGTCGCGTCCGAACGGGAGGACGGGCCCGGACGTCGCGGCACCGCGGCCACGATCGCGGTCGAGAAGATCTGCGGCGCTTCGGCGGAACGCGGGGACGACCTCGCCACCGTCGCGGAGTTCGGGCGACGCACGGCCCGGAACTCGCGCAGCATGGCGGTGGCACTGCGAGCGTGCACCGTGCCCGGGTCGGACTCGCCGTCGTTCGACCTGCCGGAGGGGCAGATCGAACTCGGGATCGGCATTCACGGCGAACGCGGAACCGAACGGGTCGACGCACTGCCCGCCGCCGAACTGGTCCGCCGGCTCACCGACCCCGTGCTCGCCTCGCTCGACGTGCAGAGGGGCGAGCAGGTGATCGCGATCGTCAACGGACTCGGCGCGGCCCATCCGCTGGAGTTGCAACTGCTGTTCGGTGAACTCGCCGACCATCTCGCGGACCGGGGCGTGGTGATCCGGCGGTCGCTGGTCGGCAGCTTCGTCACCGCCCTCGACATGGACGGCGCGTCCATCACGCTGGTGCGCTGCGACGACGAACTCCTCGACCTGTGGGACGCACCGACCGCCGCACCGGGATGGCCGAACGCGCCTGCCGGTGAATTCCGCGGCATCGCAGACCGACCCGCGGTGCAGTTCCGGTCGAACGTCGCATCCCGCGAGGACGAACCGGAGGTGGCCGGCACCGCCGGTGCGCTGGGCCGGGTAGTGGTGGGGTCGTGGATCGGCGCGTTCGTGGAGAAGGTGCTCGCCGAGGAGCCGAACCTCACCGACCTCGACCGCCGCGCGGGCGACGGCGACTTCGGCACCAACATGGCGGCCGCACTCGACCACGTCGACGTCGCCGGGATCCGTGACCGGTACTCCCCGGCGACGGTGTTCGAGTCGCTGTCCGACGCCTATCTCGGTCACGCGGGCGGCACGTCGGGCGCGCTGTTCGGGGTCTGGTTCCGGCAGTTCTACCGGGTTGCCGCCGACGCGCCGCAGGGTCTGGACACGAAGGCGATCGCGGCCGCCGCACGGGCGGGCCTCGACACGATTCAGGAACTCGGCGGGGCGCAACCCGGGGACAAGACGATGATCGACGCCATCGCCCCCGCCGTCGCCGCCCTCGAATCGGCCGTCGAACAGGGCAAGAATCCGGCCGACGCGCTGGCCGAGGCCGCCGACGCCGCCGCCCGCGGTGCCGAGGACACCGCCGGCATCACCGCGCGACGCGGCCGGGCCAGCTACATCGGCGAGGCGGCGCGAGGCGTCGTGGACCCCGGCGCCCTCGTGCTGTCGTGGTTCTTCGCCGAGGCCGCGGAAGCCGCCCGCAGCGCCGGGTAGTCACCGCGTACCGGGCACGGCACGTAGGGTGAGGAGGAGAACGTCGAGTCGTGCTGCGCAATCCCGTCGCCACACCTCTCCCCACCTGCGTACGGGACGCAGAATCACGGACGGACAAGTAGACAGTGGAAGACACCGCCAGCCGGGGAATCCAGGCTTTCATCGCCGATGTCGTGGAGCGGGGTGGCAAGGCAGTGCGGCTCACCCACTCGCGGCGCAACCCCGTCCAGGTCTGGGGCGACGACGGCACGAGTTGCATCGTGCGGGTGCGTTCCAAACTCAGCGGCGACTGGCAGGCCCGCAAACAGGACGAGTCGCTCGACGACGACGACACCGGCTCACAGTTCTGGGTGTTCGTCGACCTCGCGAGTTCCCCGGAGGAGTTCTTCGTCGTGCCCTCGTCCGAGGTCGCCGACGACATCCGCGCAGAGGTGGACCTGTGGATGATGGACACCCCCGGTCGCACGCGGACGGGGCATCACGCGATTCCACTGAGCCGGGTCGCGCACGGCCGCGGGCGCTGGGACCTGCTCGGCCTCGCCGGTGAGAAGGACCCCAGCCGCTACAGCGACGCGCAGCGCGCCACGACGGCGGCCACGTTGCGTGCGGACGCCGCCGCCCGTGCGTCCGCCAGGAAGAAGCCGGCAAAGGCGACCGCGGCCCTGGAAGAACTGGTCGATACCCGGCTCGAGGTGGTCGCCGACTTCGAGGGATATCGGTTGGTCGGACGGTTCGACCCCGGCACGGGAACGTTGGAGATCACCCGCGGTCCGATGCAGGGCCGCCGGTTCCCGGACCCCACGACCGCGGCGACCGCCGTTGCCAGTCACATCAGCGGGGACGTCGAGAACCGCGACGGGTGGGAATTCTGGCGCACCGAACAGGGTGAACGAATTACCTTGGGGTAGAACAGTATTCGATAGTTCCCCGAAACTCGTTCGGCGTGCGGCGGTTGAGAATACGCTGAGGTGGGTATCGCAGACGTGATCCGCCGTGCCCCGGCGGGAGTGGCCACGGCCGATGGGAGCTCATCATGCGAATCGTCGACGTAGTGCGCGGGGCGGCGCCCGTGCTGCGGCAGTTCGGCGCGGACTCCAGGCAGTAGTTGCCGTGGGACTCGGTCGATACCTCTCCGCTGCCGCGTCCCTGCCGGTGCGCGGCGCCGGCATCGGCCTCGGGGTGGCGTCCTACGGCGGCGCCGTCGCAGCCGATCTGGTGGCGACCACCGCACGGACCGCGACACAGATCACCACCGAGGTGCTGGGCGGAACCCCGGCCCGCCGCACGAGTTCCGGACACGGCCGCGCCTGGATCGAGGTCCGCGGACTCGACGGACCCCACGGCGGCGTGGTGGCCACGTCCGTTCTCGGCGCGGTCCGGGCGACCGCCGGTGTGGACGGGGCCGAACTGAACCGCGCGCTGTCCCGGCTGGTGGTGACGGTCGGTGACCACGGACCGTCGGTGGCAGTGCTGTGCGCGGTGATCGCGCAGGCGGAGGATGCCGCCCGACCGCTCGCTCGCGGCGCCGTCCGGGACCGGCCCAGCGAACTGCCCGGCGACGACGTCGCACTCGCCGAACGGGTTCTCGCACTGGCCGCCGCGACGACGGGCCTCGTCGCAGCCACCGGCGTCCGCCTGCTTCCGACGCCCAGCCTGCCGGCGGCGCTGCCCGCCGCCGCGGTCACGTTCGTCAACTATCAGCCGCGACTGCGAGGCATGGTCGAGGACCGGTTCGGGCCGGCCGCCGCCGAACTGCTGCTCGCCACCGCCCAGGCCGTCGGCGACGTGCTGCGGCGCGCGCCCGCGTCTCTCGCCGTCGACGTGGCGCTGCGGTCGGCGATCACCGCGGAGGCGTGGTCCGGCCGGCGGGCGTGGCATCGCCGCGAACCCGACCTGGCCCGGGACCCCGCGGACGGATCGGACAGCCGCCCCCGCGAGCGCGGCACGTCCGGACCGGTGGAGCGGGACGTCGACCGGGCCGCGATCGCACAGTTCGCAGGGGCGACGGCAGTGGGGGTCGCGACCCGCAGTGTCGCGGGCGCGGCGGACGCGGCCCTGGTCGCCGCACCGAAGGCGGCCCGCACCGCTCGGGAGGCCTTCGCCGCGACGCTGGGCCGCGGACTCGCCGACCGCCACTCCGTGCTGGTCCTGCGACCCGCCGCACTGCGTCGCCTGGACCGGGTCGACGCGGTGGTCGTGGACCCGGCGGTGCTGCACACGGCGGAGTTGCGGGTGAGCGGAATCCGTGCCGTTCGGGACGGAGACCGGACGAGGGTGTGGGAGGCCGCGCGGTCCGCCGTCGAGGCCGGCGCGCTCGGGGTGGGCTGGCACGCGCTCGCCGACCTGCCGGGCGACGTCGCCTCGGCCGCGGTGGACGACGATTCCGCCGTCCTCGTGACACAAGCCCACCACGCGGGCGCGGCGGCCGTGCTCGCGCAGGCCCGCACGTCGGGCGCCCAGGTGATCTCGGTGAACGTGGACGGCCTCGGCGGACTCCGCTCGGCTTTCGACGACCTGCTCCCGTCGAGCGGATCGGCGGACGCGGACCTCCGCGACGCCGTCGCGCAGTTGCAGGCGAACGGCGCGACGGTCGCGGTGGTGGCGGGCCGGGCGCCGCACGCCCTGTCGGCGGCCGACGTCGGGATCGGTGTCCTCGTCGACGACGCCCCGCCACCGTGGTGTGCGGACCTGCTGGTCGACGATCTCGTCGGGGTGTGGCGCGTGCTGCGGTCGCTGCCCGACGCCCGCACGGCGAGCCGGCGCGGCGTCGAGATCGCCACGGCGGCGTCGATGCTCGGTGCGCTCGTGATGTTGCCGGGAGTGCGCGGCCGCGGACCCGGGCCCGTCACGGTCGGTGCGGCGGCAGGACTGTGGACGGGACATTCCCTCGCACGCTGTGTGCTGCGTGCCGAAATTCCGCCGGCCGCCCCGGTTCACGCCTGGCACGAGATGCCGGCGACGGAGGTGCGCCGTCTGCTGCCCGTGCACGAAGACGGGGGCGCCGCGACGCCCCGCCGCCGCTCGGTGCGTCTGGTGCTGGCCCCGGTCGAGGCGATCGGCCGGTTCACCGCGTGGCCGGTCGGTCTGGCCTGGGACTTCGGGTGGGCGATGCGCACGGAACTGTCGGATCCGTTGACCCCGGTCCTCGCCACCGGATCTGCGGCGAGCGCGCTGCTCGGGTCGCCGATCGACGCGGTGCTCGTGGGATCAGTCCTCGCGGGGAACGCCGCGCTGTCGGCCGTGCAACGCCTGCACGCAGAACGACTGCTGACCAGGATGCTGGCGGCGGGTGATCCGCCCGCGCACCGCGTCGCCGGGTCCCCGAACAGCCGGGTGACCGAGCGGGTGGAGGCGTCGCGGTTGCGGCCGGGCGACGTGATCGAGATCTGCCCCGGCGAGGTGGTGCCCGCCGACGGCAGGCTCGTCGAGGCACCCGGCGTCGAGGTCGACGAATCCTCACTCACGGGGGAATCGCTGCCGGTGAGCAAGCAGACGTCGCCGACCCCGGGCGCACCCATCGGCGAACGCGCCTGCATGGTGTTCGCGGGAACTACGATCCTCACCGGCACCGCGACGGCGATCGTCACCGCGGTCGGTGACGCCACGGAAGCGGGACGCGCTGGCGCGATCACCCCGGCGAGTGCGTCGCACGTCGGTCTGCAGGCGCAGCTCAGGAGCCTCACCGACCGGGTGCTGCCCGTCAGCGTCGGGGGCGGCGCGCTGGTGACCGCCGTCGGATTCCTGCGCGGCACCGGACTGCGGCAGGCGGTCACCAGTGGCGTCGCGGTCGCGGTGGCAGCCGTTCCGGAGGGGTTGCCGCTCGTCGCGACCCTGGCGCAGCAGGCCGCCGCACGCAGGCTGACCCGGTCGGGCGCGTTGGTGCGGGCGCCGCGGTCCGTCGAGGCACTCGGCCGCGTCGACGTGGTGTGCTTCGACAAGACGGGCACGCTGAGCGAGAACCGCCTGCGGGTGGTTTCCGCGGTCCCTCAGCCGGGGTTCGACCGCGACGAGGTGCTCAGGTGCGCGGGCCGCAGCGCCGTCACCCCCGACGGCAGTCCGGCTGTGCACGCCACCGATGTCGCGATCGCCGACGCGGCAGCGGACCTGCTGCCACCGGAGGATGAGCACCGCAGATATCTGCCGTTCCGGTCCGGACGGCCCTACTCCGCCTCGCTGTCGGGGACGCACCTGTCGTTGAAGGGTGCACCGGAGGTCGTGATCGCCGCCTGCACCGGAATCGGCGCCGACGAGGTCCACGACACCGTTCTCGGCATGGCCGCCGACGGGCTGCGCGTCATCGCCGTCGCCCGCCGGACCGTCAAGAAATTCCAGTCGCGACGCGCGGCCGACGACGCCGACGTCCTCGACGACCTGTGTGGCGGCGGGCTGCAACTCGTCGGACTGCTCGGGCTGGCCGACACCCCGCGCCCCGAGGCGGCCGGGTTGCTTCCCGACCTGGAACGCCTGCAGGTCGGGGTCCGGCTGATCACCGGCGACCATCCCGTCACGGCCACCGCCATCACAAGGGAGCTGGGACTGCCCGTGTCGTCCGAGCAGGTGATCAGCGGCACCGACTGGGACACCCTGTCGCACCGGGGGCAGGAGAACGCCGTCGAGAAGTGCGTCGTCTTCGCCCGGATGACGCCCGAACACAAGGTGCAGATCGTGCAGACCCTCGAACGTGTCGGTCACGTCTGCGCGATGGTCGGCGACGGCGCCAACGACGCCGCCGCGATCCGGGCCGCCAGTGTGGGAATCGGGGTCAGCTCGCGCGGCAGCGACCCCGCCCGCAGCGCCGCGGACGTGGTGCTCCTCGACGGCCGCGTCGACGCGCTGCGCGACGCCCTCGACGAAGGCCGCCAGCTGTGGCGGCGGGTGCAGGCCGGAGTGTCGGTGCTGCTCGGCGGGAACGCCGGCGAGGTGGCATTCGCCCTGATCGGCAGCGCGATCGCCGGACGGTCACCGCTCACCGCGCGTCAGCTTCTGCTGGTGAACGTGCTCACCGACGCCCTGCCGGCGGCCGCGCTCGCGGTGAGCCCACCCAACGAACAGACCCGCGGAGAGGGCCGCGGACCGGACAGTGCCGCGCTGTGGCGGACCGTTGCGATCCGCGGCGCCGCCACCGCGGCAGGCGCGACGACGGCGTGGGCGCTGGCGAGCGTGACCGGCAGGCAACGCCGGGCGTCGACGGTCGGGCTGGTCGCGCTGGTCGGAACCCAACTGGGGCAGACGCTCATCGATTCACGCAGCCCGCTCGTCGTCCTCACCGCGGGCGGGTCACTCGCCGCGCTCACCGTGATGGTCAGTACGCCCGGAGTCAGTCAGCTCCTGGGATGCACCCCACTGGGACCGGTCGGGTGGGCCCAGGCGCTGGGATGCGCGGGCGCGGCGACCGCGGCAGCCGCGTTCGCACCGGGATTGCTGGAAAAGCTTGCGGGCGATCAGTCGACGATCTCGATCACGCCCGCCCGCAGCAGCACGGCGTACACCTCCCGGAGCGGTGGGGTGAGCACCCGGGTGACCACCCCGGTCAACGGGTCCCCGGCACCGGAGAAGACACCGGCAGCGGTCTGGGCGACGGCACTCAGCACACCCGACACGGTCCACGGTCAAGGTGGCTGACCGGGAAACGGCACGGACAAGGGAGACGAACTATGGCCCAACGAACGTCGGAGGCGCAGTCGCACGGCGACGCCGTGCAGCGGGTGCAGGAGGCCCACAGCTTCGCGGTGCAGCTACCGATCCTCGGCAGGGTGCCGCTGCCTCGCCCCGAGCAGCTGGCATTCTTCGCGGCGATCGGCCTGCTCGCCGCCGTCGAAATCATCGAATGGCCGGTTGCACTGACCATCGCAGCGGGGCATGTGCTGATCACCGATCAGCACAACCGGGCCGTCCAGGAGATCGGGGAGGCCCTGGAAGGCGTGTGACGCGGGTCCGGATCAGGCGGGCGGGCAGGCGGGTGACGTCAGCTGCGCGATCGCCACGATCGAGCAGGCCGTCGCCTTCGACAGTTTCCACGTCCCGTTCTCGCCTGGCACGAAGATGGCGGGCAGGGTGTTCTGCTGCACCTGGCCGTTGATCGTCAACTGCAATTGCGCGCTGGCGCTGCCGTCGCCGTTGTCGATCACCGGGTCCAGCACCTGAACCTGCGCACCCGCCTGCTGAGCGGCGGCGGCGACCTGGTTGAACAGGTTCGGATCCTGCTCCGAACCCTCCACCATGGCGATCTTCTGGTCGAGTGGAGTGGCCGGGTCGAGGCCCTTCGCCAGCAGGGCGTTGAGGTCGGCGGCCGTCGGCAGCACGAGGTCATCCGTCGTCTCGGCCGCTGCGGTGGTGGTGGACGTGGTGGTCCCGCCCGAGCCGGAAGACTCGTCGGAACCACAGGCGGACATCGTGAGGGCTGCGGCGATCGCTACCGCGGCAACCGTGATCTTGCGGATCGTCAACTCAGTTACCTCTTCGTATCTCGGTGCGCAGGTCGTTGGTCTCACATCGAGTCTGAAGGTTTGCGGAGCGTCGCGCCGTCGAAGCCAGAGAATTCTCAGACTTTCAGCCGAAATCAGGCCGCCGTGCCGAACGCGCCGCGGTACGGAGTGGCGTGGCTCCACTGCAGAGCCGCAGCGGTGACGTCGGACGCGGGGAGGTCGTCGTGATGGGTCTGGATGAACGCGATCAACGCGCGGGCGGTGCGGGCGAGGGCGACCTTGTGCTGCCGGGACGTCTCCGCGAGTTCGGTGAACGCGTCGTTCTCGGAGCAGCCGCGGAACGCGATGAGGATGCCGACCGCGATGTCGACCGCCGTGCGGGTGGAGTAGGTGGGCGTCGTCATGAATGTTCTCCCAACCTGCGTCGGAACGGGTACTACTCCATCTTCCCGCACCGGGTACGACGTCGGAAGAGTTCGAATCGCCCGGTGTATTAGTCGTCCGAGTTCTTCACCGAGGTTTTCCCTTACGGTAGGGGCATGGCTACCGTCTGGACGATCCCGATCGACATCACTTCTCGCTGGCTCGACAATGCCGAGGTCCAGACCTTCCTCGCGTCCAACGACCTGGACAACGCGTCCCCCGACCCGAAGGTGCGGTTCGCGCAGTTCGCGGACGTCACGAAGTCCCTGGAACGGCACATCGGGCACACCTTCTCGTCCGTGCAGGGCGCCGCCACCGCGCTGTTCGACGGCATCGACGGCGGTACTCCCGTCGCGTTGAAACTGGCGGCGCTGCGCCTGATCCTGAAAGAGGTGTATCAGACCCGCCATGCGCCGCAGCCGTTCCCGAAGCGGGTAAGTGAGGAACTCGGCACCTACGTCTACGCGCTCCTCGACCCCCGCAACAGGTTGGTGTTCTACGTCGGCGCCGGCCGAGGCACCCGGGTGTACGGCTACGTGTGGGAGGCGCTGGCCGAGAACGAGCACCGGCGGACCCTCGAGGATCCGGAGACCGACGGCGCCGAGGTGAAAGCCGCGACGATCGCCCGCATCCGGGAGATCTACGACTCGGGCCACGAGGTCGAGCACTACATCGTGGCGCACCGCATTTCCGACACCGGTGGCGTCGCCGACGCGGTGCGCAACGGGGTGGTGGGAGCGCTTGGGCTCGTCGAGGGTTCCGCCCTCGGCAACCTCGCCGGCGGCGCGGGCGAGCAGCGCGCCGTACCCGTCGACGACCTCGTGTTGCAATACGCAGCAGAACCGGTGCCGAATCTGCCGACCCCCTGCGTCGTCCTCGAGGTGCCCGCCGCGTCCCGGCGGGGCGTGACGTCGGAAGAGGTGTACGAACTGTCCCGCGGTGCGTGGGCGGCGGGCGCCGCCGTCCGCAACACCGACGACATCCCGGTGATCGTGTTCGCGGACAACATCGTTCGCGCCGCGTACCGGGCCAGGTCCTGGTCGTCGGTGGCACGACCCGGCGACGCGGCGCTGTGGCGGTTCACGGGCGAGTCCGACACCGAACTGGAGAGCCAATTCGTGAACAAGCGGATCGTCCCCGCCAAGGTCGGCCTGAAGAAGTGGCCCACCCACGGCTGGGTCCCGCACCTCACCCAGGCCCGCCCCGGCCGCTGACGTGAGCGGCAAAGCGTGCCCCGGCACACTTTGCCGCTCACGTGCGGAGTTGCCTGTCGAGTCGGTGGGGTGTGGTAAGTCTGAGCCGACCGGAGTTGGGGGGCGAAGGGAGGCCACGTGCTCGTACTGCATCGCGCCGAGCGTTCCACCACTCTCGCGTCGGCTCTCGGCGACGTGCTCGCGACCCCGCTGTCCGATCCGTTCGCCCGTGAGGTCGTCGCCGTCCCGGCGAAGGGTGTGGAGCGCTGGCTCACTCAGCGACTCTCGACCGCGCTCGGTGCCCGGCCCGGCGTCGGCGACGGGGTGGCCGCGAACATCGACTTCCCGTCACCCACCCGGCTCGTGGACGAGTGCCTCGCCGCCGCCACCGGCGTGTCCGCCGACGACGACCCGTGGCACCCGTCCCGGGTGCTGTGGGCGCTGCTCGGTGTCGTCGACGAGTGCCTCGGCGAACCCTGGTGCGCCGTCCTCGCGAAACACCTCGGGCACGGCCGCCCCGACACCGACAATCACCGGCCCGGCAGGCGCTACGCCACGGCGTCGCACCTGACCGAACTGTTCCGCAGTTACTCCGCGCAGCGGCCCGCGATGCTGGTCGACTGGGCGGCAGGCCGGGACTCCGACGGTGCCGGCGGTCCGCTCGACGAGGACCTGCTGTGGCAGGCCGAACTGTGGCGGCGGCTGCGTGCGAGGATCGGCGGCCCCGCGCCCGCCGAGCGCCTCGACTCCGCCTGCGCCCGGCTGCGCGAGGAACCGGACCTCGTCGAACTCCCCGGCAGGCTGTCGCTGTTCGGTCCGACGCGCCTCGCGACCGATCAGATCGCCGTGCTCGCCGCACTGGCCGTCAATCGCGATGTGCACCTGTGGCTTCCGCATCCGAGTCCCGCACTGTGGTCGTCGTTGTCGACGACGGACGGCGTCCTCGCACGCGCCGACGACCACACCGCGCTGTCCGTCGCCCACCCGCTGCTGTCGAGCCTGGCGCGGGACGTGCGCGAACTCGAATCGAGACTGACCCGCCTCGACGTCGACGACCTCCACCACGCGGGACCCCCGCCGCCAGACTCCCTGCTGGGGTGCCTGCAGGCCGATGTCCGGGACGACCGGGCGCCGACGCTCGCGGAGTGCACCGCCGACGCGTCCGTGCAGGTCCACGCGTGCCACGGGCCCGCGCGACAGGTGGAGGTCCTGCGCGAATGCCTCCTGCATCTCTTCGAGGACGACCCGACTCTCGAACCGCGCGACGTGCTCGTCATGTGCCCCGACGTCGAGTCGTACGCGCCGCTGATCCGGGCCGCGTTCGGGCAGGACGTGCTCGGGCATCCCGGTCACCGTTTGCGGGTCCGGCTCGCGGATCGGGCTCTGCATCAAACCAATCCGGTGCTCGCCGTGGTGGCGAGTCTCCTCGAACTCGCCGACGCGAGGGTGACGGCCAGTCAGATTCTGGACCTGTCGGCGGCCGCGCCGGTCCGCAGGCGATTCCGGTTCGGCGACGACGACCTCGAACGGATCCGCGAGTGGGCATCCGCGACGGGGGCCCGCTGGGGAATCGGACCGCGACAGCGCGCGGCGTTCGGCCTCGGCGACTTCCCGCAGAACACGTTCACCACCGCACTCGACCGCATCCTGCTCGGCGCCGCGGCCGACGAGTCCGAAGGCGAATGGCTCGCCCTCGCACTTCCACTCGACGACGTCGACAGCAACGACATCGACCTCACCGGGAGGCTGGCCGAGTTCGTCGACCGCCTCGACGTCGCGTTGCGCGGGCTGGCCGGGCCGCAGTCCGTCGCGGACTGGTCGAGTGCGCTCACCCGGGCGCTGGACCTGCTCGTCGACGTCGGTGCCGCCGACACGTGGCAATTGGCGCAGGCCAGAAGGGAACTCGGGGCGGCGACGGAGCACGGCGGCGACACGGTCCTGCGACTGTCCGACGTGCGCGCCATGCTCGCCACCCGGCTCGCGGGACGTCCCACCCGCGCGAACTTCCGCACCGGGGAGCTGACGGTGTGCACCATGGTGCCGATGCGCTCGGTGCCGCACCGCGTCGTCGTCCTCCTCGGCCTCGACGACGAAGTGTTCCCGCGGGGCGTGAGTATGGACGGCGACGACGTGCTGGCCCGCAATCCTCTGCTCGGCGAACGCGATCCGCGCAGCGAGGACCGGCAGTTGCTGCTCGACGCCGTCATGTCCGCCGGCGAGAAACTCCTGCTGTTCTATACGGGCGCCGACCCCGTCACCGGCATGTCGCGACCTCCTGCGATCCCGCTGTCCGAATTGCTCGACGCGGTCGCGGCCACCGTGGGGAGCGATGCCCTCCCCGGCATCGTGACGCGGCATCCGTTGCAGCCGTTCGACGCCCGTAACTTCCGGCCCGAGCACCCGTTCAGTTTCGACCGGGCGGCGCTGGCCGGTGCCCGCGCCGCGCAGCACCCGCCCGAACCGGTACCCGCGTTCCTGCCGGCGCCGCTGGTGCCGCCGCCGCCGGCCCCCGTTGATCTCGCCGAACTCGTCGCGTTCCTGGTGCACCCGACGCAGGCGTTCCTGCGGCAACGGCTCGGGTTGCGAGTCCCCGACGTGGACGAGGACCTCGCCGACGCACTGGACGTGGCGCCCGATCCGCTCGCCCGCTGGGACCTCGGCCAGAGGATGCTCGTCGCGCGACTGTCGGGAACCGAACCGGCCGACTTCCGCGCCGCCGAGTGGCGCCGGGGCACGTTGCCGCCGTACAAGTTGGGGGAGGCGGTGCTCGCCGACATCGAGCACGCGGTCGAGTCGCTCGTCGCGGTCAGCGGGTCCGTGCACGTCGGGCGCGCGGAGACGGTCGACGTCGATGTCGATCTCGGCAACGGACGGCGCCTCACCGGGACCGTCGGGGGTGTGCACGGATCGGTGATCGCGAGCACCACGTATTCGAGGTTGGGGCCGAAACACCGCCTCACCGCGTGGGCCCAATTGCTGGCGGTCGCGGCGTCCGACCGCAACGGCGACATCGAATGGACAGCGGTGACCACCGGCCGCGGCTCGTACAGCCGCCCAGCGTGGCGCTCGACCCTGACGGCACCGGAGAACCCGCTGGAGGAACTGGTGCGACTGGTCGAACTGCGCGATCTCGGGTTGCATGCGCCGTTGCCGATCGCCACGAGTGCGTCGGCGGCCTACGCCGAGCGACGTCACGGCGGCAGCAGCATGGAGGACGCGATCGAGGCGGCCCGGAAGGAATGGAGCAGTGATTTCGGTGACGCACGCGACCGCCACATCACGTACGTGTACGGGTCCTCACCCGGCATCGACGTCCTCGGCGACGCGGTGACCATCGAGAACTACGCCCGGCAACTGTGGGCGCCGCTGCTCGCCGCCGAGACGGTGGCGCAGCCGTGACCGGCGCGCGGGGTTTCGACCTGCTCGGTCCGTTGCCGGAGGGCACGACGGTTCTCGAGGCGAGCGCCGGTACCGGGAAGACGTACGCGATCGTCGGTCTGGCCGCCCGCTTCGTCGCCGAGGGCGGTGTCGACCTGTCACAGTTGTTGCTGGTGACGTTCAGCCGCGCCGCGACGCAGGAACTGCGGGAACGCACCCGTGAGCGATTCGGTTCCGCCGCAGCCGCATTGGCCGACCCCGCGGCCGCGCGGCTGAGCGCGGACCACGTGATCCGGCACCTCGCCGAGGCCGACGCCGACGAGGTGACGCTGCGCCGCCGGCGTCTGCTGCAGGCACTGTCGGACTTCGACGCCGCCACCATCGTCACCACCCACAGCTTCTGCCAGCGCATGCTCGACGGACTCGGGATCGCGGGCGAACGCGACCCCGACACGGTGCTCGTCGAGGCCGCCGACGACCTCACGACGGAGGTGATCGCCGACCTGTACCTCCGGGCGTACAGTCGCGCCGACTCCGTTCCATTCACACCCGCCGAGGCCACCGCCGCCGCCCGCGCCGCCATCTTCGACTCGCAGGCCGTGCTCGCCCCGGAAGATGCGCGGGGCACCCCGGCCGGAGAGCGGGTGGCGTTCGCCGAGGCGGTCCGCGCCGAAGTCGACCGCCGCAAACGCGCGGTGGGACTGCGTGACTTCGACGATCTCCCCATGCTCCTCCACCGCGTCCTCAGCGATCCCGAGCACGGTGCGGCGGCCTGCAGGCGGGTCCGCGAACGCTACAGCGTCGTGCTCGTCGACGAGTTCCAGGACACCGACCCCCTGCAATGGGACATCCTGCGCCGCACCTTCCACGACAGCGGAACACTGGTGCTCGTCGGCGATCCGAAGCAGGCGATCTACGCGTTCCGCGGCGCCGAGGTCCTCAGCTACCTTGACGCGGTGCGCTCCGCCGACCGGCACCAGGAATTGACCACCAACTGGCGCAGCGATCAGGAACTCCTCGACGGCCTCGAATACCTGCACGGCGGCGCCGCACTCGGGCATCCCGAGATCGTCGTGCACCGCGTCGACGGTGCGCGGCCGAAGTCGCGCCTCACGGGTGCCGTGCCGCTGCGGCTGCGGTACCTGCCGCGCACCGGCGCCGGGCCGCTCAACAAGTCGGGATACCCGGGAGTGGGGCCGCTCCGGAAGAGGATCGCCGCCGACCTCGCCGCCGACATCGTCGCCCTCCTCGACGGCGGCGCGACACTCGACGTCGGGGGAACCGTCCGACTCGTCGAGCCCGGCGACATCGCGGTCCTGGTGCGCACCAACGCCCAGATCACCCTGGTCCACGACGCCCTCGACCGGGCCGGGGTGCCGTCCGTGCTCGCCGGTGGGGCCAGCGTCTTCACCACTCCCGCTGCGCAGCACTGGCTCTGGATCCTGCAGGCCATCGAGCAGCCGCACCGCGCCGACCGGGTGCGGCTGGCCGCGCTCACCCCGCTGCTCGGACAGACGGCCGAGGAACTCGACGCCCGCGGCGACGACATCGTCGCGGAGGTGGGCGGGCAGCTGAGGGAGCTCGGCTCGGTGTTCGCGCAGTCCGGTTTCGCGGCGCTGTTCGAACGACTGTCCGCGGTCGGCGCGCTGGAGGCGAGACTGCTCCGGGTGGCGGCGGGCGAGCGGGCGCTGACCGATCTCCGGCACGTGGCGCAGTTGCTCAACGGTGCCGCCGTCGAGCAGTCGCTCGGCCTGACGGCGGTCATCCGCTGGCTCACCGAACGCATGAAGGATCCGACGTCGGGCGGGGTGGACCGCAGCCGGCGGCTCGACAGCGACGCCGCGGCGGTGCAGATCGCGACCGTCCACGCCAGCAAGGGCCTTGAATTCCCGCTCGTCTACCTGCCGTACGCGTGGGACGCCGCCACGATCTCGAAACCGACCAAACTGTTGCTGCACGACGACGCCGGGCGACGCGTCCTCGACGTCGGCGGCCCCGGCAGCCCCGGCTACGCGGACCGCAGGAACCGGCACGACGCGGAGGAGGCGGGGGAGGAGTTGCGGCTGCTCTACGTCGCGGTCACCCGGGCGATGTGCGGGCTCGTGATGTGGTGGGCGCCGGCATTCACGACGGCCGGTGCGCCGCTGCACCGGATGATCCTGGGCCGGCAACCCGGGCAGCGGGACGTCCCTCAGAAGGTCTCCGTCCCCGAGGATCCGATTGTCGCGGAACGGTTGTCGGCCTGGGGCACGGCGGCACCCGAGGCGGTGACCGTCGAGGCCGTGGGTTCCGAACCCATCCCGCGGGTCGACTGGACACCCCAACGAGAGCCCAGCGGCGACCTCGAGGCCGCGAGGTTCCGTCGGCTGCTGGACACGCGGTGGCGTCGCACGTCGTATTCGGCGTTGACGGCGTCCGCACACGACGCGCCCGCTGTCGGCAGCGAAGCGGAGGTCGAGGAGAAGACGGACGAGCCGGACGAACCGCCGCTGCACGCGCCGGACGACGTCACCGCGGGATTGCCGTCGACGATGAACGAACTGCCGGGCGGCGCGACGTTCGGCACGCTCGTCCACGCCGTCTTCGAGATCGTCGACACCGCGGCACCCGATCTGGACGACGAAGTCCTGCGGTGCTGCCGCGACGTGATCGCGTCGACCCTGTCGGACGTCGATCCGGCCCAGCTCGCCACGGCGCTGGTACCGGTGCTGCGCACTCCGCTCGGCGCGGGGACACTCGCGGACCTGGCCCCCGCAGACCTGCTGGCGGAACTCGACTTCGAACTGCCCCTCGCAGGCGGCGACACGCCGTCGCTCACAGTGATGCTCGACGGTATCGGCCGACTGCTGCGCACCCACCTTCCCGACGACGACCCACTCCGGTCGTACGCCGACGCCGTGCAGACCCTCGAGCCGACCCCGCTGCGCGGATACCTCACCGGCAGCATCGACGCGGTGCTGCGGCTGCCCGGACCGCGGTACGTCGTGGTCGACTACAAGACCAACCGTCTCGCGCAAGGCGACCTGACCACCGCGCACTACACCCGCGAGAGGATGGCCGCGGAAATGCTGCGGGCGCACTATCCACTGCAGGCTCTGCTGTATTCCGTTGCGCTACACCGCTACCTGCGCTGGCGGCAGCCGGATTACGATCCGGCCGTGCACCTCGGTGGTGTGCAGTACCTGTTCGTCCGCGGGATGGTCGGGCCCGGCACGCCACCGGGCTGTGGCGTCTTCGACTGGGCGCCGCCCGCCGCGCTGATCACCGCGCTGTCCGACCTGTTGTCCGGGTCGGCCTCCACGCAGGAGGCGGCGCGATGACCGGGGTGGAGGTGGCGCAGCGCGGCAAGGGGATGCTGCGGATCTTCAACGAGGCCGGGGTGCTGGCCGCCGCCGACGTGCACGTCGCGCTACGGTTGTCGGCGCTCGGGGGCGAATCTTCGGAAAACGTCGTGCTGGCGACGGCGCTGGCGGTGCGCGCGGTCCGGTCCGGTTCGGTGTGCCTGGACCTGACGCGGTTCCGGGAAGTCACCGTCGACGAGGAATCCGAGGTCGATCTCGACGCCCTGCCCTGGCCGGACGACGACACCGTCGTCGCGGCACTGCGCCGGAGCCCGCTGGTCACGGGTGGTCCCGCGGGACCGCTACGACCCTTGCGGCTCGTCGACACGGCCGAGGGCGGGCTGCTCTACCTCGACCGGTACTTCCGGCAGGAGGCGACCATCCGGCGGGTTCTCGACCAGCGCGCCGTCGGGTATCCCGTCGTCGACGAGCAGTCGCTGCGGGACGGGCTGGACGCGTTGTTCCGCGACCAGCACGACGACACGGCGCAGGCACCGTCGCCGGATCGACAACGGATCGCGGCCGCGGTCGCGGCCACCCAGTGGACGTCGGTGGTGGTCGGCGGCCCCGGAACGGGCAAAACCCACACCGTCGCCCGGGTGCTGGCGTTGCTGATCAGGCAGCCCGGGCCGGGACGGCGTATCGCGCTGGCGGCACCCACCGGGAAGGCCGCGGCGCGGTTGCAGGAGTCGGTGCGCGAGCAGGCCGACGCACTCGGGTTGCCGTCCGAACTGACAGCGATGACACTGCATCGGCTGCTGGGCTGGCAGCGTGGACGCGGCAGCCGCTTCCGTTACAACGCGAACAACCACCTGCCCTACGACGTGATCGTGGTCGACGAGACGTCGATGGTGTCGCTGACAATGATGTGCCGGCTCCTCGAGGCTGTCCGCCCCGACACCCAGTTGGTGCTCGTCGGAGACCCGGATCAGCTGACGTCCGTCGACGCGGGCGCGGTCCTGGCCGATCTCGTCGCGCGGCCGGTGTCGGGTACCGAGAATCCGGTGCTCTCCAGGATCGTCGGCGACGACCTCGACGCCGCTGACGACCCACTCGAAGCCGCGCTGAGTGCGGGCGAACGGGACAGATTGCGGGGCGGAGTGGTCCGGCTCAGCCGCGGGCGGCGCTTCGGCGGCGCCATCGCCGAGCTTGCCGTCGCGGTGCGGGAAGGCGAGCCGGACGAGGTCGTGGAGATCCTGTTGCGCGGTGCCCCCGAGGTGTCGTTCCACGGACCCGAAGATCTGGACGCACTGCGGGCAGACGTCGTGGCAACGGCTGCCGCGGTCACGGGGTCCGCGGAATCCGGCGATGCCGCTGCTGCACTGCAGCATTCGGAGAGGCACCGGCTGTTGTGCGCGCACCGGGAAGGTCCGTACGGGGTGCAGCGGTGGGCGCGGCAGGCGATGGAGTGGATCGGGGAGTCGACGGGGCAGCGACTGGACCCGGATCGCTGGTACCCGGGCCAGCCGCTGATGGTGACTGCCAATGATCACGAAACGAAGATCTACAACGGCGACACCGGCGTGATCGTGCGCCGGGACGACGACGAACTGTTCGCCGCGTTCGTGCGCGGTAGCGAACCGTTCCTGTTGCATCCGACGCACCTGTCCGCGGTGCAGACGGTGTACGCGATGACGATTCATCGCAGTCAGGGCAGCCAGTACGACACCGTGACCGTGGTGCTGCCCGGCGCGGCATCCTCGCTGTTGACCCGCGAATTGCTGTACACCGCAATCACCCGGGCGCGAAAGCACGTGCGGATCATCGGAACCGAGGATGCGGTGCGGGCGGGAGTGCAACGCCGGGTGCTTCGAGCGAGTGGGCTTCGGAGGGCGATTCCGTAGCCCGGCCCCGCACGGACGAGATCACGACGGCGAGGGACGCCGACAGGAACACGACCTGCAGGAGTGTGCGGGGGAGCAGCGCTTCGAACGGTCCCGTCGCCAGTCCTTCCACGGCGGCGTACACGTTCGCCGGGAACATCAGGATCAGCAGGGCGGTGAGGCACCCGGCCGCCCACGGCGCGGTGCGCCGGATCAGCAGTCCCGCGGCGCCGGCCAGTTCGAGCAGACCGGTCAGGGTCACCAGCAGACTCGGGTTCGGCAGCGACGGTGGAACCATGGCGACGAGTTCCGCACGCAGTCCGACGAAGTGGGCCATCCCGGTCAGTGTGAACATGGCCGCGAGTCCACCCCGCAGGGCGACGGGCCACGGCCGGAACCGGCGCACACCGGCCGCGCCCGCGGCGAGCAGTGCCAGAGTGACGGCGACGAGGGCGATCAAGGGTTCCATGGTCAGTCTCCTGAATCGATCAGTCTTCGTGGGTACCGCTGCGCGACAACCGGTCGCGGGCAGCATTGAACTTCCGTGCGACGGGCACACGCGTCGTGGCCCGGGCCAGGCCCATCGCCGGTGTGCCGACGTAGATCGACTCGGCGCGGTCCACCGGATACGTCTCGTGCCAGACGCCGACGGCGCCGGGTGCCTTGCGGGCCCGCCGGTTGAACGCGGCCCAGGCCGGTCGGTGCTTCGCCCGACTGTCGCTGGCGTAGGCGTACAACTTGTCGACGGAGTTCCAGTACTGAATCACCGTCGGGCCGCGCCCCTCGAATGTCAGGCGGTAACCCAGCAGACCCGAATCGGGGTCCTCCGAGAGTTCGCGCAACATCCTCGGCATCGCGGCAAGGGTGGGCAGCCACAGGTCGGGCCGCCACGGCCGGTTGATGGTCATCCCGATCAGGAAGACCACCAGTTCGCCTTCGTAATGGTGCGTCGAACGGGTGGGTTCGATCGTCGTCATGTGACGCCTCCAAGATTGGATATTGGAACTATCTAATAATGGATAGTGACAGTATCTAATGTCAAGGGGTGCGCGCACGTAAAAACCCGGGCCGCGCAGTGCGCGGCCCGGGTGGATGGTGCGGGGTGGATTACGGCAGCGGGACCTGCGGTGTCACCGGCACGACCGAGGCAAGCGCGCGCTCGTGGGCGTCGGTGGACCATTCGGGCTCGGTCGTGATGTTCAGGTCCCCGACGATCGTGCCGAAGATGTCGATGTCCGTGCTGTACAGAATCACCGCATTGCGCTGCGAGTCCGTGAAGTTCGTGCCGGTGATGTTCGCGTCACTCAGGTCGGCGTGCGACAGATCCGCTGCGGCGAAGTTCGTGCCGGTGAGGTTCGCCCGCTTCATGTTCGCGCCCGCCAGGTCGGCGAAACTCAGGTTCAGGCCCGCCAGGTTCGCGGAACTCAGATCCGCGCCCGGGCACGTCGTGCGGTCCTCGGGGCTCGGATTCGCCACGATCCTGCAGCCGTTGATCTCGGTGAGAACATCCGCCCCGGCCGTGCCGGCGCTCGCGGCGAATGCGGCACCCCCGGCCAGCGCGACCGCGCCCAACGTCCTGAAATATGTCCTGCCCATGCCGGACCGCCCCCTCGCGTAGAACCTCAAACCGTCATCGCCGAACTTAGTGCCGACCACCCCGCCCCGCACGGGAACGGCGACACCGGCTGGTCTGGCGGGGTTGACGGGGCAAACGCACCCCTTCTCGGTACGCGCACCGCTTCTAGGGCCCGAATTTGGGTGCGTCTGCGCAGAAGGGGTGCGTCTGCGGGGTGTCTCGCAGGCGTGATCGCGGGGTGGTCGCGGGGGTGACGCACAGACGCACCCCTTCGCGGTAGACGCACCACTTCTAGGGCCTGAATAGGGGTGCGTCCGCGCATAAGGGGTGCATCTGAGGGTGGCGCGGTCGGTGATCGGCTACTCGCAGGCGATGCCGTCGTTGTCGCGGTCGAGGTGTGACGCGTAGCCGTCCTGGCCGCGGTAGATCGGCGTGACGCCGGCGTTGCGGGCTTCGGTGCAGTTCTTGTAACCCGCCTGCGGTGCGGGGGCCTGCGGTGCGGGCGCGACCTGCGGTGCGGGGGCCGCTTGCGGAGCCGGCGCGACCTGCGGTGCGGGGGCCGGTGCTGCCGGAGCGGCGGGTGGCGGTGGCAGGAGGGGGTTCACGGCGTCCGCCGAGCCGCTCGGGATCAGGGACGCGATCTCCGGGGGAAGGAAATCGAAGATCGTCGCCGCCTGCGCGGAAGGTGCGGCCGCCATCGAAATGGCGGCGCAGCCGAGGATGCCGAGAACTAGCCGTCGAGCCTTCATTTTGTACCTCGTTCAGGGTGGTGTGGCGCTTCCACGGAATGGTCGACGAACGCCACAACGTCGATTCATTCGGTGTGAAGGGAATGGTAGCCAGTGGCGCTGATATTCGAAAGCTGTTGAGGCGCAACAGTCCTGTCTGTCATTCAGGCGAATGACAGAACCCTCGACCTACTTGAACGAAAAACTACCGAGAAATATACCCTCAGTGTTCGGACCTCAGTGTGGCGCGGGCTGGGGGAGTCTTTCGGATGTGCACGTCGGGGAAGGTGGGGATCTCGAATCGGGTGTGTGTGAAGGGTTCGGTGCAGACGCGCTGGGCGTGTGCGGCGATCTCGCCGAGGGTGGTCACCCACATTCCGTCCATTGCCTTGACGTTCTCGACGAGTCGTTCCAGTGCTGCTGCTTTGGAGGGCCGTCCGGAGATGAACGGGTGGTTCGTGAGGACGAAGCACCCGCCTTCGGTGTGTTGGGCCTCCGCTTCCAGGGTCCACATCTCGAGGACCTTGGCGGGACTTTCGATGACGCCGCTGCCGGTGACACCCGGGTAGAACGCATATTGCTCCCAGTCGTCGAGTGCCCAGTCGACGGGGATCTCGATCAGGGTGCGCCCCGATTCCGGGCTGGTCGCCATCAGGTACGGTTCGTCGCCGTCGAGCAGGCTGGAGTCGTAGACGAATCCTCGTTCGGCGAGGAGTTCGGGTGTGTGCCAGTTCATTTCCCACCAGGGTGCACGATAGCCGACGGGACGGATGCCCGCGACCTCTTCGAGCGCGTCGAGTCCTCGGTCGAGGTAACGTGCCTCGGTGGCGGCGTCGAGGCCCTTCATGGGTTCGTGCAGATACCCGTGGTGCCCGACCTCGTGGCCGCCGTCGATGATGGCGCGGACCGTGTCGGGGTAGCACTCGGCGGTGAATCCCGGCACGAAGAACGTCGCGTGCACGCCCTGGCGCTCGAGCAGTCGCAGAATGCGGGGGACGCCGACGCGGGGGCCGTAGGACTGGTGGCTCATCAGCGACATTCGGTTCGCCGAGGTGGGATCGTGGGCGAGGACGCAGGATTCGGCGTCGACGTCGAACGTGAAGGCGGCGGCTGCGGTGTGGCCCTGCGGCCACGTGAATTCGTTGTTCACGAGTGCTCCTGGTGTGTAGGGGGTCAGTTGCCGGTGAGGACGTCGGGGGAGTCGGTGGTCGCGGCCGATCGTGTCGGGGATTGGCCGGTGATGCGGTAGGGGCGGTGCGCGCGGGGGCCGAGGACGGCGTAGAGGGCGGCGGCGACTCCGCCACCTGCCAGCCAGGACAGGTCGAGCCCGCCGAGCGCGCGTGCCGCGAAGCCCTGCGTGAGGCTCGTGGCGCCGTACATGAACAGCCACGTCGCGGCGATTCCGGCGACGAAGCATCCCATCGTGATCCAGTTGACGTCGGGCAGTCGGCGCGATCCGATGGGGTCGAAGAGCCGGCGTGCGTCGATCTGTCGTTTCTCGACCCGGAAGTAGTGGACGAGCATGATGCCTGCCCAGCTCGCGATCCAGGCCACGATCGCCGCCAGCCACGTCTCGAGCACGGTGGCCAGGCTGGATTGGAAGATGAAGAAGACGACCACGACGAGGGCGAACACGCCGACCAGCAGGTTCAGCTTCCGGCGGTGCACCTTGATGTCGAGGGCCTGCGCGGCGACCGAGAACGTGTAGATGTTGAGGATGTTGGTGGCGATCGGCCCGTGAATGACGAGGAACAACACCGGCAGCGCCAGCGCGCCGAAGTTCGACACGATCAGCTCACCCGGATCCACCGAACCGTTGGTCGTGGCGAGGCTCGCGCCGAGCACTCCGAGCCACACCACGGGAACGAACTGGCCGAGCGTGCTGGTCAGATACAGTTTGCGCCGCGACACCGTCCGGCTCACGAACCGTGAGTAGTCGCAGGCGTAGGTGAACCACGTGATTCCCCAGCCGATTCCGATCACGGTCATCACCGTCGACATGGCTGCGATCCGGGCGCCGCCGTGCAGGACTTCACCGGTGGGTCCGGCATACGACCAGTCGATGTCGAGGTGGAACCAGGCGACGACGGACATCAGGACCAGTACCGCCAGCGTCGGTGGAACCGTCCAGCGCTCGAATGCGGCGATGACGCGGTACCCGAACCACGCGATGGTCACCTGAATCGTCATGATGACCGCTCCGATGAGGACCTTCGCTGCCAGGTTCCGCTCGTGCGGGTCGACGAGGTCCAACTTGCCGAGCAGTGCCATGACCAGGTCGAGGACGATCCAGGTGTTGACGGCGCACCACCCGACGGCCAGGCAGGCCTGGATTGCGGCCGGCAGATAGGCGCCGCGCCGGCCGAACGCCGCCCGCGACAACACCATGCCGGTGACGCCGGTACGCTGGCCGATGAGAACGAAAACGCCGAAAAGTGCCATGCCGACGATGTTTCCGGCGACAAGAACGATGAGCGTGTCTCGGAGACCGAGTCCGAGGCCGATGCCGAGAGCGCCGAGAACCCAGTTGATGGGCGCGATGTTCGCCCCCGCCCAGATCCAGAATTGGCCGGAGACACGCGTCGTGCGCGCTTCCTCGGGGATGGGTTGCAGTACTTCTTCGACGTCGTGAATGTGGGGACTGTCGGTGGGAATGTTCTTGACCATCGGACTCCCTTGGTGAGGCCTTGTGGGCTTCCCATCTTCCGGTGCGTGACCCACATCACACCATTTACACTTTGCCAATAAAATCGGGTTTGTCAACGAACGGAATGTCATGTCGCTGTCGTTAGCCGACGTCCTCGCGCACCCGAGCCTGGCTGCCGGACGCCCCGTCGTTCGTGTCGGAGCCCACCTGTCGACGCAAACGGTGCGCTGGGTGCATTCGAGCGAGGTCATCGACATCGCGCACCTTCTTCGCGGCGGTGAACTACTGCTGACCGCCGGGTTCGCGCTCGCATCCGCCGATCCGGACCGACTGCGGCGGTACGTGCGCGAATTGTCGGCTCGCCGCGTCGCCGGAGTGGCCATCGAGACCGGGTCGCAACTGCCGCGGATCCCCACGGAACTGATCGAGGAGGCGTCGGCGGTGGGGTTGCCGGTGGTGGAGTTGCGGGGGGTCGTGCCGTTCGTCGAGGTGGCCGAGGCGATCAACGGCCTGTTGGTCAACGAATCGGTGCAGCGGCTGCGTCGTGGTGACGCCGTCGCGCACGCGTTGTCGGAGGAACTGGCGCGCGGTGGCGGTCCCGGCGAGTTGCTCGCGGTGCTCGCGCGACTCCTGCCCGGCGACGTGACCCTGCTCGACGCGACCGGCGACGTGATCGCGGCCCTCGGGAACGAGATCGCGACTCCTGCCGCCGATGCGGGGCTGTTCTCGGTACCGGTGGCGGTTCAGGGTGTCGGCGTCGCGACGCTCGTGGTGTCTCCGGACGACCCGGCCGATCACGTCACCGCGGAGGCGATCGTCGAGCGAGCGCCGGCAGCGCTGGCGATCTCGCTCCTGCGATCCTTTCCGCCGTCGGCCGCGGTCCGCGCCGCGCAGGCGTTGCTGCGGATCGTCAGCCGGCCGAATCCTGCGCCCGAGCGTCTCGTTGCGGCCGCCCGCGCGGCGGGGCTGGCCGAGGGAGTGTCGTACGTCGGGGTCGTCGGCCGTTCGGTCGACGGTCCGGTGGCTCTCGCCGCTGTCGATGCGACGCTGCATCGGTACTCGGCCGGAACGGTGTCGTCCGTGGCCGGTGACGAGTTGCACGCGATCATCGTTGTCCGGGCCGACGACCGGTCCGGGTCGTGCACTGCGCTGGCCGAGTCCCTGCGCACGACGTCCCGGGCGGAGCAGGCCCGGGTAGCGGTGGGGCCGGTGGTCACCGGCCTGACCGGATTGCCCGGGACGCTGGCGGAGGCGCGGTTCGTGCTCGACCTCGCGGGCGATCTGGGCGTCGCCGACACCGTGGTGGTCGCCGCGGAACTCGTTCTCGAACGCCTCGTCCGGCGAATCGGCGATCCTGCGTTGCCGGCCGGGTTCGTCCGGGAGATGCTCGGGCCGCTCCTTGCAGTGGGTGCGGAACGTGGTCGCCGCCTGATCGACACGTTGGACGTCTACCTGCAGTGCGGGTGCAACAAGACCGAGGCGGCGGCCCGGTTGCACGTGCAGCGCCAGACGCTGTACCAGCGGCTCGAGCAGATCTTCGCACTGCTCGGCGAGGATCCGACGGGTTCGCCGCGGCTTGCCGCCGTGCACCTCGCGACGCGCCTCTACCTCGGTGGTGTGGTCGACGCCAACTGACATCCTCCGGGGTCGCGGAACCCGGAGCAAGGATCGCTTGTTGCAACAGGGTTGCATTCGCGTGAACTTCCCCGGAATCGCGCGCGGAGGTGGCGGCATCTCCCATTCGACGTGCTTACTGCGGTTTCAGGCCCGGCTCATTCCCTGCGCCCCGGATTCTGGTGCGGTGACGACGCGCCCGTTGACATGTGACGGTGCGCACAATACTGTCACTGAACGAATCGCAGTTGCATTCAAAGCAACGACAGCTATTCGTTGCAGTCGGCAGGCGCCGACGCCCCGAGAAGGAGTGGGCATGGCCCAAAACCTGAATTCCCCCTCAGCTGCGCCGCAATCGGAAGCGGCCGGCGCGGTGAACCCCTCGCCCCGGGTTCTCCGGCGAGTCGTCGCGGCGAGCTTCGTCGGCAACTTCGTCGAGTGGTTCGACTACGCCGTATACGGTTATCTCGCAACGGTTATCGCGGTGGTCTTCTTCCCCGAGGCCGCGCCCACGACGGGCCTGCTGGCCACGTTCGCCGTCTTCGCCATCTCGTTCGTCATCCGTCCGATCGGCGGTCTGGTCTGGGGTCACTTCGGGGACAAGATCGGCCGCCGCACCGCGTTGTCGCTGTCGATCCTCATCATGTCGGCGTCGACGTTCTGTATCGGCCTGATCCCCAGCTTCGATCAGATCGGGTACCTCGCGCCGGTCCTGCTGCTGCTCGTCCGCATGGTGCAGGGATTCTCGGCCGCCGGCGAGTACGCGGGCGCGTCGGCGTTCCTCGCCGAATACGCCCCCGATCGCAAGCGTGGCCTGTTCACCAGTGTGGTGCCCGCGTCCACCGCCGCCGGACTTCTGTTCGGATCGTTGATCGCGGCACTGCTCACCGCGGTGCTTTCGACGGAACAGCTCAACGGGTGGGGCTGGCGGTTGCCGTTCCTGCTCGCGGCGCCTATGGGTCTGATCGGCCGCTACATCCGGTTGAAGCTCGAGGACACCCCGAAATTCCAGGAAATGGAACAGAACGTGGAGGCCAACGCGCCGCTGTCGATCCTGTTCACCCATCATCGACGCGCGATCGTCATCGCCTTCGGGGTCACCTGCCTCAACGCGGTCGGCTTCTACCTGATCCTCAGCTACATGCCGACCTACCTGTCGGAGGTGTTGAACGTCGGGCACACAGCCTCGTTCGTCGCCGCGTCGATCGCCCTCGCCTGCTACATCGTCTTCATCTTCGGGATGGGTGCGCTCTCGGATCGATTCGGCCGCAAGCGAGTTCTCATCGGCGCGTCGATCTGCTTCGCCGTGTTCACCGTCCCGTTGTTCAGCGTGCTCGGGGCTGTCGGGATCGTCGGTGTCGTCGTCATCCAGATCGTGCTGTGCGCGTTCCTCACCATGAACGACGGCACGCTCCCGACCTTCCTGTCCGAGATCTTCCCCACCCGGGTCCGCTACAGCGGGTTCGCCTTCAGCTTCAACACTGCCAATGCCCTGTTCGGCGGCACCGCGCCGTTCGTCGCCACCCTGCTCATCGAGATCACCGGCAGCCCACTGGCGCCCGCGTGGTACCTCGTCGCCGCAGCCCTCGTCGCCATGGGCTCGATGATGATGGCCCGCGAAACCTCTCGGCGTCCACTCGCCGACACCTGACCACCCGTTCACCCACCACGTGCGGCATCACCCGATGCCGGCAACTCGACAAGGAGCACCATGAACCTCGAGCGCATCAAGAGCATCCCCAACGGCGAGAAGGTCGTTCCCACGTTCTCCCCGGTGGAGATGGACCGCAGGCTCGTCGCACTGCGTAAGCACATGGCGGACAACGGGGTCGCCGCCGCGCTGTTCACCAGCTACCACAACATCAACTACTACTCCGACTTCCTCTACACCGCGTTCGGCCGTCCCTACGCCCTCGTCGTCACCCAGGACAGTTCGACCACCGTGTCCGCCAACATCGACGCCGGCATGCCGTGGCGGCGCACGTTCGGCGAGAACGTCGTCTACACCGACTGGCGCCGCGACAACTTCGAGTACGCAGTGCAGCAGGTGCTGGCGAACCAGGGCATCTCGCGCGGCATGCTCGGTGTCGAGGACGACCACCTCACCCCCGACCTGCGGTCCCGCGTCGCGGCGGTCCTGCCGGGAATGACCTTCACCGACGTCGCCAAGGCTACGATGCGGCAGCGCATGGTGAAGTCGCCCGAGGAGATCGAACTGATCAAGCACGGCGCCCGGATCGGCGACCTCGGCGGCGAGGCCATCCGCGACGCCATCACGGAGGGCGTCCCGGAGTACGAGGTGGCGATTGCCGGGTCGAACGCGATGATCCGGGAGATCGCGGCCACCTTCCCGCACGCCGAACTGCGCGACACGTGGGTGTGGTTCCAGTCGGGTATCAACACCGACGGCGCCCACAACTGGGCCACCAGCCGACGCGTCGAGCGCGGAGACATCCTGTCGCTGAACTGTTTCCCGATGATCGCCGGCTACTACACGGCGCTGGAGCGCACGCTGTTCTACGGTGAGCCGTCGCCGGAACATCTGCGACTGTGGGAGGTCAACGTCAAGGTTCATCGCCGCGGCCTCGAGCTCATCAAGCCGGGCGCGGTCTGCAAGGACATCGCGGCCGAGCTGAACGAGATCTACGAGGCCGAGGGTCTGCTGCCGAACCGCACGTTCGGGTACGGGCACTCCTTCGGCGTGCTCTCGCACTACTACGGGCGCGAGGCGGGCCTCGAGCTCCGTGAGGACATCGACACCGTCCTCGAACCCGGCATGGTCGTGTCGATGGAACCGATGATCATGGTTCCCGAGGGAATGCCCGGTGCCGGCGGCTACCGTGAACACGACATCCTGGTCGTCGGCGAGAACGACGCGGAGAACATCACCCGGTTCCCGTTCGGGCTCGAACACAACATTCTCGGCATCTGACCGGTACGCCGACCCTGCCGCAGGTGTGGCAGGGTCGGCAGGAGTACCAGCCGAGTCGAAGGAGCACAGCGGACATGAGTGTGGACGACGTCGATCAGCTCGGCGATCAGAACGGTGACGCGAAGCCGTCGCCGTCGGTTCTGCTCAACGGGCTGCGCGTTCTGGAGGCGTTCTCGATCACAGAACCGGTGCTCGGCGTCACCGAGATCGCGCGGAAGGTCGATCTGCACAAGAGCAGTGTGTCCCGGATGCTCGCGACCCTCGAGAAAGCGGGGTACGTCGAGCGGGAGGAGGGGACCGGGCGGTACCGCCTCGGTCTCGGCGTGATCGGCCTGGCCGGGCCACTGCTGGCGAACCTCGACGTTCGGCGGGTGGCGCTGCCCGAACTCGAAGGCCTCACGCGGCGGACCGAGGAGACGAGTGCCCTGATGGTGTGGAACGGCCACGAATCCGTCGTCGTCGAACAGGTTCCGAGTCCCAAGCAGGTCAAGCACACGGCCGCGGTCGGCACCCGTTACGACACGTATGCGAGTTCGTCGGTCCAGGTCTTCCTGTCCGACATGCCGCGCGCCGAGGTACAGCGGCTGTTCGAACGGCGGCTGCTGCTGGGGCCCGACGACGCCGACTCGGTGAGCGAGTACCTCGACGAACTGGGCGAGATCCGCGATCGCGGGTACGCCGTCAACGACGGCCGGACGTCGATCGAGGAGGTCGGCATCTCGGCGCCGGTCCACGATCACCGTGGCGTCCTCGTCGGCGCGGTGATGCTGTCCGCACCCCGGTTCCGGGTTCCCCACACCATGCTGGACTCGCTCGGCCGCACCGTCGCCGAATCGGCCCGCACGGTGTCCGCGCGGCTCGGTGCCCCCGGGCCGGATCGGACGCGGGCCTAGCCGGTCGCCGCGCAGTACCGGTCGGACAGTCTTCCCACGCCCGTCCGCCAGGGTTCGAGGAGTGTGTCGAGGTGGGCGGACGTGAGGTCGCCGGTGCCGGCGAGGTCGGCGACGGCGAGTGCGGCTGCCGCGTCGCGGACCGCGGTCGCGACGTCCGAGCGGACACGTTCGTCCACCCGCACCGTCGCGTCGTCCATGTACTGCCGCTCCCACGCGGCATCCTGTGCGCGATACCAGGATTCGAGTCGACCGGCCTCGCAGGCGGCGTCACGCGCGCAGGCCCATGCCCCGAGCCTGCGGTGGCTGCCGACGACACCCGTCGTCCACGTCGGCACGGCGAATCCCTCGTGCAGAACGGATGCCGCGTCGACGGCATGTCCGACCACGCTGCGCCAGTTCGGCCCGAACGTCGCCGCGCACTCGGCACCGGAGACGTCGATCTCGTCGAGCAGCGCCACCGCGTCGTCGACGTGCCCGGGGTCGAGGAAGTACTCCCCGGGGAGCCCGCGCCGTTGCAGCACCTGGAACGCGACGAACGCCTCGCCGCGCAGTGGTGCGCAATGCAGCAGGACGGCGAGCACGGACAATCGCGCGTCCGGCACCGAGGGGCCGCGGTCGGGGACGGGATGCCTGCGGATGACCTGCGCGGCCTGTGCGGGGAGAAGTCGAAGTTCGTCGGTGATCATGTCAGCACTCGACGTAGTTGACCGGGACGTTGACGGCGAGACCGCCGGTGGACGTCTCCTTGTACTTCGACAGCATGTCGGCGCCGGTCGAGCGCATCGTCTCGATCACCTGGTCCAGGCTGACGCGGTGGGTACCGTCGCCGCGCAGGGCCATCCGGGCGGCGTTGATGGCCTTGCCCGCCGAGATCGCGTTCCGTTCGATGCACGGAATCTGGACGAGGCCCTCGATGGGGTCGCAGGTGAGGCCGAGGCTGTGTTCCATGGCGATTTCCGCGGCGTTCTCCACCTGTTCCGGTGTGCCGCCGAGGATCTCGGCCAGTCCTGCGGCGGCCATCGAGGCCGCCGAACCCACCTCGCCCTGGCAGCCGACTTCGGCGCCGGAGATCGACGCCCGCTCCTTGTAGAGGGATCCGACTGCGCCGGCCGCGAGGAGGAACCGGACAGCGGTCTCGTCCGGGTCGGCCCGTCCGGCGGGCGTGTAGTGGACGGCGTAGTGCAGGACCGCGGGGATGATGCCCGCGGCGCCGTTGGTGGGGGCGGTGACGATGCGCCCACCCGACGCGTTCTCCTCGTTGACCGCGAGCGCGACGAGGTTGACCCAGTCCTCCGCGAACGCGGGATCACGCTGTGGGTCTTCCTGATCGAGCCGCAGATACCAGTCCCGGGCGCGACGCCGGACGCGCAGCGCACCGGGAAGGAGCCCGTCGCGGGAGATGCCGCGCCGCTCGCACTCGACCATGACGTCGCGGATGTGGAGCAGCCGGTCACGGATCTCCGCGGCCGAACGGGTTTCGCTTTCGAACTCGTGCATGACCTGGCTGATGCGGTATCCGTGCCGCGCGCAGATGTCGAGAAGTTCTTTCGCGGACCCGAACGACGACCCGCTCACCGGCGCCGGCCGGTGTTCCGTGCTCTCGGCTTCGGTGACAACGAATCCGCCACCGATCGAGAAGTACGTCTCCCGATGGATTTCCACGTTCCCGGCCCCATAGGCCGTCACCGTCATCCCGTTCGGGTGGAACGGCAGGATCGTCAGCGGGTGAAGGACGATCTCGTCCTCGGCCAGCGCGATGTAGTGCGAGCCGCCGAGCGCGATGCGCCGCGTGGTCCGCATCGCCCCGAGTCGCTGCTCCATCTCCTCGGTTTTGATCGTCTCGGGCCGATACCCCTCGAGGCCGAGCAGGACCGCGGACATCGTCCCGTGACCGGCACCGGTCGCGGCGAGCGAGCCGTACAGGTCGACGCGGACGTCGGTGACGTCGTCGAACGCGCCGAGCGTGTGCAGGTCGGACACGAATCGCGCGGCCGCGCGCATGGGCCCGACGGTGTGCGAACTGGAGGGGCCGACACCGACGGAGAACAGGTCGAACACGCTGATGGTCATGTGTTTACACCGCCTCGCTGAGTTCGGTCGCGTATTGCGCGGGTGTGAGGAGTCCGTACGCGGACGAGGTCGGCGAGGGCAGGACGGCGAACAGCCAGCCACTGTGAAACGGGTCGTCGGCGACGAGTTGTGGATTCTCGGCGGCGTCGGCGTTCGTCATCGTGACGAGTCCGCTGATCGGCGCGTACACCGTGACGGCGGTCCGGGCGGACGACCACACCAGGGCGCAGGGGGCGCCTGCCTCGATCGTGCTGCGGACTGCCGGAAGTTCCAGCCGGACCACTTCGACGTCGTCGAGGGCCGTGTCGGTGACGCCGGCGCGAAGCGGAAAGTCGGAGAAGTTCTGTCCCGGTGCGAGGGCCACCCAGCTGTGCGTGGCCGTGAACCGTCGATCCGAGGGAATCTGTCGAGCTCTCATGCCTTTTCCTTTGACAGTCGGGCGGTGGGGTCGCGGACGTCTCGCTGGTGATCAAACAGGTCGGATATTGATATATCAGTGTTAGTGATAACGGTAGGTCAGGTGGCGAGGTGGGTCAAGAGGTGATCCGGAGAACGTTCGGAACGGAGCGGTTACGGCCGGAGGGTCGCGGGCAGTACGCCCTTGAGCGAACTCGTCACGGCCAGTGCCTCGGCGGCCAGGAGGTCGCTCGGCGTGAGAATCCGCTCGCGCATCAACCCGCGGTCGAGCTGCCACGACCGCTCGACACCCGGCAGGCATCCCGACGACAACGGCGGCGTCCACCAGACGCCGTCGATCCGGGCGGCGAGGTTCGCGATCGTGGTCTCGGTGACGTGTCCGAGTTCGTTGACCAGCACGACGTCGTCGGCATCGGGATTGCGGTGACGCCTGCGGTCGTACCGCTCGCGCAGCGTCGTCTTGTGCCCGAGGAGGATGTCGAGGGAATCGACGGGCTCGTCGTCCAGGACGAGCGATACGCAGGCAGGCGCGACCGGAGGAGCGAAGACGTCGACGTCCACCCCGCCGTCGCGGTGCAGTCGCACCCGGACCCGGGCCGCTCCGGCGCACGGCAGCTGTTGCGCGAGTTGGCGCCGAACCTCTCGTTCCTCGAACTCGTACCCGAGGACCGCCGCCGAGTGTGCCAGACGCGACAGGTGACGATCGAGATGCCGCAAGCCCGTGCGGGGATCGTGATACATGGTCTCCATCAACTGAACCTCAGCTGAGTCGAGCGTCGCGAGCCCCACTGCGGCGGACATGGAAGCGTTCACAGGGCGGAGTCTCGATTCGGCACGTGACTGGAGGTGGCGGGACCACGATATACGAGCGCACGGTATACCGATACCGCGTCGACGGTGGCGGCGACGTCGTGGACGCGGAGGACGGCGGCGCCGTTCTGGGCGGCGATCAGGGCTGCGGCGACGGATGCGGCTTGCCGGTGGTCGACATCGCGGCCGGTGATGGCTCCGAGCATGCCCTTCCTCGACAGGCCCGCCATGACCGGAAGTCCGATCTCGGTGATCTGCCGGAGTTCGGACAGCAGCCGGAGGTTGTGTGCCAGGGTCTTGCCGAATCCGAAGCCGGGGTCGAGCAGGATGTGCTCGGCCGGGATGCCGGCGGCGTGGCAAGCGTCGATCCGGGTGAGGAGGAACCGGCGGACCTCGTGCACGACGTCCCGATATCGCGGTGAGCCCTGCATCGTCGCCGGATCCCCGAGCATGTGCATCAGGCAGACCGGGACCTGCAGGTCGGCGGCGGCCTGCAGCGCGCCGGGCAGCCGCAGGGCACGAACGTCGTTGATCATCGACGCGCCGGCGGCGACCGCCTCGCGCATCACCTCGGGGCGTGAGGTGTCGACCGAGATCGGGACCGACGTGTGGCGCGCGAGCGCCTCGACCACGGGAACCACCCGGTCGATCTCGTCGGATACCGACGGTGGTGTCGATCCGGGCCGGGTCGACTCCCCTCCGACGTCGAGGAGATCGGCGCCCTCGGCGACGAGCGACAACCCGTGATCGACCGCCCGTGCGGGATCGCGGTAGCGGCCGCCGTCCGAGAACGAATCCGGGGTCACGTTGACGATTCCGCAGACCAGGGGAATGTCGCGGGCGAGCGCGCCGAGCAGTCGTTCGGCGCCGGCCGTCGGGGGCGCGTGCAGAATCGAACGTGGGGGCATGGTGCGAACCTCCTTGCAGGGATCGGCCCGGGGGGGGCGCCGTCATGTCGCCCCCGGGCCGAGAACTGTCGCGTTACACGGGACCGACGCCGAATTCCTCGGCGGCATCGATCAGCCACTCGGCGAGATACCGGGCGAACGAGGCCCGCACCAGGATGCGGTAGTCGGTGCCGCTGTCGTCGAGTGCGATCAGCACGACACCGGCGAGGCCGAGCATGGTCTGCACGGCCGATCCCGGACGGAACACGGTGGGGTGCAGGTCGATCGAGCAGCCCTTGGCCAGGATGTCGCGGGCGTGTGCCCCCGTGAGCCGGATCGTCGTGCGCTGCCCGGAGACGTCGATCGCCGCGCCGCCGTGCGGGGTCACCGCGGTCCGCAGCGTTCCCTCGAGTTCCTCGGGGGACTGGGATCGCGTGGTGATCAGCCATTCCTCCGGGCCGAGCCAAACCGCGGTGACCGCGCCGCTGTCCACCCGGGTCGACGGTGTCGTGGGCAGGTCGATACCGAGCGCGGTGCCCGCCGCCGCCCCACCGGGGCCGCTGGGGTTCACCCACAGGTCGACCATCGAGACGAACGGCTCCTCGGTGATGCGCACCGACTCGGGGAGCGCCGAGAACTTCTGGTCCCAGCCGTGCAGGGGGCTGAGCGGGACGAGGGTGTCAGCCATCGCGACGTGCTCCTTCGGGATCGACGAGAACGGAACCGGTGACCTCCACGGCCACCAGGCGGCCGTCCACCGGGACGTGCAGGGTGTCACCGACTCGGGCTCGGCCACCCTTGACGAGGGCGAGACCGAACGGGCGGCCGAGTTCGGCGCTGAGGTAGCTGGAGGTGACGTGCCCGAGCATCGGGACCGGCGCGGGTGGCAGGTTCCCGTCCAGTACCTCCTCGATGATCTGCGCGCCCTCGGGCAGCACGGTCTGCTTGTCGAGGGGCAGCAGTCCGACGAACTGTTTGCGCAGCGGGTTCTGGTTCTCCTCCCGGCTGAAGGAGCGCTTGCCGACGAAGTCGACCTTCTTCTTCGACACTGCCCAGCTCATTCCGAGGTCCTGCGGGGTGACGGTGCCGTCGGTGTCCTGCCCGATGATCGGGTATCCCTTTTCGGCGCGCAGGACGTGCATGGTCTCGGTGCCGTACGGGGTGATGTCGAACTTCTCGCCGGCGGCGATCAGGCGCGCCCAGACCGCGGGGGCGTGCCAGCCGTTGACGTTGACCTCGTAGGCGAGTTCGCCGGAGAAGCTGACCCGGGCCACCCGCACGTGCAGGTCGCCCAGGGCCGTGTCCCGCCAGGCCATGAACGGGAACGCGTCGTTGGTGACGTCGAGGTCGGGGAAGACCTCACCGATCATGTCACGCGATTTCGGTCCGACGACGGGGAACGTCGCCCACTGCTCGGTGACGGAGGTCAGCCGCACCTGCAGGTGGGGCCATTCGGTCTGGAGCCATTCCTCCATCCAGTCGAGGATCTTCGCGGCGCCACCGGTGGTGGTGAACACCTGGTACCGGTCGTCGGCCAGGCGCATCACGGTGCCGTCGTCGATGACCATGCCGTCGACGCCGCACATGACGCCGTAGCGGACCATGCCGACCTTGAGGGTGCTCATCATGTTCGTGTAGAGCATGTCGAGCAGCACCCCGGCGTCGGGTCCCTGAACGTCGATCTTGCCGAGGGTCGAGCCGTCGAGGATACCGATGCTGCGGCGCACGGCGGCGCATTCGCGCAGCACCGCCGCGTCCATGTCCTCCCCGGGCAGCGGGTAGTAGCGGGGACGCTTCCACTGGCCGACGTCCTCGAACACCGCGCCGCGGCCGACGTGCCAGTCGTGCAGAGCCGTCACCCGCTCGGGGTCGAATAGGGCGCCGCGACTGCGGCCGGCGAGGGCGGCGAACGCGACCGGGGTGTACGGCGGCCGGAACGTGGTGGTGCCCAGCGTCTCGATCGGGCGGCCGAGGAGTTCGGCGGTGATGCCGGAGGAGATCACACCCGACGTCTTGCCCTGGTCGTGCGCGGTGCCGATGGTCGTGTAGCGCTTGATGTGCTCCATCGACGTCATCCCGGCGCCGACCGCGCGGGCGAGGTCGGCGACCGTCGCGTCGCGCTGGACGTCGACGAACTGGGTGTCCTGTCCCGCGGCGTCGGGCACCCGCCACAGCACCAGGGGCTTCGTCGTCTCGGGTGCGACGGACGGTGCGGAATCCGCAGCGGGGGCGTCGAAGCCCAACGCGCCCAGAATATCCCGGCCCGCGCGCTCGCCGTCGTGCAGACACCCGCCGAGGTCGAAGATGCCGTTGGCGGAGCCGGCGACGGTGACGCCGTCGAGGTCCTCGCCGGGCACGAACGCACCCAGATTCTCGTCGTACTTCAGTTTGCCTCGGGCCTGGCTGAATAGGTGCACGGCCGGGTTCCAGCCGCCGCTGACGAGCAATGCGTCGCACGCGAGCGGGACCGCGGTGCCGGTGTCGTCGCCGCGGGAGGTGACGAGGGCGTGGCTGACCCGGCCGTTGCCACGGGTGCCGCATACGACGGACCCGGTGCGGACGGGGATTCCGCGCGCCTCGCATTCGGCCAGCAGGCCGGCGGGGGCGGTGTCGCGGGCCTCGACGATCGCGTTGATGCGGACACCGGCGTCGTGCAGGTCGATCGCCGCCTCGTACGCACTGTCGTTGGTGGTGAACACGACGGCCTGCTCGCCGACCGTGACGCCGTAGCGGTGCAGGAAGGTGCGGGCGCCGTGCGCGAGCATGATGCCGGGGCGGTCGTTGTCGGTGAAGACGACGGGACGCTCGTGCGCTCCGGCGGCGACGAGGATGTGCCGGGCGCGGATCCGCCAGACACGTTGGCGGCTCAGAGCGGCCGGGGCCTCGACACCGAGATGATCGGTACGACGCTCCAGGGCGAGGACGAAGCCGTCGTCGTAGTTGCCGAACGCGGTGGTGCGCTGCAGGTGCAGCACGTCCGGGTAGGTCGCCAGTTCGGCGACCGCGGCCGCGACCCAGTCGAGAGCGGGAGCGCCGTCGATCCGATCCGTGCTGCCGAGCAGGTCGCCGCCGGCTTCGCACTGCTCGTCGACGAGAACGACCCGCGCACCGGCCCGGGCCGCGGTGAGCGCGGCGGCGAGACCGGCCGGGCCGGCGCCGGCGACCAGAAGGTCGGTGTGGACGTGCTTGGCGTCGTACTTCGCCGAATCGGCGATGGTCGCGAGACGTCCCTGACCGGGGATGCCGCGGGCGACGAGGCCGTCGAACAACTCGATGGTGGTGGCGAGCAGCATCGGCTCGGGGAACGGCTCCTCGATCTGCACGAGGCCGCCGGTGTCCTCGGCCCAGGCGGCGGTGATACCGCGGGGCCTGCCGAGCTTGATGCTGGTGGTGACCTGGTGGACGCCGTTCGCGAGCAGCGCCGAGCCGAGCGTGTCACCGGGGTGACCGGTCAGTTCCCGGCCGTCGAACGTGAAGGTGTAGGAGGTGTCGCGGTCGAGGCGACCGCCCTGGCGGGTGCGGAAGGGTGCGTTCACGATATCGTCGGCTTCTGCTCGTCCAAGCGGTAGACGCTGTGGAATCGGTAGGTGGCGGTGTCTCGTACGGCGTTGAACCAGCGCCGGCAGCCGGCGCTGTGGTTCCACCGTTCCGCGAAAAGACCTTTCGGGTTCGCGCGGAAGAACACGAAGTGCGCCCATTCCTCGTCGGTCAGCGACTGCGGGTCTTCCGGGTACACGACGTGGGCTTCGCCGCCGTAGTGGAACTCGGTTTCCTCCCGGGACCCGCACCACGGGCATTCGATGAGTTGCATTGTGGCTCCTGGTTAGTGGGCGACGGCAGCAGCGCCGTGCTCGTCGACGAGGGCGCCGGTGACGAACCGGTCGAGGCTGAACGGCGCGATGAACTCGTGCGGTTCGTCGTTCGCGATGGTGTCCGCCAGACACCAGCCCAACCCTGGGGTGGCCTTGAATCCGCCGGTGCCCCAACCGCAGTTGAGATACACGTTGTCGTAGGGGGTGCGGCCGACGATGGGGGAGGCGTCGGGGCAGGTGTCGACGATGCCGCCCCAGGTGCGCAGCAGATGCGCCCGGGCGAACACGGGGAACAGTTCGACGGCGGCCGCCATCTGGCGTTCGATGATGTGGAACGCCCCGCGCTGGCCGTAGCCGTTGTAGGAGTCGACACCGGCGCCCATCACCAGTTCGCCCTTGTGCGCCTGGGAGACGTACACGTGGATGGCGTTGGACATCACGATCGTCGGGTGCACGGGCTCGAGCAGTTCGGAGACCAGGGCCTGCAGCGGGTGGGACTGCACGGGGGTACGGATGCCGAGCATGTCGGTGAGGGTGGAGGTGTGCCCGGCCGCGCAGAGTGCGACCTGCCCGGCGGCGATGTCGCCGCGGGTGGTGCGGACACCGGTGACCTTGTTGCCGTCGGTGACGAAGCCGGTGACTTCACAGTTCTGGATGATGTCGATGCCGGCCTCGTCGGCGCGCCGGGCGAATCCCCACGCCACGTAGTCGTGCTTCGCGATGCCGGCCCGCGGCTGATACGTGGCGCCGAGCACCGGGTAGCGGATGTCGCTCGAGATGTTCACCAGCGGACACAGCTTCTTGACCTCGTCGGGTCCGACCCATTCGGCGTCGATGCCGTTGAGTTTGTTGGCCTCGACCCGGCGGACGCTGTCGCGGACGTCCTGGAGGCTGTGCGCGAGGTTGAGGACGCCGCGCTGGCTGAACAGGATCGGGTAGTCGAGGTCGTCCTCGAGGCCCTCCCACAGCTTCAGCGCGTGCTCGTAGATCTTCGCGCTCTCGTCCCACAGGTAGTTCGAGCGGATCAGCGTGGTGTTGCGGGCCATGTTCCCGCCCGCGAGCCAGCCCTTCTCCAGGACGGCGACGTTGGTGATGCCGTGGTTCTTGGCGAGGTAGTGCGCGGTCGCCAGACCGTGCCCGCCGCCGCCGACGATCACGACGTCGTAGGACTTCTTCGGTTCCGGGTTGCGCCACAGGAAGTCCGGGTGGTCGGGCAGGTGCGCGCCGGGCGGCTGGGTGGCACTCATCAGTTCGCCTCCGTGAGGGTGGGGTAGAGCGGGAACGCGGCGGCGAGGGAGTCGACCCGGGCGCGCAGGCCGTCGAGTCCGGCCTCGTCGGTGGCGGGGCGCAGCGCGTGGCTGATGATGTCGGCGACCTCGGTGAACGCGGCCTCGTCGAAACCGCGGGTGGCGAGAGCGGGGGTGCCGATCCGCACGCCGGAGCTGACCATCGGCGGGCGGGGGTCGAACGGGACGGCGTTGCGGTTCACCGTGATTCCCACGCGGTGCAGCCGGTCCTCGGCCTGCTTGCCGTCGAGTTCGGACTCGCGCAGGTCCACCAGGACGAGGTGGACGTCGGTGCCGCCGGAGACGACGTTGATGCCTGCGGCCCGCGAATCTGCTTGCAGGAGGCGGTCGGCGAGGATCTTCGCACCGGCGAGGGTGCGCTCCTGGCGTTCGCGGAACTCGGGTTCGGCGGCGAGCTTGAACGAGACGGCCTTGCCTGCGATCACGTGCTCGAGCGGGCCACCCTGCTGTCCGGGGAACACCGAGGAGTTGAACTTCTTCGCCAGCGCCGCGTCGTTGGTGAGAATGACGCCGCCGCGGGGACCGCCCAACGTCTTGTGCGTCGTCGACGTCACCACGTGCGCGTGCGGGACGGGGGAGGGGTGCAGTCCGGCGGCGACCAGTCCGGCGAAGTGCGCCATGTCGACCATCAGGTAGGCGCCGACCTCGTCGGCGATCGCGCGGAACCGGGCGAAGTCGAGTTGGCGGGGGTACGCGGACCAGCCGGCCATGATCAGCTTGGGGCGGTGCTCGCGGGCGAGGCGCTCGACCTCGTCCATGTCGACGAGGTGGTCGTCCTCGCGGACGTGGTAGGCGGCGACGTCGTAGAGCTTGCCGGAGAAGTTCAGCTTCATCCCGTGGGTGAGGTGACCGCCGTGTGCGAGGTCGAGTCCGAGGATGCCGTCGCCGGGCTGCAGCAGTGCCGCCATCGCCGCGGCGTTGGCCTGCGCCCCGGAATGCGGCTGCACGTTCGCGAACTCCGCGCCGAACAGCGTCTTCAGGCGGTCGATGGCGAGCTGCTCGATGACGTCGACGTGCTCGCAACCACCGTAGTAGCGGCGGCCGGGGTAGCCCTCGGCGTACTTGTTGGTCAGCACCGACCCCTGCGCCTGCATCACCGCGAGCGGGGCGAAGTTCTCACTGGCGATCATCTCCAGGGTGCCCTGCTGGCGCTCCAGTTCGGCCGCGATCGCCTGGTGCACGGCGGGATCGAGGTCGGCGAGCGAATGAGTCAGCGTCGGGTTCGCTGCTGCCACCTCGGTGAGGTTTGCGGTGTCCACGGTCATGGTTCGCCTTTCTGGAAGGTCAGTTGAACTAAAACTGATATATCAACTGGAAGGTAGCGTAAGGTCAGTACCGGACAAAGGTCAATAGCTCCGGAGAATCAGGGAGACGGAACATGAGCCTGGCGCATTCATCGGTCGCCGACACGGCATCGAACGGCGGCACCAACGCCGACCGCGCGTACGAGATCGTGCGCGAACGCCTGGTCATGCTCGACATCCGGCCGGGTGAGCCGATCAACGACGACCGCCTCGCCGAGGAACTCGGTTTCGGCCGGACGCCCGTGCGGGAAGCGCTCAAGCGCCTCGAACGGGAGCGTCTCGTCATTGCCTACCCCCGTCGCGGCACGTTCGCCACCGCCGTCGACATGACCGACCTCGCCGACATCTCCGAGATCCGCAAGCAACTCGAACCCACGGCCGCCGCCCGGGCCGCCCGCACGGCGTCGCAGGACGCCCGGGCCCGGCTGTCCGCCCTCGCCGACGAGATCGCGGAGATCGACGACAGCGAAGACCCGCGCGACGTGCTGCGCAAGGACGTGCGGGTGCACCGCGAGATCTACCGGGCGTCCGGCAATCCGCACCTCGAAGACATCCTCGTCAGCCTCGACGCCCACGCCACCCGCATCTGGTGCCTCTTCCTCGACCGGCTGCCGGACGTCGCCGCCCACGTCCGCGAGCACGTCGCCCTGCTGCGGGCCATCGTCGACGGCGACGGGGACACCGCGTCCGCGCTCACCCTCGAGCATGTCGCCGGTTTCGAGCAGGCCATCCGCGACCTGTTGTAGGCGCTACGCGCCCGTGCGCCTTTCTGGTTGTTCCCGCTACCAAAAAGGCGCACAGGCGGCGGAGCCGCCTCAGCTGAAGACGACCGTCCGGTGTCCGTGGAGCAGGACCCGGTTCTCGCAGTGCCAGCGCACGGCCCGGGACAGTGCGAGGGCTTCGGCGTCCTGCCCGACCGTGGCGAGTCGCACCGGGTCGAAGGTGTGGTCGATGCGGATGACTTCCTGCTCGATGATGGGTCCCTCGTCGAGGTCGGGTGTCACGTAGTGGGCGGTGGCGCCGACTTGCTTGACGCCGCGATCGAACGCCTGGTGGTAGGGCTTGGCGCCCTTGAAACCGGGCAGGAACGAGTGGTGGATGTTGATGGCGCGTCCGCGCAGGGCGCGGCACGCGTCGTCCGACAGCACCTGCATGTAGCGGGCGAGCACCACGAGATCTGCGTCGAATTCCTCGACGAGTTCCAGTAGCCGGGCTTCGGCCTCCGGCTTGGTGGCCGGCGTGACCGGGACGTGCACGAACGGCAGGCCGGCGGCCTCGGCCATCGGCCGCAGCACCTCGTGGTTGGAGACGACGGCGACGAGTTCGGCGCCGAGGTTGCCCGCTCGCCAGCGGAAGATGAGGTCGTTGAGGCAGTGGCCCATCTTGGAGACCATCACGATCACGCGGGGTAGGTCGCTGCCGTTGAAGTTGAACGTCATGCCGAATCTCGCGGCGACGCTCCGGAATTCCTCGGTGAGGCGCAGGGCGTCGACGTCCTCGGCGGAGATGAACGAGGTGCGGAGGAAGAACGCGTCGCTCCGGGTGTCGTCGAACTGCTGATGCTCGGCGATATCGCAGTTCTGCTCGAAGAGGAAGGAGCTGACTGCGTGAACGATCCCGGGACGCTGAGCGCAGCTGAGCGTCAGGGTGAAGGTCTGGGTCATGGGGGTCTCCTCGATGCCGGAATCAAATTGAGGTATTAGTCCGAGCAAACTGATATATCAGGATGGTCAATGTTATTTCAGGCGGGACGGGCGGGTCAAGGGCTGGAGACGGAAGTCAGACGCCGCTTCGGAATCCGGCGAGCATCGAATCCGATCGGGTCTGGGCGTGCTGGGTGGCGGCGGCATCGACCGTGTGCGCGATCAGTAACGCGGTGGTCACCGGTCCCACCCCTCCGGGGACCGGGGTCAGCGCACCGGCCCGACCGTCCACGGCCGCGGCGTCGACGTCACCGAGCAGCCGGCCGTCGGCGGTCGCGGTGGTCCCCACGTCGATGACGACGGCGCCGTCGGCGACGTGGTCGGCGGTGATCAGTCCGGGAATGCCGACGGCGACCACGAGGATGTCGGCGTCACGGGTGCCTGCAGCCAGGTCGGTGGTGTGCCGGTGGCAGACGGTCACCGTCGCGTTGCGCTGCACGAGCATGTGCGCGACCGGACTTCCGACCACCGTCGATCGGCCGACCACCGCAGCGGTCCTGCCGTGCGGGGAGATTCCGTGGTGATCGAGCAGCGCGATGACGGCCCGTGCGGTGGCGGGTGCGAACGCGGGGAGGCGCGCGACGAGACGACCCAGGCTGACCGGATTCGCGCCGTCGACGTCCTTGGCGGGGTTGATCGCCTCCCGGAGCGCGTCGAGGTCGGTGCCGTCCGGCAAGGGGGTCTGCAGGATGATCCCGTGGACGTCCGGGTCGTGGCCGAGTTCGACGAGCGTGCCGTGGATCTGCTCGGTCGTCGCCGACGCACCGAGATCGACGATGTCGCACAGGATTCCGGTGCGTTTCGCGGCTGCCGCGATGGAACGTACGTACCAGGCCGTCGATTCGTCGTCGGTGGCCAGCACGACCGCGAGCCTGGGCCGGATTCCGAGGTCGGTAAGAGCGGCGGCGGCGACGGACGCGTCGTCTCGGATGGAGGTGGCGAGTTCGGCGCCACCGAGGCTTCTTGTCATGAACTCAGCTGCTTTCGTACTCGTATGGTGACTGCGTCGGCGCGCTCGACGATCGCGTCGACACCGGTCAGGCACTCGGTGAGGGATCGGCGGGTGTCCGCATCGGTGATACCGGGCAGGTTCACCTCGATGTTGACCCGGGCGGTGGTGGCGGCGGCGCGGGCGGCCTCGGCGGCGGCCGCGACGTCGCTCACGACGGTGGGGTTCGCCACCGGCAGCAGGACGTCGGCGAGTGCTACGACGTCACCTGCCGCGACCACCACCTCGGCCGGCACCGCGGCCGCGCCGGCGAGTGCGGTCGCGATCGCCGCCGTGCGCGCCCCCGATTCTTCGTCCGTTTCCCGGGGGAGACGGTAGGCGTCGATGACGGCGGTGAACGCCGCCATGTCGTCGTCGGCGAACTGCAGTGCCTTCTCGCGGAACGCATCTGCGGAGGAACAGATGCGTTCGACGAGCGTCCCGTGGTCGGCGTACTTCTTGCCGGTGGTGTAGCGGGCGACCATCGAGACCAGCGCGGCCGCCTGGCCGAGGTGGAGCGCGGCGGTCGCGCCGCCACCCGGCGCGGGGGTTCGATCGGCGAGCGAATCCAGGAACCCGGTGACCGTGTCGTGCCGGATGCTCATGACCGGATCTTCTTCATCTCGGGGTCGACGAGCGGTTCGGCCACGACGGTGGCGGGGATGCGCCGCCCGAAGTACTCGATCTCCACCGCGGTGTCCACGGTCGCGGTCGCGGGCAGCCAGGCGTAGGCGATCGGCGCCCCCACCGTGTGACCGAACGCGGCGCTCGTGACGTACCCGGCGGGCTGTCCGTCCACGAACACCGGTTCGTGGCCCAGGACCACCGACTGCCGATCGTCGATCATCAGGCACGCCAGGCGCCGCTCCACCGTCTCGTCGGAGACGCCGTCGAGCGCGTCGCGCCCGCAGAAGTCGCCCTTCTGCAACCGGACCGCGAAACCGAGCCCGGCCTCGTACGGGTTGTGCTCGGTCGTCATGTCGGTGCCCCACGAGCGGTAACCCTTTTCCATCCGCAGGCTGTTGAACGCGGCGCGGCCGGCCGCGATGACGTCGTACTTCTGCCCCTCCGCCCACAGCAGATCCCACAACCGCAGACCGTTGTCGGCGGACGTGTACAGCTCCCAGCCGAGTTCGCCGACGTAGGACAGGCGCATCGCCGTGACGGGCACCCCGCCGATGTGAACCTGCTTCGCGCGGAAGTACTTGAAGTTCTCGTTCGTGAAGTCGTCGGAGCTGAGCGCCTGCACCAGATCCCGGGCACGGGGACCCCACAGTCCGATCCCGCACGTGCCGCCGGTGACGTCGTGGATCTGCACACTGCCGTCGTCCGGGGACTGCCGGCGGAAGTAGTCGAGGTCGAGGTTGCCGTTGGCGCCGACCTGGAAGACGGTGTCGGACAGCCGCGTGACGGTGAGGTCGCTGCGCACGCCGCCGGCGTCGTCGAGTGCCAGCGTGTAGGTGACGGATCCGACGGACTTGTCCATCTTGCCGGTCGTCAGCCGATCGAGCAGGGCGAGGGCGCCGGCGCCGGAGATCTCGAGCCGCTTGAGTGGTGTCATGTCGTACATCGCCACCGACGTGCGGGTGCGCCAGGCCTCGGCCGCGGCGATGGGGGAGTGGAACATGGCCGCCCACGGCTCACGGGCAGGCGGCTGCCAGTCGGCCGGAAGGTCCTGCACCAGATGGGCGTTGGCCTCGAACCAGTGCGGCCGCTCCCAGCCGGAGCTCTCCAGGAACATGGCGCCGAGTTCCTTCTGGCGCACGTGGAACGGGCTCACGCGCAGGTCGCGGGGAGACTCCTTGGGCTGCAGCGGGTGCAGCACGTCGTAGATCTCGACGAAGTTCTGCTGCGAGGTTTCGCTGACGTAGTCGGGCGCGATCTGGATCTCCTCGAAGCGGTGGACGTCGCAGCCGTGGAGTTCGATCTCGGAGCGACCGTCGACGAGAAGTTGGGCGACCGCGCGGGCGACACCGGCGGAGTGCGTTACCCACACAGCCTCGGCGATCCAGAAACCGGCGACGTCCGGTGACTCGCCGAGGAGGGGGCCGCCGTCCGGGGTGAACGAGAAGACACCGTTGAATCCGGCCTCCAGTTCGGCGGATTCGAGGCAGGGCAACAACAGCTTGCTCTGCTCCCACGACGGCGCGAAGTCCTTTTCCGTGAACGGCAGCATCGACGGCATGTCGGAGGAGGACACGTCGTTGCTCTCGTCCAGGTCGCGCAGGTTCACCGGCATCGGACGGTGGGCGTACGTGCCGATGCCCAGGCGGTCGACGTGCTCACGGAAGTACAGGTCCTGGTCCTGATGGCGCAGGATCGGGAAGCCGGCCTCGGCGAGTTCGGTGTTCCGTCCGACGAGTTCGGGTAGCTGCTCGGTCTTGGCGTACTGGTGTGCCAGGGGAAGGAGCGGGACGTTCATCCCGACCATCGCGCCGACGTCGGGACCCCAGAAGCCGGCGCAGGACACCACGATGTCTGCGGGGATGACCCCGTGCGGGGTGGCGACACCGGTGACCTTGCCGCCGCGCTGTTCGATGCCGATCACCTTCGTCGAGCCCTGGAACACCGCGCCGCGGGATTCGGCGCGGCGGGCCAGCGCGACGACGGCACGGGAGGCCTTGGCGAGGCCGTCCGTCTCCACGTGCAGGCCGCCGAGGACCCGCTTCTCGTCCAGCAGCGGGTGCAGCTTCGCGCACTCGGCCGGGTCGAGGACGGTGCCCTCGATGCCCCAGGACGTTGCCCAGCCCTGCTTGCGGTGCAGATCGGCAAGGCGCTCGGGGGTGGTGGCCACCTCGAGTCCGCCGAGCTGGTTGAAGCACCATTCGCCGTCCACGTCGAGTCCGACGAACTTCTCGACCGTGTACCGGGCGAACTCGGTCATCGTCTTGGACGCGTTCGTCTGGAACACCAGGCCCGGTGCGTGCGACGTGGATCCCCCGGTGAGCGGCAGCGGTCCCTGATCGAGGACCGTGATCCGATCCCAGCCGCGAGCGGTGAGCTCGTCGGCCAGATTCGCGCCGACGATGCCGGCTCCGATGATCACTACGCGCGGTGACCCCATGATGGTCCTCCTGGTTCGGTGGGTGCCTGTGTGTGGCGAAGTACGGGTGCTGCCGCTGTCGCGGCGGGCGGGACGTTCGATGTTCGGTGCGGGCTCGGACGGCGCCGGAGAGAACTGTGAATTGCGAAACGGATCGGGCTGATCGGAACCATTATCGGCAACTGATATATCAACACATTAAGTCCGGAAGAGTAAGGGGGTCAACCCCGAATTGTGGGTAACTCTTTGATGATCGAGTAGATAAACGGCGAATATTCCCCGTTTTGCCGTGGAAATGCGCACCGTGCCCGCCGACGCCGGCGCGGAACGGGGTGTGGATGGAGATAACCGTCGCACGGGGATGTCGCCTATCCTGAAGTCGCGATGACTGAATTGGACGATAACTCGAATGGAGATCGGAGCCGGCCTGCCGGCGCTGTGCAGTCAGTGGACCGCGCACTGGCAGTACTCGAAATTCTCGCCAGGCTCGGCACCGCCGGCGTCACGGAAATCGCCGAGGAGCTGGGCGTCCACAAGTCGACCGCGTCTCGTCTCGTCGCTGTCCTGGATTCGCGGGGCTACGTCTCCCAATTGAAGAACCGGGGAAAGTTCCAGCTCGGGAATTCGATCGTTCGGCTGGCCCGCACTGCGACGCCGGACGGCGATCTGGTGCGGCAGAGTCAGGAATTGTGTGCCGAACTGGCGGAAACTGTCGGCGAGAGCGTCAATGTGTCGATACTCGACGGCAATCGCTCGGTGAGCATCGTCAAGGCGGACGGCCCGTCCGGCGTCGGTACCAATACATGGGTGGGGCAGAGCAGTCCCGCACACGCGACGGCGAGCGGAAAACTGTTGCTGACGGAATTGTCCGACAGCGAACTCGCGGAGCGGGTGGGAGAAAGTCCGATCGCTCTCACGTCCGAAACTCTCACCGATGTGCCTGCGCTCGTGGAGGCGCTGAATTCCATCCGTGAACGGGGCTGGGCGGAGTCCGAAGAGGAACTCGAACTCGGGTTGAATGCGGTGTCCGTCCCGATCCGCGACTACACGTCGAAAATAATTGCGGCTCTGAGTGTGTCCGGCCCCGCCTACCGACTGCTGCCGGAACGGTTCGAGGACGTCGCACGCGCCGCGCTCGACACGTCCCAGCAGATCAGTAACCGCCTGGGCTACGCGGTCACGTAGCGCCGGCATCAGGCCCGCGACCTGGCGAGTTGCTTCTTGTATCGGGTGAACAGCCGGGGATTGTTCATCGCGAAGACGCCGACGGTGTCGCCGTCCCTGTCGTAGGTGGCCACGAACGTGCCGGTTCCGGGGTCGCCGTCGACGAACCGGACCTCGTCGGTGCTGTGCCTCGTTCCGGCGAACTGCAGCATCTTGCCGTACTGGTGGGACCAGAAGTACGGGATGGCGGCGGGGCCGGACGGGGTGGCCATGATCGTGTCGGCCACCGTGGCCGCCTGGGCGACGGCGTTGCTCCAGTGCTCGCTCCGGTGATGGACTTGGTGGGCGTCGTCGAAAGTCCTGGCGCAGTCGCCGATCGCGTACACCCCGGGGAGGTTCGTCTTGCACGAGGAGTCGGTGAGGAAGCCGTCGTCGATCAGCAGTTCCGAGTCGCTCGCCCACTCCACGTTGGGGACGGCCCCGATCCCGACCACCACGACGTCCGCGGGCAGGACCGTTCCGTCGCTGAGCCGGACGGCCTCGACCGCTTCGTCGCCCAGCAGTGCGTCGACGACCGATCCGGTGAGAAGCCGGACGCCGTGTGCGGCGTGCTGCCCTGCGCAGATTGCCCCGAGTTCGATGCCGAGCGGACCTGCGAGGGGTGTCGGCGAGGCCTCGACGACCGTGACGTGCAGGCTCATTCCGGCCGCGCTGGAGGCCACCTCGGCTCCGATGAAACCGGCTCCCACGATCACGAGATTCTGCGCCCGGGACAGCGATTCCCGCAGTGCGCGTGCGTCGTCGACGGATCTGAGCGTGTGCACGCCGGCGAGACCGAGGTGCCCGGGCAGGGTCCGGGCGCGCGCGCCGGTCGCGACGACCACGGCATCGGCGTCGAGGTGGGACCCGTCGTCGAATGTGACGCGGTGGAGCCCGTCGGGGGAGCGAACGAGTCCGGTGGCGGTGCTGTTCATCCGCCATTCGACGTCGAGGGTGTCGTCGTCGCTGTTCATCAACATCAGGTCCTCGTCCGTCATGCCGCCGGTGAGGAACTCCTTGGACAGGGGTGGCCGGTCGTAGGGCAGTGATGGCTCGCTGCCTGCCACGACGAGGCGGCCGGTGTAGCCCTGCTCGCGCAGCGCGCGGACCGCCGACAGTCCGGCGAGTGAAGCGCCCAGTACCACAATGGAATTCGGGACAGTGTTCATCGGGCGTCGTCCTTCTGTTCGAGATGGAGCAGCACGGTGCCGTCGACGATCGACACGTCGTGGGTGCGGACTGCGATCTTGGCCGGCGGACCGGACGGCACGCCGGTGCGGAGGTCGAAGCATGCCTCGTGGAGCGGGCACTCGACCGTGCAGCCCTCGACCCAGCCGTCGGCGAGGGAGGCGTCCTGATGGGTGCAGGTGTCGTCGATGGCATACAGACCGTCGGAGGTGTGGAAGACGGAGATGGGAGCCATTCCCGGCGGCGTGACCGTGACTACTTCGCCCACGGGCAGGGTGATGAGTTCGCAGACGGCGAACGGTGTGGTGCCGGGGTGGATCACAACTGGGGAATCGTTATCGAGAATCACTCGATACCTCCGGATGCGTCGGGAAGGAGGGGCAAGTTGTGGAGCAGTTGTTGCGCTATGCGCGACGACTTGCAAGCTGTGCAACACAATGCTCGCCGGTGCTGCCCCGCGGTGTCAAGCATTCGCGTGTAAAAACTGCGTTCCGGAAGTCGGTGGGCATAACCTCGGGGCATGAGTGAATCCGAGGCGACGGCACCCGCGGCCCAGGGTGTGGAAGGGAAGGCGAAGACCGTACACGCCGTGGAACGTGCCATCGACGTGCTCGAGATCGTCGCAGCAGAGGGCCGGATCGGCGCCACGGAGATCGCCGTACGTCTCGGCGTGCACAAATCGACCGTTTCACGCCTGATCGCCTCGCTGCAGCAACGCGGATTCGTGGAGGAAGCGGGCGTCCGCGGCAAATACCAGCTCGGATTCGCGGTAGTGCGGTTGGCCGAGGCCACGGTCGCGCAGAGCGGGCTCGTCGAGGTTGCGCAGCCCGAGTGCGACCGCCTCGCCGATGCGTTCGGGGAGACGGTCAACCTCGCGGTGCTGGATGGTGCGGCGACGCTCAACGTGCTCGAAGCTCGCAGTGATCGCCATGTCGCGCTCCGCACGTGGGTGGGTCAGGTCACCCCGGCGCATGCGACCGCGACCGGCAAGGTCCTGGTCTCGGAGATGACGTCGGGCCAGCTCCGCAGCAGGCTGGGCCCGCAATTGAGCGCGCTCACTCCCAACACGATCACCGACTTCCGTGCGTTCGACGTCGAGCTCGAGCACGTGCGGTCGCGGGGCTGGGCGTCCACGGCCGAGGAGCTCGAAGCGGGACTCAATTCGATCGCCGTGCCGGTGCGGAGCAAGGTCACCAACCGGATCGTCGCGTCGATCTGTGTGTCCGGCCCGGAGTACCGGCTGGCGCCCGATCAGTTCGAGGCGGTGGCGCTCGAAATCGCCGACGCGGTGGCGCGGATCGAAGCGCAGCAATCCGTCGGCGCGGGTGACTGACGACCGGAAGTGACTCTCCCTCAACGCAGGACGAGCCGATAGTCCGGTTTGCCCGGGTTTCGGTGCCGCGTGGTTAACGCGGTGTTTCGGCCGTGTCGCGTCTGCGAAAGAAGTGCCGAATGTGATGTTTGACACGTCCGCCGACGACGGTCTAAGTTGTCTAAATCGCATAGCGTTGCTGATGACGCAACAATGCTGACGCCGCGATGACTCGGCGGGAACAGTTGTCCGCTGTTCGAACGATCGTCGCGGATCGAGCACCCATGTCGTCACACTCGGCAACGACGCCCCTTGCGATCTGCGCCCATTCGCACACAGACACCAGGTCACAGCCCCGACCGAACGCATCTTTCCCGTAACGAAAGAACGGTGACATCTATGTCCGCTCCGGACGTCCAAGCCCCCGCTCCCGCGCCCGCCCCGGCACTGATCCCCACTCTGGGGGGTCGCTACTACACCGACCCCGACATTTTCGTCAGCGAGCAGGAGAACGTCTTCGAGGCGATGTGGTTCTGCGCCGCCCGCACCGCCGACCTCGCCGACGCCGGCGCCTTCAAGAAGGTCACTGTCGGCCGGGAGAGCGTCCTCGTCGTCCGCGGCCGGGACGGCGCCCTCCGGGCGTTCCTCAACATCTGCCGGCACCGCGGCGCCATGCTGTGCACGGAGGACGAAGGCCAGGTCCGGCGGAACCTCCAGTGCCCATACCACGCGTGGACGTACGGACTCGACGGCAAACTGGTCGCCGCGCCGAACATGGCCGCGCTGCGCGACGAGACCGGAGCCGACATCGACCGGGTGCGGTACGGACTGGTGCCGGTCGCGCTGCGCGAGTGGCTCGGCTACGCCTGGGTGTGCCTCGCGGACGAACCGCCGTCGTTCGAGGACGAGGTCATCGGCTCCGTCACCGAACGGCTCGGCGATCCGGCCGCCATTGATCGGTACGAGATCGGAACCCTGGAACTCGGCCGCCGGATCACCTACGACGTCGCGGCCAACTGGAAGCTGATCATCGAGAACTTCATGGAGTGCTACCACTGCGCCACCATTCACCCCGAACTCACCGAGGTGCTTCCGGAGTTCGCGGACGGCCTTGCCGCACAGTACTTCGTGGGGCACGGTGCCGCCTTCGGTGACGAAGTCGAGGGCTTCACCATCGACGGAAGCGGCGGCTTCGAAGCGTTGTCCGGCATCAGCGACGATCAGGACCGCAAGTACTACGCCATCACCGTCCGGCCGCAGGTCTTCGTGAACCTCGTGCCCGACCACGTCATCTTCCACCGCATGTACCCCATGTCCGCGGACCGCACCATCGTGGAATGCGACTGGCTGTACGCGCCGGACGTCACGGCGTCGGGACGCGACGTCTCCCGCTCGGTCGAACTGTTCCACCGGGTCAACCAGCAGGACTTCGACGCCTGCGAGCGGACGCAGCCGACGATGTCGTCGAAGGCCTACCGCGACGGGGGTGTGCTGGTGCCCGCGGAGCATCACATCGGCGAATTCCACGACTGGTTACTCACCCGGCTGGGTGGGGGCGCGAAATGACGTACGCCGGCGAGCAACCGAGGGTGATCGACCCTCCCGAAGTGCAGGCGCCGGAGCCCGAGCGCGCGGCACCCGCCCACGCCGAGCCGCGGGGCGGCGTCGACAAGGTGGTGTTCGGCGCCGCGGCGGCAGTCGGGGTGGGACTCATCCTGTGGGGCCTGCTGGCGCCGGAGAACCTCGCGCTCGTCTCGAACGCGGCCCTCGGGTGGCTCGTCGCCGACATGGGGTGGTTGTTCATCACCGCGGCCTCCGGGTTCGTCGTGTTCTCGCTGTTCCTGGCGTTTTCGCGGTACGGCCGGATTCCGCTCGGCAAGGACGGCGAGAAGCCGGAGTTCCGGACGGTCAGCTGGATCGCGATGATGTTCAGCGCCGGCATGGGGATCGGGCTGATGTTCTACGGCGTCGCCGAACCCCTCGCGCACATGGTGAGCCCGCCTCCCGGGACCGACGGCAGCGCCGGTTCGGCGATGGCCACGACGATGTACCACTGGGGACTGCACCCGTGGGCGATCTACGCGGTGGTCGGATTGTCGATCGCCTACGGCTCCTATCGGCGGGGCCGCAAGCAACTCATCAGCTCTGCGTTCATCCCGCTCCTCGGCCGTCGCGCCGAGGGGGCGGCGGGCAAGGTGATCGACGTGCTCGCGATCATCGCGACGATGTTCGGCACCGCCGCGTCGCTCGGCCTCGGTGCCCTCCAGATCGGGTCCGGGCTCGAGATCATCGGCTGGATGGGCGAGGTCGGCACGTTCGCACTGGTGGCCCTCGTCGGACTGCTGACGTTCGCGTTCGTCGCCTCGGCGGTGTCCGGCGTGGCCCGCGGAATCCACTGGTTGTCCAACATCAACATGGTGCTGGCCATCGTGCTGGCGGTCTTCGTGTTCGTCCTCGGCCCCACGGTGCTGATCCTCAACCTGCTGCCCACCACCATCGCCGACTACAGCGCGCAACTCGCGACGATGTCGGGTCGCACCGCCGCGAGTGCGGGCGACGACACCGCGTCGTGGCTGTCGTCGTGGACGATCTTCTACTGGGCGTGGTGGGTGTCGTGGACCCCGTTCGTCGGCATGTTCCTGGCCCGGATCAGCCGTGGCCGCACCATCCGGCAGTTCGTCGTCGGTGTGATCGTCATTCCCACCTCGGTCAGCCTCGTGTGGTTCGCGGTGTTCGGAGGTTCCGCGATCGGAGTGCAACGTGACGGCACCGACGTGGCGTCCCAGTCGTCGACCGAGGGACAGTTGTTCGGAATGCTCGACCACCTGCCGCTCGCCGGTGTCTCCACCGTGCTGGTCATGGTGCTGGTGGCCCTGTTCTTCGTTTCCGGCGCCGACGCCGCATCGCTCGTGATGGGCACCCTGTCGGAGCGGGGGACCCGGCACCCGAGCAAACGGATCGTCGTGTTCTGGGGCACGCTCACCGGCGGCACCGCGGCGCTCATCCTCTGGACCGGCGGCTCGGACGCCCTTCAGGGGCTGCAGACGATGACGATCATCGCGGCCGCGCCGTTCCTGCTGGTGATGATCGGACTGTGCGTCTCGCTGTACCGGGACGTCTCCCGTGACCCGCTCATCGTCGGTTCATCGAAAAATTCCGCACACGAAAGGGTTTCGGACACACTATGAAGATGTCGGCGCTATCCGCTGATCTCGACGTCCAGAAATTGTTCGGCACGGTGAATTTCATCGCGGGGGAGTGGGTGGCTGCGACATCGGGGCGCACCCGCGACTGCATCGACCCGGCAACCGGGAACGTGATCGCCACCGTGGACGAGGCGTCGCCCGAGGACGCCGGGCGAGCAGTACAGGCGGCCCGGGCGGCGTTCGATGCCGGGGACTGGCCGCAGACGCCGGTCGCCACGCGATCGTCGCTGCTGTCGCGTATCGCCGACCTCCTCGAGCGCGACAAGGAGGAACTGGCGCGCATCGAGACGGTCGACACCGGTAAGACGCTGGTGGAGAGTCGAATCGACATCGACGACGTCGTCTCCGTGTTCCGGTACTACGCCCGCCTGGCCCTCGTCTCGAGCGACCGCGTCGTCGACGTGGGTGACCCCGCCGTCGTCTCCCGCGTCGTCCGCGAACCGATCGGGGTGTGCGTCCTGATCGCACCGTGGAACTATCCGCTGCTGCAGATCTCCTGGAAGGTGGCACCCGCACTCGCTGCCGGCTGCACGATGGTGCTCAAGCCCAGTGAAGTCACGCCGCTGAGCACGATCGCGTTCACCCGGCTGATCGAGGAGGCCGGTGTGCCCGCAGGCGCGGTCAACCTCGTGCAGGGCAGCGGCGCCGACCTCGGCCCCGCGCTCACCGACACCGGCGACGTCGACTTCATCTCGTTCACCGGAGGACTCGCCACCGGCACCACCATCCTGGAAACGGCCGCGAAACACGTCACGAAGGTCGCCGTGGAACTCGGCGGCAAGAATCCCCACCTCGTCTTCGCGGACGCCGACTGGGAGTCGTCCGTCGACCAGGTGCTCACCGGGGTCTTCCTGCATTCGGGTCAGGTGTGCTCGGCCGGGACGCGTCTGATCGTCGAGGAGTCGATCGCCGACGAGTTCGTCGCCGCCCTCGTCTCGCGGGCCGAGGCCATCCGTGTCGGCCCGGGACTCGACGCGTCCAGCGAGACCGGACCCCTGGTGTCGGCGGCGCAACGCGACAAGATCGAAGCCTATGTGGCACTGGGCATCGCCGAGGGAGCGACGCTCCGGACGGGCGGTTCGCGGCCCGCCGATCCCGCGCTCGACGGCGGCAGCTACTACCTGCCCACCATCTTCGACCACTGCGACCGCACGATGCGGATCGTGCAGGAGGAAACGTTCGGGCCCATCCTGACCGTCGAGCGATTCACGACCGAGGAGGACGCGGTCCGGCTCGGCAACGACACCGAGTACGGCCTCGCCGCCGGGGTCCGGACGTCGGACGCCGCCCGCGGCGAGCGGGTGGTGCGCCGCCTGCGCCACGGAACGGTGTGGCTCAACGACTTCGGCTACTACACGCCGGCGGCGGAGTGGGGCGGATTCAAGAAGTCCGGCAACGGACGCGAACTCGGACCCGCCGGACTCTCCGAATACCAGGAAGTCAAACACATCTGGAACAACACGACCTCACCTCTCGCGGGATGGTTCACCGCGACCTGACGTGCACTCGGCAGGGCGCGCGAGCAGACCCCCTCGACTTCTCAGGAAGTGATCGAATGACCAGACCCGACAACACGACCGGCGACCAGGACAGTGGACTGGAGGATTTCGGATACAAGGAGTCCCTGGATCGCAGTATCGGCAAGTTCGCGAGTTTCGCCGCGGGCGTCAGCTACATTTCCATCCTGACCGGCACTTTCCAATTGTTCTACTTCGGTTTCGGCTCCGCGGGCCCCGCCTACCTGTGGTCGTGGCCGCTGGTGTTTCTCGGCCAGCTCTCGGTGGCACTCTGCTTCATGGAGCTCGCCGCCAAGTACCCGATCGCCGGCTCCGTGTACAACTGGGCGAAAACGCTCGGCAGCCGGGTGGTGGGGTGGTCGGCGGGCTGGCTGATGCTCACCGCGTCGATCGTCACCCTGTCGGCCGTTGTGCTGGCGCTGCAGCTCAATCTGCCGCGGCTGTGGAGCGGCTTCCAGATCGTCGGCGACGGCACCGGGGAACACGACTTCGCCACCAACGCCGTCATCCTCGGAACCGTGATGATCGGCTTCACCACCGTCGTCAACGCGCTCGGTGTCCGTCTCATGGCGATGATCAACAGCGCCGGTGTGTTCATCGAACTCATCGCCGCGGTGCTGATCGCGATCATCCTCGCCGCCAACATGACCCGCGGCCCGGAGGTGTTCTTCTCCACCCACGG